>JAPLNJ010000783.1 GCA_026692885.1 Planctomycetota bacterium | reverse complement strand
TGTCGATCTCCGGATTTGGGGGGGGCAGTTCTTTGCACCCATACTCTGCCCGAAAACCCCAAGTCGCTGGAGACCAGTTTCTTACCCCAACCCCCCATCCATCCAACAAAGTGGGACAATCTGTCCGGCGGCGGGCAGCCGGCGAGTCGGGAGAACTCGGTGAGGCGCCGCGGTGTTAGGAGTTGGCGGGACTGCTCTCACCGACTTACGTCGGGAGCTTCTCGGACGGGACCAGCTACCAGTGACGGCATTTCGCAGTGTTACGATCAACGGGCCTTGATCATAAGGTTGCGCAAAACGCTAGCAGCAGGGGGTCAGGGTGGCTGGCGGCAGAGTGCAGCGGTGCCCCAGAAACCGGTTACTGGGGCTTCGCTTAGTTACCGCCGCCACCCACCCGGCCCGTTGCCAGCACCAACAGCCATGCGCAACCTTATGATCAAGGCCCGATCAACGCCTCGGCGAGAATTAGGACTTTGTCAAGTCTGGTCATTTTTCGCATCCTATTCATCTTGCCGAAAAGTTGCAGTATATTTATTCATCGCATATTGATTCTGCTACCTATTCATCCTAGGCTGTCTATTTGAAAGCTCTGTCGATCCCTGGCCACGTTTCATTGGGTCGGATGCAATTCGGGCGAGGGACCGGCGGTTTTGCGGCCAGCGGCCGCGGAATTATTAACCAGAAGCGTCTACCGTTCGGGACAACCAGTAAGGGATTGTGGACAACATGACAACCGCACTCATCGTTAGCCCGTGCGAAGACCTGCGAGCCAACCTAGGAGAGCAGGTTCGATCGCTGACCGGTGGAGACATTGTGCTGGTCGAGAGGCCAGCCGATGCTCTACGCCATCTGGTGGGACGCAGCGACCTCATTGTATTCGTCGACTGTCGCCAGAAGGCGTTGGAACAGGAAGTCTTCGAGCTGCTGAGCCAACTCGAGCGTGTAGCCGACGCGATACACGCGAAGACAATTGGCATCACGGATCGAGGCTATGCCCGGTCTTTGTGGGGGATCGTGGATCGGACGGTAGCTGAGCACTTGAAATTGCCCCTGGCTCCCGGTGCGCTCGCCCAGGTGTTTGTTCCGCGAGACGGAGGTCACGACAGGTCGGGTGGCTGTCTGATCCTGCGGGCAATGGAAGTGGACGGGCTGAAGATTGCCACGTACACCCAGGCGTTGTTTCCCATCCTGGACCAACTGGAACGTGTGGCCAAACACGATATCACACTCTTGTTCACAGGCGAAACGGGAACCGGCAAAAGCTACTTGGCGCAATTGGTCCACCAGATGTCGAATCGTCGCCTGGGACCGTTTTTTGCCACGGCGTGCGGAGCTTTGCCGCCCGACCTGATCGAAAGCGAACTATTTGGCCATGTTCGCGGGGCCTTTACGACAGCGGTGCGGAGTTCCGAGGGACGATTTGAAGCGGCCAAAGGAGGCACCCTCTTGCTCGACGAGATTGACGCCCTTGGGCAAAAGGAGCAGTCGCGGCTGCTGCATGTGATCGAGACTGGGAAGTACGAGCCTGTTGGTTCAATCGAAACGAGAATCGCGGATGTACGACTGATCGTGGCCTCGAACGTCGACCTGCGGGAACTAGCGGAGAGAAACCAATTTCGGATGGACCTCTACTATCGTCTGAACGTTTTGGAGTTTCACTTGCCACCGCTGCGGGAACGACCGCACGACATCATTCCGTTGGCATCCGGATGGATCGACGAGATTTGTAGCAAGCACCGCGTCCATGTGACTGAAATGGACGCTGGCTTCTTTGAGCTCCTGAAGCAGTACCACTGGCCAGGAAACCTTCGAGAGCTTCAGAATCAGTTGCGTCGCGCCGTGCTCTTCTCTACTGACGGCGTGCTGACCCCGGACTCACTGGCGCTCAACATGAACGGATCGAAGCAGCCGAATGGCAACGGCTCGTTGACCAGACCAGCAGAGTGGAACCTCAACCGTCGCCTGGCCTATTCGGAACGCGAATTTGTGCAGGAGACGTTGCGAGCTCACAACAACAATCGCGCGGCTAGCGCTCGAGCTTTGGGTATCAGTCGCTCGGCTCTGTACAAGAAATTGAACCGTTTGGGCCTGTTGTCATTTGGTAACGGCTCGTCCGAGGATACACAGGAACCGCAGCTGACAGCGGGAGTACGCATCGTCGCCGACGATGCGAGTATTCCAGAAGCTTCGGGAAACGGCAACGGCAGTCAAGCGGAAGTCAGACATCACGCCGCATCGTGATCACCCTATGCACGGCGTAAGACCCCGCATCGCTCTCACCCCGAATGGCGCCGTCCGGCACGACCTTGGTTACGGCTCTGCGGATGATGGACCCGCGCAGGGAAGTACTTCTCGACGCAGACGTTCCTCAGTCGCATTGATCGCGATGG
>JAPLNJ010000782.1 GCA_026692885.1 Planctomycetota bacterium | reverse complement strand
CGTCGTCTCCCGATCAGGTGTGGCCTACTGGATTCGGAATGGTCGGCGTCAAGAGCCGACTAGCCGTTTCCGGCTTCAGGCCTGTAAGCGTCCCATGGTGCGAGGTCCGCCCGGAAGTTCGTACGACGTCACCGCCAGCCGCCGGGACCAAACCCACGGTCGTTACCTCAATTTGCCCATGTGGTATGCCCGCCGCGAGGTCTTCCGTGGACAAGTCCGCGGCGCACTCCACAGAAACTCCGGTGATGCCGCTCGGATGGGTCGCGGTCCCGCGTTCGACATCCTGTGGGCGGTTGCGACCACCTCGGACGACCAAGGCATCGTCAGGAATCCTGTCCACCATCGTAACTATCCCTGCAGTTCACCCTTCGGTCTGCACGTCCAGCCACGCACAATTCTACCGTGCGCGACGCCACCTCGACAAGCCGGACCGCATAGCTGCTACGGTTCCGGGATTGCCGCAGGGAAAATCCGGAACCATGACCGAACGTCAGTCTCCTGCGATTCTTGAGCCCGAACGACGATGTTGACCGAGTCGCGGCCGATCAACTCACCACTTTCGGGGACCGTAACCGCGACTCCGGTCCATTTAGTTGGACTAGATCGTGGCTGGCCTTCTCACCGGTCAACGCTCACTCTGTCAACCGGTCTCTCGCTGCGCCCTGCCACTCCCTTCGGTCACCGCACGATCTAATCCTTCAAAAGTTCGGCCAGGTGAGACCCGTTTCACGTGTGGATCTTTCAGCGATCCTAGCGAAGGTGTCTCTCTCGACCTGCCCGTGATGCATGCCCCGTTCCATGAGCCAGCTACCATTCCTGGGCATCCCTGCATGCCCAACATGTGCTCCTGCCCCCCTTTACTGTCCCGACAACGTCGGCCTATTTTAGCTGCGCAAGTATGGATGCGATTTCTGCCGTGGCTTGGGCCATTTCCGGAAGCGTGAAGCGATAACCGGCCTCATTGAGTCGGGTGCTTGCGAGCTTGCTCTTCTCTCCATACTTTTCTTTGAGACGTTCACTCTCCTGAGCGCTAGGCCCCCTCAAAAGCCCCCCTCTTCTTTCCGCAGCCTTGAACCGGGCGACGGCGTCCTCAAGCTTGGGCCTTGCTGCCTGCGCTGAAGGTACGTCCTCGATCTTTTCCATGATGTCGGCAATTTGATTCGTGGCGCTTATCAATTCCTCGATCGCGGCCTCGCGCGGAGTCTCCGGCCCGCAGCCGAACGACGAGATCGCCAAAAGCACCGCCGCAGGTTTGAAATGTGTCCTCATCGTCGTATCCTTTCCAAAACGCCGATTAACGGCAGGCGCCCGTAGGCACGTCACGGCCGGCGAAGACGCCCCAGGGCTTATTATTGTTCTGTCCTATTTGGTGGACGTCAAGGAGTTGGTAGATGACCTATTCGGTCGATTGATCGACGAAAACGGAACCAGCGGAAGCGCAACGACTGCGCCGGCAATAGCGAGTGCAATGACACAAATTCCCCAAGCGGTTAAGTTGAAGTTTTGAGGCAAGAACGAGACCTCTTTCGCTACTGGGGCATACCAGTGATGAATGTTGAAGGCCAGCACTGCGTCGGCAAGAGCGATCAGAAAAATCGCGACATCAGCGAACAGCCGCAGAATGCCGAACACAGCATAGACACCTGCTAGCACGACTATCGCGGTGCCGATTGAAACCAGTGTATTCCGGTCAGCGGCGGAAATCGCTGGCTTTGATTCATCATTCGGGACCCCTTCGTGCTCTCCGCGTGATGGGTCGCTGCTCGGTGGCGCCGGCTGGTCGTTCCCAGCTTCGGACGACGCCGTGACCGGCGTGGAACTGGATACCCCACCAGCCAGCAAATCGCCGGCAAGAATGGGCACGAGAAGCAGGCTGACGAAGTAAGCGGCTGATGGGTTCATGTTCTCCCTCCCTTCACGGTCGAAAGGAAAATCCGACTTCACGCCGTCTTCGGCTAACGGTGCGCCGGCTACTTGAGAAAGGCAGCGGCGATGGCAATTGCAGCCGCTATCAAGGCTAGTACGAGAACGATCTTGACAACGAGCCTCCACCAGTACCCAGTAGCAGCACCAATGCCAGCGCCGACGATCCACGGCCATTCCATCAGAGCAAAAATGCCGGCAAGAACCAGTGCCAGAACAATCGCAGCGGGCACACTGCCGTTCTTGCGGCGAGTCGCCGTCTGCGGCGTTGCGGGCGAAGTCGAACCGGTGTGGCCGGAACCGCCGATATTGGATGTTGGGTGCACGGTAGCTGGTGCCCCATCAAGTCGGCGAAGCTCCTCTTTCAGCTGTGCCACCTTTGATTGGTAACGCACCAGGTCAGGCTCAAAATCGCTGATGGACCCGGCATTCTCGCATCCTGCGCGCCACTGCAAATTACGAACCTCGCCTTCGTAATGGCGGATTGAGTCCTCGATCTCTCGTCGTGTCTTGGCCATACGTTGCGCCCTCCAAGAACGGCTGCGCGATGCGCTAGACGTGAATAACGACATCCGCAGGGCAGTGAACCATAGTTCTGCTAGTGCCATCGACAATGACCTTGGCTTCACCGACCGATGCGTGCTCAATACAGGCCCTGCCATCGGTACCGGTGCGAACAGCGTGGCTGACGCCGCCGATGCCACCGGTGAAACTGAGAACAACCTCACGGCCCGAGGCCGGACTTCCGCTGGAACGATACTCCACGAGAACGGTCGTGTGTGGCATTGACGAGTCCCCCAGGTAAGGCCGAACGACACGGATGACCACGGCGGCGTCATCCAGTCTATTTCCATCCCGGACCATGCCGCCGCCTGTGGTCCATCCGATAGTTCTGCGGCGCGCCTCGTCAACCCCGGCTCCGGCGCCCGATGAACGCTGGTGTCTCAACGATTGCGTAGGGCCTGATGAAGCCGATGGCGATCCGGCGGCCCGTGCTACGCAAGACCAGTTCCTGGGTGCTGTGGTCGCCCGGAATCGTGCGAAGGTCGCTGATGATGCAGCGTGTTCCGTCGTCCGCGACCGTCAAGCCGGTCAGGATGCCCCAGCCGATTAGCCACCTGCAGTGTAGTGCATTGCCGAACAGGACTGGCATTTGTCGGCGGCGGATTGAGCGGGGGCCAGTTTGGCGGGTCCGGGGGCCGGTTTTCGCGATGGCTGGATCGCGGATTTTTTGAGGCATGACGACGGTGTCCAAAGCCGGGAAAAGAACTGGCCCCGGGTGGGTCTCCCCACCC
>JAPLNJ010000781.1 GCA_026692885.1 Planctomycetota bacterium | reverse complement strand
CGTGGCAGAGGCCCTGGACTGCATCGTGCAGGCGGCGAAGGGCCTGGAGTACGCGCACACGCACGGGGTCGTCCACCGCGACATCAAACCGGCGAACCTGCTGCTGAGCACGGAGGGGACGGTCAAGGTTCTGGACATGGGCCTGGCGCGATTGATGGAGGTGGTGGCCCCGACGGGTGCAACTGCGTCCGAACAGTTGACGGGCACCGAGCAGGTAATGGGGACCTATGACTACATGGCCCCGGAGCAGGCGGAGCACTCGCACACCGCCGACCACCGCGCCGACATCTACGCTTTGGGCTGCACGCTGTACCGGCTGTTGACCGGCAAGTCTGCCTATCCTCGTGATTCCTTGGTCCAATCGCTGTTGGCTCATCGCGAGGCCCCGATTCCCGCGTTGCGTATTGAGCGACGAGATGTGCCGAAGCAACTGGATGTCGTATTCCAGAAGATGCTGTCCAAGCGTCCGGAAGATCGCCAGCAATCAATGCGGGATGTCATTGCAGAGCTGGAATCATGCCGGAAATTGGCTCCGCTTGGTGCCGGCGCGGTTAGTAGCGAGCCTTCGAGCGGGAGTTCGCTGACGTCATTCCTCAACCACTTAGTTGCGAGCGGTGGGGCCGGCAAGCGAGAGACACCAGCAGTGGCTGACAGGATGCCGACTTCTAGGCCGCAGCAGGGCGGCGATACCGCAGCTCGGAAGGCAACTGTCGTGAGTACCCGCCGCAATCGTCTGCTGTGGTCTGGCGCAGCTGCGGCTGCGATTTGCTTTACGATCACCTTGGTGTTCGTGCTCGGTCCATTGGGTCGAGGTGGACCAGGCAGCGATCCCCAAGCGACAACGACCCCACCGCCGTTGGCCATCGCTCCGTTCGACGCCGAACAGGCCAAGAGGCACCAGCAGGCGTGGGCCAACTACCTCGAAATCCAGGTCGAACAGACCAATTCGATCGGCATGAAACTGGTTCTGATACCGCCCGGTGAGTTCGACATGGGGTCTTCTGAGGACGAAATCCGGCAGGCGCAAAATGAGGCACGACAGCTTGACGCCGAGGCGTGGGTCTACGAAAAAATCGCTTCAGAGGCACCACGTCATCACGTCCGAATCACAAGCCCTTTTCGATTGGGCGAAACTGAAGTAACAGTCCGTCAGTTTCGGACGTTTGTTGACCAGCGAGGCTATACGACGGATGCCGAGAAGGGAGGCGGCGGCGGCGGACGCTCAGCCCCTGACGCGCCCATGTCTAGCGGACGGGAGTTCACCTGGCGAGATCTCGGCGGCATCGCCAGCGGCGACGACTACCCAGTGGTGAATGTGAGCTGGAACGACGCCATCGAGTTCTGCCGTTGGCTTAGCTCCAAAGAGGAGACAGGCTATCGACTGCCCACAGAAGCGGAGTGGGAATTCGCTTGTAGGGCAGGATCGACGACACGCTACTTCTGTGGCGACGACGATGAGCCCTTGACGAAATATGCGTGGCATGGCAAGAACTCAGGATGGAATGCACATCCGGTAGGCTCATTAGCGCCCAATCCTTTTTCTCTCTTTGACATGATTGGAAGCATCAACGAATGGTGCTCCGACAACTACGGAGGAGGCTACTATGACCAATCGCCGCCCGATGATCCTCGCGGACCCACTACTGGTGAGTGCAGGATAACCTGCGGTGGCGCCTGGAATTCCGCGAATTTCCAGAGTCAATGCGCGTCGCGCAATTGGTTCTTACCCTCTCACGCACACTTCTATAACGGCTTCCGGGTGGTTTGCGAGATTCCCAGCAATTCGTCAAAGGCCGAGGAAAATCGAGCCAAGTCGCAGGTCGCCCAGGGACCGCCCGAAACGGATGACATCGACCGACAAGTCGCAAAGTGGGTGCTGAGCACCGGGGGCACCGTCAAAGTATGTAGGGTTGGCCGCGATCTGAAGTTGGGTCTGGCAGAGGAATTGCCTCGCATTGGACGTGCGGCCAATCTGCCACCCGAGCCATTTTCTATCGTGGTGATCTGCCTTGAGCAAAACGAAGCCGTCTCAGATAACGATTTGAAAACGTTTCAGGGTTTGAACAGGCTGGCGATTCTCCATCTCGACAGTGCTTCCCGGTTGACGGACGGTTGCCTGACGAGTGTTTCAGCCATACGCAACCTACGCAACCTAACTATTCCGTTCACCGCGATTTCCGACGAGGGCCTCAAATGCCTCAGCCCTGCGGTACGACTCCGTGTCCTGGACATTGGGGGCACGCCCATTACCGGTAGCGGACTAAATTACCTCAAGGGTATGGACCTCGAAGTCCTGTACTTGAACGGCACGAAGATCGACAACGATAACCTAGCCCAACTCAAGGCACTTCCACGCCTGATGTGGCTTTCGTTAGGCTGGACGGGCATCACCGATGAAGGCCTTTCGCACGTTGCTTCGCTGACGAACCTCAGGGATTTGTTTCTCGAACATGTGGCTATTTCAGACGACGGCCTAGCCAAGATCGCACAATTGGACCTACGAGTGCTGCGACTTGACCATACTCAAGTGACGGACGCAGGCCTAGAATTCGTAGCAAACAAGGAGAGCCTGGAAATCCTCTCTCTTGAAGGAACCGGAGTCAGCAACGCTGGACTCGAGCGACTCCATGGACTCACGAAATTGCGTGAGTTGCACCTCGGTGGTACCCAGGTCACCGACACCGGGGTCACGAAGCTCCAGGCAGCCCTTCCCGACTGCCGAATCCTGCGTACGACCGCTGAACGGGAAGGCTCACTGAAGCCGTAACGACACTCGGTTCTGCGGACGGACGAATCCGGGTGGGACAGGGAAAGCCCGGTGGACCGGACATTGGGTCAGTGCCGCAAGCAGAGATCAAGTTTGCATGCGATCGCGCCGATCCACGCATACTAGAGATGGGCGGTCATACCGGTCGCCTCGTGCGTGTGCCGGCAGATCGGCTTGGAAAGATTGGTCTACCGAGAACACGGTTTTCCCGACGAAGTGACACTTATGCCTCGGAGGAGTACCATAGGGCAGGAACCGCGTGATCAAGATGTTACGTCAGAAAGTGGCGGGGCACGTGAATTCATGAGCGATTGTCCGTCGTGGGAAACGCTGCAGCAACTGCTCGACGAACAACTCTCCCCGGATGAACGTCCGGGGGTGGATACCCACGTGCAGTCGTGTCCGGACTGCCAGAAGCTCTTGACCAAGCTGACGCCCTTGGAAACGCGTCTGCCTCCGACCGGCCGGGAGGCCATCGCCGCTCCCAGTCCTGCACCGGCTCAGCGCGAGGGCCATGTTGCCGAGGACGCTCAGCGCTCCGTTCGAGCTGCGCCCGTCACACTGCAGCAATTCGTCGACAACCTGGACCGAAGCGGTTTGCTGTCATCCGCTCAGGTCTCGCTGCTGTTGGATACTCTCCCCGTCGAAGAACGCCCCTCGGATGCCCAGGCTCTGGCGCGGGAACTGATTCGTCAGGGCAAGCTGACCAAGTTCCAGGCGGCGGCCGTGTATCAAGGCAAGATCGAGTCGCTAGTGCTGCGTGAGTACGTGATACTGGAGCGACTAGGCGCCGGTGGGATGGGCGAAGTATTCAAGGCACTCCATCGCCGTATGGATCGGGTGGTGGCCCTGAAGATGCTGCCACCGAAGGCAATGTCGTCGCCCAATGCCGCTCGCCGCTTTCAGCGTGAGGTCGAAGCTGCGGCGCGGTTGCTGCACCCCAACATCGTCACGGCCTTTGACGCCAAGGAACATCACGGTCTGCACTTCCTGGCGATGGAGTACGTGGAGGGGCAGGATCTGGCGCGGATCGTCAAGGACCGCGGCCCGCTTAGGGTGACGGAGGCCCTGGACTGTATCCTGCAGGCTGCGAAGGGACTGGAGTACGCGCACAAGCATGGCGTGATCCACCGCGACATCAAGCCGGCGAACCTGCTCCTGAGCACAGACGGGACGGTCAAGATTCTGGACATGG
>JAPLNJ010000780.1 GCA_026692885.1 Planctomycetota bacterium | reverse complement strand
CATGTAGGTCCCGGCTGCCGAGACCTACTTGGTGTCGGCGCCGCTGCATCCCGGCGCAAGCTGCCGTCCTCTGTCGCTCATGCTGCTAAGGATCGCGAAAGAAATAACTGTCGCAAGAATGTGGTCATCTCGCTCCGCGAGATGACATGCCATCACGCGGAGCGTGATGGCTACTTTGAAGACCCGACACAAATTCATTTTGCGATCCTAAGCCGGTGACGGCAGCTTGCTCTGGGTCGCGGTTAAACGAAATAGTGTCAGTCACAGGTGGTACAACAAGGAGCCGTCATGAAATCATGCTTCTGGAATCATGTCGTTGTCTTCGCCGCGATCGTTTCAGCGCTAACTCTGGCGAGCTCGGGCCTGGGGGCCGAGGCTGTCGCCGTGTCGGAACAACCGCCCTGGGAGATCCACCAAGACACCGTACTCGACCCGGCCAAAACCTATGGTCGAATTGTCATCCGGGCGTCGCATATCACGATTGACGGTCGCGGGGCACGGATTGTCGGAGCGACGGCCGGCAATCCTCGTGAATTCCAAGGCGTGGCGATCTCGGCGAAAGGCGTCTCGGGGGTCACGCTCAAGAACGTTCGCGTCCAAGGCTGGGAAACGGGCCTGAAGGTCGAAGACGGCAGTCAGTGGTCGATCGAAAACTGCGACTTCTCGGACAACTTCCATGATCCAGAGTTCGGCTGGGGCGAGAACGGGCGGCGCGGTGGTATCGTGCTGGAAAAGGTCAAGCACTCGACGCTGCGCAAGAACAAGGCCAATCGCGTTTGGGACGGCTGCGTGCTGGTCCAGTCGGACGACAACCGACTGGAGGACAACGACTTCTCGCACACGTCGAACACCTGCCTGAAGTTGTGGAACTCCTGCCGGAATCAGATTCGTCACAACGTGCTCAGCTACGGGATTCGCATCAAGCCGGGCGAGGTGCACGCCCGCGATTCGACGTCCGTACTAGTCGAAAGCGGCTCGAACGACAACCGGTTCCTCGACAACGACTGCACGCACGGCGGCGACGGCGTCTTCATCCGCGTGCTGAACGGCTGGGTCAGCACGGGCAATGTGTTCGAACGCAACGACTGCTCGTACGCCAACAACAACTGTGTCGAGGCTTGGGCGCCGCGCAACACCTACCTGTACAACAAGGCGAATCACGGCAGCTACGGATTCTGGCTGGGTGCCTCGGACCAGACGGTACTCATCGGCAACGAGGCGTCCTTTAACGGCGATCCACAGGGAAATCACAACTCGCCGCACCTGCCCGCATCCGGACACGCGGGCATCGTGTTCATGTTCGGGCCGTCCAGCCACACGATCGTCCGCGGCAATACGTGTCAGGGCAACCACGGAGCGGGTATCGCCTTGGTCGGCGACATCGACTCGCAAGGTAAGAAGTGGAAAGCCTTGCATTGGATCATCGAACAGAACGTCTTGCAGGACAACCGCTGGGGCGTCTACGTTCGTTTCGCTGACTGGATCAACGTGGCCGCCAATCGTTACGCCAACAACCGCGAGGGCAACCTGCATAACGACGGCCATGTCACCAACCTGACGGAGCTTCCCGACAACCCGGCGATCACCAAGCCGCCACAGGCCGTGCTCGACGGGCCGGTGTCCGCGAAGGTCGGCGAGCGGGTGACGTTGAACGCCGCGAAGAGCAGCGATCCGAACGGTCGCGAACTGCATTTTCGGTGGGACTTGGGCGATGGCACCAGCGCCACCCAATCGCGAGTGGAACATCAGTTCCGGCAGCCTGGTTTCTACCGCGTGGGGCTCACGGTCAACAATGGGCACCTGTCCGACTTGGCCTGGCGGGATTTCTATGTCGTCGAGCCGCTCGCCGAGTTAGGCACCGAGGGACAGGCCCAGGACTGGACGTGGTCCGATCCCGGTTCGCGGGTCACGTTCTCGGAGGACCGAGCGGTGCGGATTTCCGGCGCAGCGTCGACCTTCGCGCTGGTCGATCCGTACAGCGGGGGCCGGGTGAGTCTGTTGTATCCTGCCGCTAAGCGGGCCGGAATTTCGCTGCAGGGCAAGACGCAGCTGGTGTTCTGGATCAAGGCGATCGACGAGAACGTGCCCGCCTGGCAGGACGTCAATCCGCTGGTCACACTCTACGAAGCGGACGACAAGTCGGTCGTGCTGAGGCCTGCCGCGGATTTCATGAGCCAGTGGCCGAATAATGAGGAACGCGAAGGTTGGAGTTACTTCGCGGTCCCACTGGCCGGCAGTCCGGAGTGGAAACGCGAGGGCAGCCCACTGGCGGTGCTCAATTATCTGACCATCGGCTTCGACTCCTGGGGCGCTCCGCCCCTGCGGATCTGGATTGACGGGCTAGCGGTGAAGTAGGCCGTTCTCACCCAAAGTTCATCCTGTTTTCGTTCCGGTGGACAAAAAGATTGATGACAAAAAAATGGGAAGAAGCCCGCGTTCCCAAGGACTATCTTTTTGTCATCAATGTTTTTGTCCTTTCCGTTCCGAAACCCGTATTCTTGTCAGCCCAGGCTTGTCCTCTGTTTGGACCAGCCTGTGCTGCGATGATCGTCTTCCAGTTGGACCAATGTCTGGACGGCAAACGCTTTGCTCGAGACTGTTCCGTTCAAACTGCGAGCAACAGCGTCAATTTGGAGCCGGTGGTTCGCCCTGTTCTGCCCTTCCCGCGTGCTGTCTACTGCAACTGGCGGACACGATACAGACAACTACTGTTCCAATAAGCAGAAGAAAACCGAGGGACCACAACCAGAATGCCAATTCCGAAACCCAGCCACAGCAGAGCTTCAAAGTTGACTCGCAATCCGATGTGAACCAACGCGATGCCGATACCGCACAGTATCGCCATGGGAACAAACAGCATTCCCGTCCTGGTCAGTATTGCATCCAGGCGTTGAAACATCATCGTCATCAGGCTGGAAAGCCTGACCTACTTGGCGGCGAATCCATACTCGACGCCACGGAGAGATGCAGGCCGCCTGGCACTGGGTCCAGTCGGTAGTGATGGATGACACGCCGGTTTTGGGCGAAATGTGCGTGCTTCCGCTCAAGCAGAGCGGCGAAGAGTATGCGTATTGTCTCGGTCGCCGGACTGGGGCCGTCGGCAGATGCGACGCCGACCAATCGGTCCGCCATTTCGCGTTGCTTTGCCTCGGGAAGCAGCGAGGTGTTCCAAGCCACTACGGCCATACCGACGAGCCAACGCAAATCTTCATCGCTGTGAGCCTCGTCGACGAACGGTTCGTAGAAGTCCTCCAAGACATCGGACATCTTCTCGCAACCGGCCGGCTCGATCAAAAGCAATTTCTGGCTGTCGTTGTCTCGCTCGAAATCCTGCTTGAAGGCTTCCAAGCACTGGCGATTTGGGTTCTGGAGTTGCCGACCTGGGTTCTGAGGCTGCCGTAGTTGCTGGTGCTCCAGACGTCGACGCTTCTTTCTGTTCGATCTGGCGGACATGGTGTTCTCCTTAACCTGGCCCGGACTTATCCAACCCCCCGCCCACACTCGCGGGTGGAGCGAGAATGAGGCTCCGCGTTTCGGATCAGATTATGAACGCCGGAGGCCAATTCCTGCAAGACGAGTGGCAGGAAATAACTTACCTGTAGGTCGGCCTTTCCAGGCAGATCGGGACGGTCTTGGAAGACCATCCTACATGAACCTAGCCGGCTTCGCCGAAACCCTAATCTTTCGCCTTAATCTTTCCCCCTAATCTCTCCCTCCATTCCCATGCAGCCGGAGGAAGATTAAGGCGAAAGATTAGGGTGAAAGATTAAGTCGCCCTTCATCGCAACCATCCCAGACTCGCCATCATTACAAATTCCTATTGAATTAAGTTGGGTAAGTTATTTCCTGCCGCTCGCCCAAGACGAAATAGGCGGCCTGTCCAGGCGAAGAAATTCGCGTAGACTACTGCCTATGCAGACATTCCTGTTCTGGTTGTCGATCGTGAACCTGATGGCCACCCTGGTAGTCGCGCTCCGACTGGTGCTCGGTGATCGACAGATCGGTAGACTGCTGGACGTCGAACCACCTCCAGATCAGGCGTGGCCCCGAGTGTCGGTCATCGTGCCGGCGAGAAACGAGGAACTGCATGTCGAATCCGCCCTGCATTCGCTCTTGGCCCTCGACTACGAAAACCTGGAAATCACCGTCGTCGACGACCGGTCCACAGACCGCACGGGCGAAATCCTGGACCGAATGGCCGAAAGCAATCTGCGAATAAGGAACGACCGAGAAGCAACTTCGGCATCTGCCTTTACGCCCCTCACCCAACGCCGTTAAGGATTTTACGCGGCTTGGTCTTGGCATTCGAGTTGAAGTAGTTTTAGTTTTTGGGTTTCTGTGGCCGCGGTTACCTTCGGTGGGCCGGCGGACGGTTCTTCTTTTCGTCGGGGATAGTT
>JAPLNJ010000779.1 GCA_026692885.1 Planctomycetota bacterium | reverse complement strand
ATCGGACGAACGATGCGTGCGGGATGAACCAATTTGTATCGCCCTTTCAGGGCTACCGTGCTGAATTGAACCCGTACCCAGGGCGACGCTCTGCGGCTGTCGCCGCGACGCTCTGCCCTGGGCTGATTTGTTTTGGCCCGTTCGGGCCGGAAGAGTAGTGGATAACGCCAGCCTCCACCGGGAAGTCTTCCTCAGCCCCAAACGCGGAATAGAAACAGGATCAAATCAATTGGTCTTGACGGGCACAAACTGAACACGCCAGACCCGACCCCTGTTTCCAGCGGAGACATCCTTATGACCCAAGCTGAGCGACTCGATGGACTTCTGGAACGGTGGGAAACACTCCGCGAGCAAGGCCGCGAGATCTCTGCGGAGGAACTGTGCGCGGCGACTCCCGAATTGCTGGACTTGACGCGCCGCCGCATTGAGGCGATCCGTGCAATGGATTGGCTCGAGACGCCGAACGCGGAACTGCCGCCGTGCCCCGATCGCGCCGAGCAACTCGCCCGCGTGGCTTTGTCGCCCAACGAGTTCAAGACTCCTCAAACGCTCGCGGGACGCTATTGTCTGGAGCAACTGATCGCCGAAGGCGGATTTGGCCAAGTCTGGCGAGCCACCGACACGACGCTGGAACGGCACGTGGCAGTGAAATTGACCTCAGTGGACTGCTTGGCCGAGGCCCGCCGCGTCGCTCGTCTGAAGCATCAAGGGATCGTTTCCGTCCACGATGTCGGCCGGCAGGAAGGGTTCTGCTTCATTGTCTTCGACTACGTGGAGGGCCACGATCTGGCCTGGCGGATGGAGGAGCATGACTTCACGTGGCAGGAGGCGGTCGAACTGATCGCCCGCGTCGCGGAGGAACTGTACTACGCCCACCAACGCGGGATTATCCACCGCGATATCAAGCCCGCCAATATCCTGCTCGACGCTGCCGGGAATCCGCTGCTTGCCGACTTCGGAATCGCCCTCACCCAGAGCGAAATGAACAGCGAACTGGTCACGACGGCCGGCACACTGGCGTACATGGCGCCCGAACAATTGCAGGCCGCGTCAGGGGAAGCGGTTGCTGACTTGCGCACCGACATCTACGGTCTGGGCGTGGTGCTGTATCGGTTGCTCACGGGCCGGCTGCCGTTTGAGGGCCACGGGCTCTGGAGCCTGCGGGCCCGCATCCTGGCAGGCGATCCGGTGCCCGTGGCTCAGCTGAATACGCGGATACCGCCAGCGATAGCGACCATCTGCCAGCGCTGTCTCGCGCTGCAACCGGATGATCGGTACCAATCGGCGCAGGGACTTGCCGATTCGCTCCGCGCGGTACTTCACGATCTGGAGGAGAGATAAGGTGTCGCCGCCTGCCGCCAATCCGAGTCCGAGTTCCAAATTTGTCATGCGCTGGTTGGGACTGGAATAGTCATGTTTGACGAGGAGTGGATTATGCAAAGTGCCACGGGTCAGAGCGTCGATGTGTAGGTCAGCCTTTCCAGGCTGACGTCAGGCTGGAAAGCCTGACCTGTTAGCACCCAACGATATTTTGGCCCCTGCGCGCAAAGCATGAGACTTAACGGTTCAGCAGAGACGGGGCGTGAGACAAGGGGTCAGACGTACAGATTTCAGTTTTCGCGGTCGTGTGCCCAAGCCTAGGGAAAGCCTTCTGCCCGCGAAAACTGAAATCTGTACGTCTGACCCCAGCTGGCGGTC
>JAPLNJ010000778.1 GCA_026692885.1 Planctomycetota bacterium | reverse complement strand
CGACGGCGGGCAGCCGACGAGTCGGGAGAACTCGGTGAGACGCCGCGGTGTTAGGAATTGGCGGGACTGCTCTCACCGACTTACGTCGGGAGCTTCTCGGACGGGACCAGCTAGCACCAAACGGTTCTTTACGGTGGGAGTGGCAAAAATGAGGTTTAATGTTGTCGCCTGGACGGGGCTTGCCGCGAGGGCTCAGACGTACAGAATTCAAAATTGGCGGACAAACCACTCTGACTTGGCGAAGTCGCTAAACCGCCAATTTTGAATTCTGTACGTCTGAGCCCTGCCTGGGGCCCGACACTGCGGAACCGTAAAATCTCATTCTTTACGCGCCAGGACCAAGAAACCGCCTGGTGCTAGCAGTGACGGCATTTCGCAGTGTTACGATCAACGCCCAGGCACGCTTTCGGGGCGGCTGGAGCAGGCTGCCCAGCTCGCCCGTGCGGCGGAAAAACTGGACCAGCGGATCGCAGAGAATGCCAAGAAACCTAAGGACAAACGGCTTCCGGAAGATCGTGTGGTGGTGACCCAAACAAAGGCCGCACACTGAAGCAACTCGAAGGCCAAGAGATTCTGGATGCTCATCGAGAAAAGATGAAGGATCCTGAGATCAAAGTCCGGTACAAGATCTGGGGACAAGTGATCGAACGAGCTTTTGGTGATGCCAAACACCACCGCAACGTTCGTCAGCTTCACGGTCGCGGCTTGCACCGCGCGATCGCCAAAGTTGGGCTGCTTGTCCTCGCCCAGAACATCCTGACCTGTCATCGACTGCTGCTAGCACGCGCAAACTCCGGAGAACAACAGGGTTAAAAGCTGGACGATCTCCGGAGTACCGGGGCGAGGGAGTTATTTTTCGGCCGTGGTTAAGTCGCTGCCACGACTTGCTCGACCAACTCCCGTCGACGTTCGGCCAGGCGCGTATCCAGCGACAACTGCAGGGTCACATTCCAGCGTCCTTCGGCATCACCCTGGATGATCCAGTGCGGCAGCACGACCACCGATTGATGGACCAGTTCAAAGCCGCCTTCGGATTGACTGACGGTCTCGGCGGGAAACGTCCAAAACCCCGTCAGGCGATTGGCGGATAGGTGCACGTCGAGGCCCAGCCACTCGTCGACCAAACCCAGGCCTTCCACGTTACGCAAGTCCAACTTGCTTCCCAGTTGCCCCAGTTGCAGTCGGTCGCCGCGATAAAAGTAGCGATCGTCGGCCCCACCGGGCAAACCGGCGAAATTGAATTCTACGGCGAAATGGAAGCGGTCTGCGGGCCGCAGTCCCTCGATCATGTACGCGATCTCCAGGACCGGACGGCCTGCCTCGATCGTCACGCCTTTGGTGATCTTCAGCGGAATCCCCCAGGCATTGCCCGACTTGCTGAGCAGCACCTGGATGCGGTCGGGATTGCGCCGCAAGCGGGCCTCGTAGATGCCGGAGGCGAAGTCGCCACGCTCCAGGGCCTCGCCGTTGCAGACCGCCTCAGCCGTGACGTCGTTGTTGTAGAAGTGGTCGATCAGGCTCTTGCGCGGCCGCGGGTCATACTGCAGCCGCTGGTCCAGTCCCGCCTGCTTGAAGATCACGCGATCATGGATGCTGGCGCAGTGGCTGCCGTTCTGTTGGCTCGCCCCCGCCAGCACACGGCGGTGGTAGGCTTCCGGCCGACGGGTCATGGTGGCCAACAGGTTGTGACAGATCGACCGCACGTCCAATTCGTAGATCTGGCCGCCAGCCGCCGGAGCCAGCAGCGCCACAAGACGGTCGCTGACCAGCCGCACTTCCTGCCGGGCATCAAAGTTGTAATCGTCCACCGTCGCCGCGACGTAGGGACCGCCGGTCGTCGTGGTCTTGTCCAGCAGGTTGTCGGCGGCAATCAGGTGGTTGAAGATCGCATTGCGCAGATGCGGCAGATAGATACCCCCGAAGGCGCCGTGCCAGTAGCCACAGTTGCACTGTCCCCGGTACAACTCGCGGCGTGCCCAGTAGACGTCCTCGCCGTCGAGACCGTCGCGTTCGGCCTCTTCCAATCGGCGGCTGACCATTATCATGCGACTGTACATCTCGTTGGCTTCAGGATACTTCACCTTGAAGTTGCGCCAGAAGCCGCCCCGCACAAAGGCCTTGACCTGCGGCCAACGGGGATCTTTTTCCAGATCGTGCACCGCGTCCTCGTAAGCCAATTGCTGGGTCACCGGTAGCGCCCATTCCGTCATCTCCCGGTAGCTGCCGTCCGGCAGATAGATCGTGCCGACGGGCGGCACATGCTCCACCGCCTCGGACAGGGTCGTGGTCTGCAGCCAATCGCGTTGGGCCACCAGGGCATCGAAGAAGCGGCGCAGCCAACGATCGTGATAGCAGTGCCGATTGGTCTCCGGCCAAGTGCCGAATTTCTCGCCGTCATCGCCAAACACGGCCACGGCGTTGGGATGCTGCTCGGCAATCCCGCGCAGGTAGTCGACCGTCTCGTGCGGATCACGGAAGGGGATCAGATACCGCAACCGCTCGCTGCCCGGAAAGATCTTCAGCGTGTGGCCGTCATCTTCCGTGACATAGTAGCCGTGCAGTTGGTCGTCGGTCAGACCCGCATTGCGGAAATGGAAGTCGTCCAGGACCGTGTATTCGATCCCGCCGCGGTACAAGTCGCCGGTCAGCATCTGCTCCCAAACGCGTTCCGGAACCCACATCCCGCGCACGTCGGCTTCCAACCGGCCTTCGAGCCACTTGGTGTACGAACGGATTTGGCCCACCCGATCGCGCGACGGAATCATCGTCAGGATGGGCTCGTAAAAGGCGCCGCCCACAATCTCCAGACGCCCGGCCGACACGAGCGCTGCCAGCCGGTCCAGGTACTCGGGATGATGCTCGTCGAGCCACTCCATGAGCGGACCGCTCGTGTGCAGCGAGATCCGCAAGTCAGCGTACGGCTCAAAAACATCCAGGAACGGCCGATAGCTGTCCTGGTACGCCTGCTCGTAAACCGAGTCGAAATTGCCGATCGGCTGATGATTATGCAAAACGAGGCAAAATCGAATGGGTTTGTTCATACAGGGCTTGAGCTGTTCCAGGGACTTTGTGTCAAACGGTGCTGTGTGAATTAGATAGTTAAATGCCGGTCGACTCAAGACAGATTTCATACGAAGGCCATCAAGGCCATTTGATAAACACCGCAAATTCACCAAATCCGCTATTCTCAAAGTGACTTTGGTGGTGGCGTGGCATGCTCCAGACTCTCGTCTCCAACAGGCGGCCCTAGGCGAGCGGCAGGGCGTCGATCATAACGTTGCACACTGCTAGCGGAAGGGTGGCTGTGGTCGAGTGCAGCGAGCCCCCAGTCATGCGTCGGAAAACTGGGGGCTCGCTGCACTC
>JAPLNJ010000777.1 GCA_026692885.1 Planctomycetota bacterium | reverse complement strand
GGTCAGTGGTCAGTGGTCAGTGGTCAGTGGTCAGTGGTCAGTGGTCAGTGGTCAGTGGTCAGTGGTCAGTGGTCAGTGGTCAGTGGTCAGTGGTCAGTGGTCAGTGGTCAGTGGTCAGTGGTCAGTGGTCAGTTGTCAGTTGTCAGTTGTCAGTTGTCAGTTGTCAGTGGTCAGTGGTCAGTGGTCAGTCCCCGTTTGCTGCGGGGATTTCCAGTTCGTCCAGCGTGTCGGCCGTGACAACGCGGTCCAGCCAGTCGTCGAGTTGGGCCACGTCGGTTGTGGACTCCACCGCACGCACCACGCCGTGGGGGACGTCGCCGAACCGCTTGCGCAACAGGCGGACCAGCGTTTGCTGCCGGGTTTCAATCGCGGCTTCCGTTCGGCCCTCCGTTCGGCCCTCCGTTCGGCCCTCCGTTCGGCCCTCCGCGCGGCCCTTCTGTTCGCCTCTTGCCATCAACACGTCTGCCATCGACTTTCCCATCTCAACAACCTCCCGACGAAGTTCTTCGTTCTGCATCGATTGTTCAAGTACTTCCTGCAACTTGGCATGTTCGCTCTCGTTCCGATCATCGTAGATCATCGTCCCGATGTAGGAAAGCAAATTGCGCCACCGCTGGTGCTCCGCGGGCGCCATCGCTTCCAAATGGGCCCCGACGCGCTCCACCAACTCCTGGAACTCCCCGGCCCGCGATTTCCGCTGCTGGACCAGCCGCAACACCCAGCCGAAGAAGCCGCCATCGCGCTCCAGCGCCGTGGCGTCCAACTCCGTCAGGTTCAGGAACAACGGCCGTTCCACGATCAGCGTGACCGCTCGGAACTCCTCGCCCCGTTCGATCAGATCCGCCAACGTCCCCAACTGCAGCCAGCGCCGTCGTCCCGTGTAGAATACCACCGGCAGCAGCCGCACACGGGCCGGCGAGCGGTGCGTTTGGGACCACTTGCGCACCTGATATCTGTAAGTCGTCAGCGTTCCATTAGTGTTCATCAGCGGTTCTCACGTCGGGCTGGAAAGCCCAACCGACGTGGTCCGTGGGAGCAAACAGCCGCGCACGCCACGTGCGGACGTCTAGAGCGCAAGTGGGGATCCGCGGAGGGCTCGTTGGTCAAACCGCCGGAGCTGTACGCGTAGCGCATGTCGCGTTGCGGCGATTCCGTGGCGGTCGGATTCCGATCTGGTTGTTGCGCGGGGTGCATTGGCGATCAACTTTCAAGAGACAATCTTCCGACGATGCTAGCAATCCGGAACATCCGCTGTCAACTTGCTGAAAACTCGACTTGTGGGAAAGGAACTTCATTTTCGAAACCTCGCCGCGATAATCGCGTCGAAGCGTAAATCTTGACATCGTGTGCTCTGCCCGGCCCAAACCTGACTAGCTCCCAATGTGGCCCCGGCTATTCCCGCGGATGTAGGGAATTCCAAGGTAGCCCTCGCAACTCACCTAGGCGTAGTGCCATTTCCTGTAGCCTGGCTCTCCAGAGCCGTGTAGTTCGTCCCGAGCTGCCGAAAGCAGTTACGCGGCTCTGGAGAGCCAGGCTACGAACATGCGCGCGTCCATACGGCTAGTGACTTTATCGGGTTTGAGAATCGGAAAACCATCACGAGGGCAAGTGCTTTCCTGATTTTCCGGAACTTCTCGCAGAGTGGCGCGTCCAATCGCGCCCCCGCGAGGCAGGACAGATTGCCTAAGCGGAACACCCGCCCGAAACGGCGGAGACAGCCACGCCGGAGACGTTCCCCCACGGGCTGCGGCAGGGGTCCGTGCCTCACGGCTGTCAACATCGTGAGGGCCGCTCGTTCCCAGGCTCCTGCCTTGAGCGGAACGTTGCACAAAACGCAAGCAGCGGATCATCGTCAGCGCGAAGCATCAGCGAGGAAAACGTCTCTTTCTCGCTGACGCTTCGGGTTACTTCTTTTCTTCCCGTCGCCTTATCTGCGACTCCGCCCGGAATACGGGTGCAAAACGCTGCGTTCTGTGATAGAAAAGTAAATTCGTCCAGATCGCGTCCTCAGGCGGAATCCCAGAAGATGGGGCTAGCTCGGATGATTCATGTAGGGTACATCAAGTTCGCTCAAGCCCTTGGTGCATCGGCGGCGGCGGCCAAGAAAGATTCCCAGCATGCAACCTTGGCCAACGCTCGACGAACGCCGATGGACCAGGCAAAGCGCTGGCTCGAGGTATACCCTACGAGCCAGAATCGCCGTGAGTGATTCGGACTCGCGGCGATTGCTGTGGACGGAGCGCGCTTTTCCCTGGGACACGTGATCTTGATATTGTAGTGGTCCGAGTTGGCGATCGTTGTTGCAGGTGGGGGTTGACTGACGAATGATAAGAACAGGTCTGGCGTACGAAAATGACGACGAGCCGATTCCGGGTTACCGACTGGTCGCACGACTGGGGCGCGGCGGGGCGGGCGAGGTCTGGCGAGCGGTCGCGCCCGGCGGAATCAATGTCGCGCTGAAGGTCGTCAACAAGTTGCAGGAAGGTGGTGGGCGGCGCGAGATGCAGGGGCTGCAACGCATCAAGAACATCTCCCACAACCACCTCTGTCGCATTCAGGGCTTTTGGACCAAGGACAAAGACGGATACGTCCTGGACACCAGCACGGCGTTCGCCTCCGAAGGTAGTCTCACGGACACGGTGACGCCCTCCGTCGAACAGGGCAACGCCGTGCAACTGATCATCGCCATGGAATTGGGCGACGAAACGCTGGCGGATACCTTTGAGCGATGCAACGCGGGACGACTCGCCGAGGCGAGAGTCGGCATCCCCATTGAAGATCTGTTTCGATACATCGAAGCGGCCGGCCTCGCAGTTGACCATCTGAATCAAAAGCATCACATCTGCCACTGCGATCTCAAGCCGCAGAACATCTTGTTGGTAAACGGCGAGGCGAAGGTCTGCGATTTCGGCCTGGCCCGCCAGGTCGTGGACACCAAGAAGACGATGGCTCCCGCCTTCACGCCTCAGTACGGTGCCCCGGAGATGATGGTTGGCGCCGAGTACCATCCGCGCATGGATCAGTACTCGTTGGCACTCACCTATGCCGAACTGCGGACGGGCCACTTTCCGTTCCCAGCGTTTACGCGGGTGACCACGGAAAGCCAACTGGCTGTTTTGGCAAGGGAGAAATGGGACGGTAAGTTCGACCTGTCCGCGCTGCCCAAGGCGGAACGCAAAGTGGTTGCGAAAGCCCTCAGCCCGGCCCCCGATGATCGCTACGAGACAATCGAGCAGATGCTGGACGCCCTGCGGGTTGCCATCTTTCCTGGGAATCGCAATCCTCGGAAACCCAGCCCTGGGAATCGCAGCCCTGGGAATCGCAGTTGGTGGTTCGCGGCAACCGCCGTCTCCTGCTCGCTCATGGTGCTCGCGTTCCTGTTGTTTCGCTGGGGTGCAATCGAGCGTATTCGGGATTGGATGACGGCCAAGGGCGGTAGTGAAATTGGGGGAAGTAGAAATGGAACGGGCGACGGCCCGACGGGCGAGGAGACCTCGGATACGGGCGAGGAGGCCCCGGATCTCGACAAGATTCTTGACCCTGCAGACAAGACGCTCCGGGAATTCAAAGAGGGCAACGACGTCAGACCGCTGAAGGACGCGTTGGCCGCCATCGAGCAGGTCCTGACGCAGGGCCGTCACCACGCCAGGGCCGCGGAGTTAAGGAAGCAGTGTTTGGAATGGTACTTCCGGCTGGCGGACGGGCAATTGGAAAGAGACGATGCGGCCCAGGTTCGGCCCTATCTGGCGGTCATCGAGGATCACTGCCAGAAGTTCCCGCAGCCACCGAAAACGGACTTGTACCGCGCGCGGGTCGACTTGTACCGCGCGCGGGTGTACGCAGCGGAGGGCAACTGGGCGCAGGTGCAGCCGGTGCTAGACCAGCTTCGGCCGGGGCAGAAGGCCTTGTCCCCGGAGGACCGGATCCAATTCCTTCTGCTAGTCACTCGACTCGCCCGGAACGAGGATCCCAATTCCTTGTGCAGCAAGGACGGCTTGAAGAACCTCCGTGAACTGAAAGCTGCCGCAGCGCAACTGACGGCGAAGGAAGCAAAAGAAGTTGCCGAGATCGATGCTTTCACCAAGCAGCAGTTGCATGCCAACTGGAAGAATCTGCCGCAAGCAGTTAAGAGTGCAGCCACGGAAATGTGGCCAAACATCGAGTTTGAGCTGAAGTTAGCAGATGCGTTCCAACGCGTGCAATCCGACGGTACTGATGACTTGCAGGAAGCTCGCCGATTGCTGATGGAGCTACAGCCGCACCTGCAGCTACCGAGCAGCACGCCGCAGCAGCGCTGGGAAGTCTCGTTCCTGAAAGTCTTGTTGGACCTCAAGCAACGGGAGAATCAGACAAGCGTTACCGCCGTGTTGCCCGGCTTGGAATCGCTATTGACCAAGCCCTGTGGGGAGTCACTGCACAAACCGGTCGAGCTCTTTACGGCTTTAGCGGACCGTTTCCAATCGGAGCTCAAAGCGAATCAGCTGGATCCCGATACAACCTTGCTCGGCTGGGACCTGTGGTGCAAGCAGGCCGACAAAGAACCGGACGGGACCGTGGACAATCGCCTCCGGGCGCTCGCCCTTGTGGCGCGGTTGAGTAAAGACCCGCCGGACGACGCGGTAGTCAGGAAGGACGCGGAACCTTTGATTGCTTCGGGGTCGCAGTTCACCATCGCCGCCTGGGCCGAGAGCGTGTTAGCCCAAGGCGGTCCCAAGGCACAGGAAGAATCGCAATGGCAATCGGCGAAGAAGACCATCAACGACGACCAACCGAAGGCGTTCTATCCCGATTATGTCCTGTTTGTCCGGGCGTGGATCTTGGATCGTCTGGAGGG
>JAPLNJ010000776.1 GCA_026692885.1 Planctomycetota bacterium | reverse complement strand
TACTCGACAAGAACTGGTCGTGATTAGTGGCAAAGGTGGCACGGGCAAAACCTCGGTGGTCGCGGCGCTGGCCAGTTTGGCCGGTCGTTGCGTGCTGGCCGACTGCGATGTGGACGCCCCGGATCTGCACCTAATCTTCGCGCCCCAGGTGATCCGCCGGGATGACTTTGTCGGCGGCAGCAAAGCGCGGATCAAGCCCGGTCATTGCACGACCTGCGGCAAATGCGAAGAACTCTGCCGCTCGAACGCCATTTACTTCGACGGCCCCGGCAACGGCCGGGTGCCGCGGACGTTTCGCGTCGACACGATCGCGTGCGAAGGCTGCGGCGTGTGTGTCGATTACTGTGCGGAACGCGCGATCGACTTTGCCCCTGCGGTCTGCGGCCAGTGCTTCGTCTCGGCAACACGCTGCGGCCCCATGGTCCATGCGAAGCTAGGCATCGGGGCGGAGAACTCAGGAAAACTGGTCACTCAGGTTCGTCGAGCTGCTCAACAAGTTGCCCGAGATCAGAATCTGGAACTGGTTCTTTGCGACGGCTCGCCGGGGATCGGTTGCCCGGTCATCGCCTCGCTCACCGGCGCGAGTCTGGCCCTGTTTGTCGTCGAACCGACGGTTTCCGGTGTTCACGATTTCTGCCGTGTGGCCCAATTGGCGGAGAGTCTGGACGTGCCGGGCCTGCTGGCGGTGAACAAGGCGGACCTGAACGAGGAGTTGGCCGTGGGGCTGGAGGCACTGGCCGTGAAACACGGGATTCTCCTGGCCGGGCGGATTCCTTACGACCGCGAAGTCACCCGCGCGCAGATTGCACGCCAAACGGTGGTGGAAGCCTCGGAAGGCTCGGCAGCAACAGCCCTGCGCTCACTTTGGCAGACGGTCCACGCACGACTCCAGAAGATCCTGACCACAAGGACGGGCGAATTGGTGCCGTTGAGCCTGGCCACATCCCAGACTCTGTCATCACCAGGAGGCAATGCCTATGACCACTGAAAGCAGCAACCTCACGTATCGCCAGCTTCGCAATCAAAGCCACCCCCACTGTGTGGTCTGCGCCCAGGGCAATGGGCTCGGGTTGGGGCTGAGCTTCCGCGTTTGCGGCGATGGTACGGTGGAAGCCACGTTTTCGTGTGACGACGTCTTCCAAGGCTATTCGGCCACCTTGCACGGCGGAGTGATCTGCACGCTCTTGGACGGTGCCATGACCAATTGCCTGTTTGCCCTCGGGCACGCCGCAGTGACGGCCGAGATGCAGATCCGCTTCCGGCATCCGGTAGCCACGGGCATTCCGGCGACAGTGCGAGGCTGGATCACCTCCTCGACGAGTCCCCTGCACTGTCTGGCGGCCGAGTTGCTACAAGATGGCCGAGTCGTGGCCACCGCCACGGGCAAGTTCCTGGAGAAATCGGCCGTGGGCTGGTTCCGTAACGAATTGTCTTGATCCCGATGCGTAGTTGCAGCCGCGTCGTCAGCGCGAACTCGACCCGAGTCCACGGAGGATGTGGTTGTTGGTTTTGGTGTTCCTACTTTTACTGGGAGAATTGGATCATGGAGCGACGAGCGTTCTTGGCAGCAGCGGGTGTCGGTGCGGGCGCGATCCTGGCGGGCAGCAATCCTACGGCAGTGGCCGCTGAGAAGGTGCCGGAGAAGCGTCTGCAAGTCTATCGGTGTGAAGAATGCGGTACGATTGTAGAAGTGCTGGAACCGGGGATGCCTTCCCTGGTTCATTGCGGAAAGCCGATGAAGCTCCTGGCGGAGACCACCTCAGGTGAGATGGCTGGGAAACACCAGCCGGTAATCGAAAAGATCGATGGAGGCTACAAGGTCACGGTTGGGGCCATGGCGCACCCGATGCTCAAGGCACACCACATCGCGTGGATCGAGTTGGTTACGGACGGCAAAGTGTGCCGGCAGTTTCTCGAAGTCGACGCGAAACCCGAGGCCGTGTTCATGACCAAGGCCAAAGAAGTCTCCGCCAGGGCGCTGTGCAACCTGCACGGACTGTGGAAGAAGTAGTCGGAACCAATCGCAGTCGCCCCTGGCAGACGCGGCCTTTTTCGGCGGGAAATGACTCAGCCCCCGCACCGCAGCGGAGGCTGAGTCGCGATATCTGAAGGCTCAGGCATGAACGACAACGTCATCAAGGTCGGCATCATCATTTGTGATCGCTACCGGACTTGTGCCGGAGGAAAGTGCCTGCGAGCGTTGACCAATCGGGAGGGCGCATTCGCCAGCTACCGAGACAGGGCTGTCGAATTGGTCGGATATGCCACGTGCGGCGGTTGCCCCGGCGGCAACGTGGAGGACGCGCCGGCAGAGATGAAAAGGAACGGCGCCAGTGTCATCCACTTGGCCACCGGTTTGATCGTGGGCTATCCGCCTTGCCCCTACCTCGATCATTTCCGCCGTATGATCCCAGTGAAGTACCAACTGCAGGTCGTTGTCGGAACGCACCCGATTCCGCAGAAGTACTTCTTAATACACACCCAGTTGGGCACCTGGGAAGCGCCGCAGTGGCAACCCTTGCTGCAAGCCACCCTGGGCGACGAGAACACGCGTGTCTCCTACGACTGAGGTCGTACACTCAGTTCGGAAGGTCCCTCTCGTGAAGGCCAAGTCACTGGTCGGGACCGTTCGTATTACGGTGGACGAGAAAAACACCGCAGCTCTTGTGTGAACAAGGCTTGGCGTCCCGGATCGAAAGGCCCGTCGCGTGCCCACAGGACGGTGCGCAAGAATTGCTCACTACCGGAAGGTCAAACGCGCCAGATTCTGCACGCAGGTCGAGGTCCGAGCAATTGCTCGTGGCTGCCCTTGCCTCCATCGGCCCCACGCCCAGCCGTGATTGGGCAACAACTTGCCTAAGAACGATCTCATCGGCGGGAATCGGCACGCGGGTTGCGAATCAACATCGCACGCTGCATCGAGCCAGCGATTTGCTTGGAGTAATCCCGTCTAACGCGAAGGAGCATCCGATGAACCTGCGAACAAGCGTGTTGCGAATGGTGTTGGGATTGAGTGTGCTGGCGGTCGCCGCTAGCCAGTC
>JAPLNJ010000775.1 GCA_026692885.1 Planctomycetota bacterium | reverse complement strand
AGAAAGCAGAATGAGCATTCTTGGTATTATACCTGCCCGCTATGCGTCTACCCGATTCCCTGCAAAGCCACTGGCTGATATGGGTGGCAAGTCGATGATCAGGCGTGTGTATGAGCAGGCAAAGAAAAGTGAGTCATTATCGAAAGTAGTCGTGGCTACCGATCATGAAGAAATTTATAACCATGTTGTTGACTTTGAGTCTCCGCCCAGTTGCGTCGAGGGAAAGAAACGCCAGTCGACTCGGACGGGTCCCTGTGTGAGCGGTTCGGGCAGCAGCGAACAGACATACTTCGCCGCTTCGGCCACCTCTTCGGCCAACAGCCGCTGGCTCTCGGCCAGTTTGCGATAGGCTTCGTTACGTTCCAGTTGGGCAATGTAGCCCTTCGAGTGGTAACGGACGCGAGCGACCACTTCCAGACGATCCGGCAGTTTCACCAGATAGTCATTGGCCCCGATCGCGAAGGCCTCGGCTTTCGTGACCGGTTCTTCTTTGCTGGAGAGGACGATCAGCGGAATTTCACGAGTCGACGGGTTGGCCCGGAAGAACTTGACGAGCGTCAGTCCGTCCAACTCCGGCATCACCAGGTCCTGCAGGATTACCGTGGGGGCAATGGCGTTGGCCTGGGCGATGGCTTGGGTAGGATCTTGGCAGTAGTGAAACAGGATGTCGGTCTCGGCGGCCAGCATCCGCCGCACGGCTTCCGCCACGATCGGTTGGTCATCGACCAGCAACACGCTCACCGGGCGTGGCGGAGTGGCGATCTGCGGACCGGTTACACGGACATCGGACGTACTCATCATCACCTCCTTGGGGCGGCAGGACAGGCGCGGTCGAAACACAACTCCCTCGCCCCGGTACTCCGGGGAAAGCGTCGAAAACGGCGAATGTCGAAGATATTTCTAGTGCGTCTTCAAGGCTAAAGAGTGGGGTAAGCATCCTGCTTGCCTTTCGATTCATCGCGTCAAACGCAAGCTGGAAGCTTACGCCACCGCAGCGTCTTGCCGCTCACAACCCTAAACTCAAGCTTTGACAAAGCACTAGGCCGTTCCCTGGGGCAAACGAAGGAAGGCATTCGTGGGCGACCGAAACGGGGTGACACCTGCGGTCCGACGGTTACTACGCGGGCGTCAATTCTTCGGATTGGCCTCCAACACCCCGGAATCATCCTCGCGTGCGGAATCTAGGGGTTATAGTATACGAATCATCCACTGTGTGCATTACCTCTGGCCCCAGTTTTCCTATGACCGCCAAACCGCCCCCCGACGCGGCGCTATTGGATTTATTCCGCGCCGAGCTCGAAACTCACTTGGGCACGCTCAATGAAGGGCTGCTGTCCCTGGAGAAATCGCCGCACGATTCCAAGCGACTGGAGTCGCTGATGCGCGCGGCCCATTCGATCAAGGGCGCAGCCAAGATTGTCGGATTCGACGCGGCCGTGCAAGTGTCCCATCACTTGGAAGACTGCTTCGTCGCCGCCCAACGAGGACAGATCAATCTGACGAGCGACAGCATGGACGTGCTGCTTCGCGGCGTCGACGCCTTGAATCGCCTGGGCTCACCCGCAGAATCGGCGAGTGCGGAGAACGGTTTGACGGAGGCCGCGTTGGCACAACTGGTCGAACAAATCGCCGCCGTGCGTACCGGTCAGCTGCCTGCATCCAAGCCAGCCGCGGCCCCTGTCGCCAGCGCTGCGGCCGCCGCACCGCCACGGAAGGCAGTTGGCGGCGTGCCGGTCCCGGACAATCTGGAACGGCGCGAAGCCTCAGCGGATCGGCCCGCCGCAACTGCGACGGTACTATCCCCGAGTGCCATCTACGAATTCGTGGGCGAAGCGAAGGAACACCTGGCCACTTTGGTTCAGGATCTGCTGGCGTTGGAACAGAATCCGCGCGAGGCGGATGGGGAACGCATCGATCGGCTGTTTCGCGCTATGCATTCGGTCAAGGGCGGTGCCGGTTTCCTGGGTTGCCAGGTCATCGAGGAACTGGCTCACGCCATGGAGAATGTCCTGGAAGAGTTGCGGCAGACGGGAACAGCTCCGGGCAGCGTCGTGGTCGACGCGTTGCTGGCCGGGACCGACCGCATGCTGGCCTTGTTGGATGATGTCCAGCGGAGCAACGCGGCGGACGTGAGCGAGTTGCTGCAGCGGCTGCGCCAGTGCCTGGGCCAGCGCCGGGACGCGGTGCCAGCATTAGCGACTAAGTCGCTGGGCCCGGCCGGCAGGGCCGTGAGCGACGTTCCAGGCGAAACCCGCACGGACAGCGCCACCACCGAGACGCTACCGGTCGCAGCGACGCCGACCGCGTCTGCCGAGAGCGGAGGCGGTACATCGCGAGGCCCGGAGCGCGCCGCCAGTGTGCGTATTCCGGTCCCGTTGGTCGATCGCCTGATGACCTTGGCCGGCGAACTGGTCCTCGTACGCAATCAAGCACTCCGTTCGATGGATGCCGGCGAAGCCGCCATGCGGCCGGTGCTACAGCGATTGGATGCCTTGACCAATCAATTGCAGGGTGCTGTCACGCAGACCCGTATGCAGCCCGTGGGAAACCTGTTTGCCAAGTTCCCTCGCATGGTTCGCGACTTGGCCCGGCAACTGGGCAAGACGATCGACTTGGAAGTGACCGGGACCGAGGTCGAGTTGGACAAGAGCGTCTTGGAACTGCTTTCCGACCCGCTGACCCACTTGATCCGCAATTGCTGCGATCACGGCCTGGAACCGCCCGCAGAACGTACGCGGGCCGGCAAGCCGCCAGCCGGACGCGTGACCCTCGCCGCCCGTCACTTGGGCGGCCAGATCTGCATCGAAGTCAGCGACGACGGCCAAGGGATCGATCCGGAGCGGATCAAACGCAAAGCTTTGCAGGCCGGACTTCGCACCGCGGCCGAACTGGCCCGGCTGAGCGACAAAGAGGCGCTGGGGTTGATTACCTTGCCCGGGTTCTCGACGGCCGCAGCCGTCACCGACCTGTCCGGCCGCGGCGTGGGCATGGATGTGGTCAAGACCAATCTCGACCAGCTGGGAGGCACGCTGGAAGTCGATTCGGTGTTGGGCCAGGGCAGCCTGTTCTCCCTGCGCGTACCGCTGACCCTGGCCATCATCCCTTGCTTGATGGTCCGAGCCGGTGAGCAGCGTTATGCCATTGCTCAGAAGGACCTGGAGGAGTTGGTGTGCCTGCATCCGGAACAGGTTCAAACGCGGATCGAATACACGTTGGATCAGGAAGTTGTCCGGCAGCGCAATCAGCTACTGCCCCTGGTCCGGCTGGCAGAGGTACTCGGCCGCCCGACACCGTTCGACGCCGAGGCGCGCGAGGCGATCGTGCGGAAGTACCGCCCCTTGGGATCGAGTGACTCGACGGCTGGCCCGGCTCAGGGCTTGTCGGCAGTCGCGGGACCGGCAGCCCCAACGTTCTTCGCCGTGGTCAAGGTGGGTGCACGCCGGTTCGGGTTGATCGTCGACGAGATCCTCAAGAACGAGGAAATCGTGGTCAAGCCGATGCACAGCCTGATGAAGCCGCTGGCCGCTTTTTCGGGCGCGACAATCCTGGGCGACGGCCGCGTGTCGCTCATCCTGAACATGGAAGGCCTCGCCCAGCACGCCGGCATTCGTTTCGGCACGCACGTGGAGCAACGCCCGTCGGTCGCGGCCCACCGTCCCGCCGAGGCCACCGCCGCGTTGTTGTTCAAGTACGGAGCGCAGGAACAGTTTGCCGTCCCGTTGGCCATGATCCGACGTCTGGTGATGATCGACCGGAATCGCATCGAACGCGTCGGCCAACGTGAGTTCGTCACCGTGGATGGCGTTTCCACGCCGCTGTTGCGACTGGATCAGGTCCTGCCGGTCTCGGCTGGCGTCGACGCCAATCCGTTGTTCCTGCTGTTGCCGAAAAACCTCGCGAGACCTCTGGGCTTGCTGATCACCTCGATCATCGATACGGAAACACTGCCCGCCGAGTTCAGCCGCGTTGCCTTCCAAGCGGATGGCGTCGTTGGTTCTGCCATCCTCCGCGGCCACCTGACCCTGCTGCTGGATGTCAGCCGGCTGGCAGACCTGGGCGATCCGGCCCGACTGGCCCGCTCCACAAGCCCCCCTCGCCCGCAGAAAAAGCGCGTGCTGGCTGTCGATGACACGGAGTTCTTCCGCGAGTTGGTGCGGGGCTATCTGGAAACGGAAGGTTATGAAGTCGTCACGGCGGCAGACGGCGCGGAGGCGATCCGCGCGTTGGATGCCGGGAAGTTTGACTTGGTGGTTTCCGATATTGAGATGCCGGTCATGGACGGTTGGACGTTGGCCCCAACGATTCGCCAGCGTCCGGAAGGGGGTCAGTTGCCTTTGCTGGCGCTAACCACGCTCAGCAGTGACACGGACCGGGCTCGCGCCACAGCCTGTGGCTACGATGCCTACGAAGTGAAACTCGAACGCCAGCAGTTCCTGACTGCTGTGGCGGAACTTCTAAAGACGGGAAGATCGTTGTGAACATCCTGCGGTTGTCCAAGTCCTGGATTCTTCTCGTTCCGATGCTCTGCGTCGGAACGCAAGGCACGGACGCTCTGCGTCCTTGGGCAGACGACGCGGAGCGTCGAAGCACTCTCGTTCCCACGCGGAGCATGGGAACGAGAGAGGCGTGAAGATGTTCCCAGCAGGTGGGTGGACACCGCCCAGCCGCCAGACAGAAATCCGATCGTAGACGAAGGGACCTACGCCTATGTCACAACCGAGAAGCAAACCGGCGGCAGCTGCCGACCACGGAGAGGGGACGCAGACCTACTGCACATTCCGACTGCGGGACAGCCTGTTTGGCGCCGATACGCACGTCGCCAAGGAAGTCACGGCGTTGCCGCCGATGACACCCATCCCGCATGCGCCGGCCGCCGTCCGCGGCTACGTCAATCTGCGCGGGCACATCGTCTTGGTCCTGGACCTGAACTGCCTGTTGCATCAAGAACCGACAGCGATC
>JAPLNJ010000774.1 GCA_026692885.1 Planctomycetota bacterium | reverse complement strand
GCTCCAGGTAGTTGGCGTAGGTGTCGTCGAACAGAACCACTTGCCCCAGCTCGGCCGAGGTGTCGCCACGGCAGGCCGAATTCTCGATCTGGCCTGGACGGTTGGAAAAACCGTCCCACTTGCGATCCTTCAGCAGCTTGCTCAACGGTCGCGTGGCGAACCGCGGCAGCGGCCTGCGGCGATCGATGCCGGCGAGTTTCTCCAGCAGCCAGCCGTAGCCCGGCAACTGGGACACGAGATTTACCACGTGGGCCAGCGGACCGGCCAACAGCCGCGCCGCAATCGGCATCCGACCGATCAGCTGGTAGCCCAGCGGCACCCCGTGGTGATCGTGGTGCATTTGCAGGGTCTCGCTCTTCAGCCGGGCCAGGTCCACGGCATTCGGGCACTCACTCTGGCAGCCCTTGCAGGCCAAACACAATTCGAGCACCTCTTGCAGGCGATCGGAACTCAAGGCGTCCTGGCCCAACTGCCCGGACATCGCCAGCCGCAGCGCATTGGCGCGGCCGCGGGTGGACGCTTCCTCATCCCGTGTCGCCATGTAGCTGGGGCACATGGTGCCCAGAGCCAGCTTGCGGCAGGCGCCCACGCCGTTACACTGCTCGACCGCCAGCCGAAAGCCGCCCTGCTTGCGATAGTGGAACTGGGTCGCCAGCTCAGCGGGCTGGTACTGTTCGCCGTACCGCAAGTGGCTGACCATCGACGGCGTGTCGAGAATCTTGCCAGGGTTCATCAGTTGCTGCGGGTCGAACAGGTGTTTGACTTGCTGGAAAGCGGCGTACAGGGGTGCACCGAAAAACTGCGGGATGAACTGGCCGCGGACCACACCGTCGCCGTGTTCGCCGGCAAAGCTGCCGCCGTACTCGCAGACCATCTCGAAGGCCCGGTGGGCGATGTCCACCATTTTCTGCCGATCCTCCGGCAGGTGCAGATCGAGCATGGGCCGGAAATGGATCACGCCCACGCTGGCGTGGGCGTACATGCTCGATCGCACGTTCTGTTCGCGGCAGTAGTCGCGCAGCCGCCGGATATAGTCCGCCAGCACTTCGACGGGCACGCAAGCGTCTTCGACAACCGCCTGGCCTTTCACCGGCCCCTTGACGTTGCTGATCAACCCCAGCCCCGTCTTGCGCACGGCCCACACGTTGGCCTGCCCCTGGGCGTCGGTCCGCAGCGGCCACGCATAGCCAATGCCCCGGGCTGTCAGGTTCTCGACCAAGGCGGCGATGCGGCGTTGCGCATCGGCCGGGTCCTCGCCAAACATTTCCACCAGGAGCACGGCCTTCGGTGCGCCTTCCAGGAACGTGGCCAGGTCGCGCGTCGCGGCATTGACGAGCGCCTCCCGAATGACGACTTCGTCCAGCAATTCGACCGCACTGGGTTGATGTCGGAGGATCTCCGGCACCTGGCGGAGCGCGTCGATTTCGTCGTGAAAGTGACCGATCGCCAGCGCCGTTGCACGGGGTAGAGGGGTCAGACGCAGCTTGGCTTCCAGCAGCACGGCCAGCGTGCCTTCGCTGCCCACGATCAAGTTCGACAGGTTCCAGCGGCGAGGCCCGGCCAGATCGCGGCCGCCGATCAGCCCGGTGTAGCCGGCGCCGTCCACGAACTCGTCCAGGTTATAGCCGGAGACGCGACGCATGACTTTCGGATAGCGGGCCAGGATCTCCGCACGGTTGCGAGCAACGATTTCCTGGATGCCACGGTAGAGGGCGGCTTCCCGCGAGTCGCCTTGCGCCCGCCGTTGCCACTCGGCTTCGTCCGCGGCATCCAGTTCCAGGACGATACCGTCAGCCAACGCGACTTTGCAGGAGATCACGTGGTCGATGGTCTTGCCGTAGACGACCGACCGCATCCCCGAGGCATTGTTGCCGATCATGCCGCCGACGGTCGCCCGATTGCCCGTGGCCGGATCGGGCGCGAAGTGGAGTTGGTGCGGTGCGAGCTGCGCGTTCAACCGATCCCGCACGATGCCGGGCTGTACGCGGACCCACCGCTGCTGAGCGTTGACTTCTAGCACCTGATTCAGGTACTTCGACACGTCGAGCACCATCCCGGTGCCAAACGTCTGGCCGGACAGCGACGTCGCGGCACCGCGGGGCGTGATGGGTACGCCGTAGCGACCGGCGATTTGGACGGCCTGCACGCAATCCGCCTCGTCGCGCGGTACCACGACACAGGCCGGCAACATCTGGTAGTGACTGGCGTCCGTGGCATGCAGGCCGCGACTCATCAAGTCGAAATGCACCTCGCCGCGCAACGCAGCACGGAGTTCGCATTCGAAGGCGGCAGAGTCGATGGCAGCAATGGGTTTGGTGGGCATGGTCGCAGACCTAGTTGGTGGTGATTGGTGGTGTCGGCGGCAGACTCCTGCTACCGCCTGTGGCCCGCACTACGGGGGTTAATTGGACAGCGCCACTGTCCACGCAAGTTCCAGACCGCATCCGCCTTGCGCCCATCGTTCCGAATGTCGGTTGGATTCGACGTAGGTGGCGGTGTGAAAAGAACTCAGGAGCGATTCGCTCGGCCATTTTACATGCTCCGACAAGCCGCTGCGGTGGGCGGCGTACGGATTCTTCCGTCCACGGCCGTTCGGGTCTGGTCACCCGTCTTCTGCGCTGCTAACGTAGAGCCATCTTTGTGAAACAGCAAGAAAATACCGTCCCAATTGCGGGAGAGGCGCACCCTATGAGAAATCTCCTTGCGGACCCTTGGACTCTATTTTTCCACCCGCGAGTTGGCAGCAGGAACCGCGCAGCCGTGATCGCCCTCGTCTTGGCGATGGTCGGCTTGATACCGTCTGCCAAGGCGAACGCAGCTCAGCTCTGGGCAGGCATCGCCAAGGCGGACATCACGGATCGTGGAGCCGTACCGGTCAATGACCCCTTGTATGCCAAAGCCCTGGTGCTGAAGGATGATGTCACTTCCGCGGTGATTGTTACCGTGGACGCCGTCGCCCTCTGCGAGATTGGGAGAATCAGAAACGACTTCCTGCGAAACGTGCGATCCCAGCTCCAGCAGGATCTGGGTATCCAACCTGCGAAGGTCCTCATCCATGCCAGCCATTGTCATGGACTCGTGTGCGCGGATGTCGAACAACGAACCGTCCAGGCGGTGAAGGCGGCGTGGCTGAGCATGGAGCCAGTCCAGGTCGGTGCTGGCGTCGGCCAAGAAGACAGAATCATGGAAAACCGCCGGCTCAAGCTGCAGGACGGCAGCGAAGCGGACGTGCGCCATGCCTACGCGCTTCCTCCCGACGAAGCGGTTGCCGGAATCGGCCCGGTCGACCCGCAGATCGGCCTGCTGCGGCTCGACAGAAAGAACGGACAGCCCTTGGCTGTGGTTTACAACTTCGCCTGCCATCCCATCCAGGGCGTTCCGAGCCGTGGGAACACAGCGGACTTTCCCGGCTTTGCCTCGCAAGTCATCGAAGAGAATTGGGGCGCGGGCGTACTCGCCCTGTTTGTGCAGGGCTGCGCTGGGGACATCAATCCGGTGTTGTATAAGGACGTTCACAATCCTCGCGACGCTGAGCCGTTGGGAAACCTGCTGGGCCTGAGTGCCATGCGGGCACTGAAGAAGATACAGACCCGAGAAAACGGTGAGCTGAAAGTCGTCAGCGAGGTCATCGCGTTGCCCCGAGGCGCCGATCTGGAACCGCGGATCGCCGCGTTGCAGGCCACACAGTCCAAGTTGCTGCAGTCCCTGAAAGGCACCAGTCTCAACCTGAAGACCTTCCTGCCTTTGTTCGTGCAGTACAAGGTTTCCGACGACTTTCCCTCCTACTACTCCCACCGCTACCTGCACGACAAGACCCTTGGTAGAGAAGACCTGACCAAGCTGGATGCCGAAAACCGAGCGAACCTGGCGGCCTACATCCAAAACATTCATGTCATGGAACAACTGACCCGCGTCCAGGTGAATCTGGATCTGCTCAAAATGCATCAAGCCCAGAACGCTGCCGCCGGACAGAAGACGATCGAGATCGAGGTCGTAGGCATTAGAATCGGCGACTTCGTGATGGTCACCTTTCCGGGCGAGCTATCTGTGGAAATCGGACTGGCCATCAAGCAAGCGGCACCCCACCCGTTTACCTTTGTGGCCGCCTACACCAACGGCTACATCTACTATGCACCCACCGAGCAACAGCGCAACAACCCCGGCTTTGCTCAAGAGGATTGCGATTGTCTAGTGGCACCGGAATGGCAGCAGCTGTATGAAGCGAAAGCCAAGGAGATCCTGGGGAAGCTGTGAATGGCACTACTGTGAACATCTTGCAGTTGTCCAAGTCCTCGATTTTTCTCGTTCCGACGCTCTGCGTCGGAACGCAAGCCACGGACGCTCTGCGTCCTTGGGCAGACGACGCGGAGCGTCAAAACACTTGCGTTCCCACGCGGAGCGTGGGAACGAGAGAGGTGTGAAGATGTTCACAGCAGTGCGGCTACGACCCGCTGTGGAATCCTGCTAGGAACCGCTGTAGCGCGTCCTCACTGAGGCCCGCCATAATCCAACACCGCACCGTCGGCCAAGACGCGATCGCCGTGGGTTTCGGTCTTGGTGCCAGCTGGGACGGCGACGATGACGGCGGCGGAGTCGGCCGGCAGCGTGAGCGGGACTTTGTCTCGAACAGCACGTTGCACAAATTCTCGTTTCACGAGATCGTACAGGTCGGCTGCTTGAGGGCCGACCGTAAAGTCAAAACACCGCGGCTCTGGATACGGGTTGTAACACAGGTACGCCGGCCAGGCTTGGTCGCGAAAGAAATCGGTGGCGCGGCAGTCGAGTTGGAGGATGGCAGGGACGTTGGTGGGACGCACGATGGCCCCCAGGATTCCGGCATAGCTGGAGCCGTACAGACCGAGGTCGGTCTGCGGGCCCCATTTCATCGCCACCGGATCGCCGGTGGCACAAGGACGCTTGCCCAGCCACTCGTAGCGGAGTCCTTCGTAGGCGATGACGTGCTGCGGATCGCCCTGCCAGAACGCACTGGTTTCGTGCCCGGGCGGGAGCGCGCCGGGATAGAACAGACGCGCCGCGTTGGCCACGTTCAGCATCCATTTGCCGATAGCGCGCGCGTAACGCGGGTCGTAACGCACCAGGGGCACGAGCGCGCCGGCCTGAGCAAACGTGTTCATTGCGAAGGCGTAGCCGCCCCGATTGTCGATGCTGCCCAGCAGGCCGTCGCAATCGTAGCCGCCCCAGTTGCCTACCGTCACACCCCAGCCGCCGCGGCAGTCGCTGATACCGAAGCACTGGTTGAGCAAGCGGTCCACGTCGTAGTTGCGGCCGAGTTCAACATTCATCCGCGCGGCGGTGAGCGTGCCGTAGGGGAGCAGCACTTCGTAGTAAGGATTGCTGCGCTGGGCCTGCAGGAACTTCACACAGTTTTCGGCGGCGGCCAGATACTGCGGATCACGAAACGTCATCCACGCGGCATATTCCAGCCAGGCCACCGCGGCCGCCGCGTCCGGCTCGCGCCACTTGCCGTTATCGACGGGCGTGCCGGTGCGGAAATTGAACGAGGTGTGCTGGAAGTCCGGCACGCCGCGGGAATCCGCCAGGTCGAGGCAGACCTGCCGCCAGCGGTCGGCGGTGATCCGCATGATTTCAGCCAGCCGCGGGTGGTCGGGATAGCGGTCGGCCAACGCGTAGAAGATGATGTGCGGAAAGAGTTCATACCAGAACGAGCCGCCCGCGCCATCCTGCTGGCGATTGAGGACGAGGTTCATCCCGTTTTTCGAGTTGAACCACGCTTCGCACATCGCCACGTAATCGTGCTCCTGCCGGCTCTTGTCGAGGCCCACCAGCGTGGCGCCCAGGACCGCGCCCAGGCAAGTGATGCCTTCCTGCGAGTTGGGTTTGCCACGGGCTTGGTCCGGAGCGCCGACGTAGCTGGGCAGGCCGAACGTGGGACGGTCGATGTTGATGCGCGACTCGTCCAACCAGACCAGTGGCAGGAACTGGCCCTGCGCCTGGAAATCGAACACAAAGCGATCGTAAGCCCGCGCCTTCTCCCGCCAGTCGATCAGCTCATAAGGCTCCGGCAGGTTGGGCATCAGCTCGACGGCAGCGAGGTCCCGTTGGCCGGGCTGAACGCTGGTTCGCGGTTGGCGATTGGGGCGCTGCACCGCAGGCAGAAACGCCACGTCTGCGAACACGGCCCAGGCGCCGGGCGGTCCCTCGACGCCCAGTTGCAGTTGGAGCGGCGTGTCGGGCAACTGCCGCAAGCGGGGATCGAGCTCGAAGACGCGTTCGCCCGCCGCCGCTTCGTCTTGGGCCACCGCCGCCGTGCGGCGGTCGCCGGCTTGGCGCAGTTCACCATACAGGCGCGCGAACCACGTCGCGCCGTGGCCCAGTTCGGCGACCCGGATGCGCAGGCGGCCGCAATCGCCCGGCAGCGTCAGATGCGACGCCGCGGCGATGGCGAAACGCCGGCCCTCGGCCACCTCCACGCGGAGTCCGTGCAGGGTGCTCGAAATCCGGGCATCACGTTCCGCGTGTGGCCAAGCCTCCGCCTGCTGCAAGAGCGCCGGCGACCACGGGCGCGCCGGCGGTTCGCTGCACCACGCGATCGGGGCCAGACCGCCGACGAACAGAGCCACGGCGCGAACGACGAGCGCTCTTCGTAGCATGGCTCTCCTGAGCCGTGTGAATGGCATCCTTCGTAGCATGACTCTCCAGAGCCGTGTGAATGTCATCCTTCGTAGTATGGCTCTCCAGAGCCGTGTGAATGTCACTTGAGCCGCATGACGCGTAGGCCAAACACACCTCCGGCGGTGTTGCCGGGGTGGGATTGGAACTTCACGGTGACGTGCTCCTTGCCGCGTGTCAACGCATCCGGCAGGGTCTGCACCTCGTCGTAGAACTCATTCGGCTTGCTGTTGTTCAGCCGCTGTGTAACGATCTTCTGGTCATCCACCAGGACGTCGAAGACGCGCCCCGCGTCGCTGCCCCAATACGTGACGCGCAGCTCCTGCGGCTGGTCGGGCAACACCTTGACTTCCCACGAGAACCAACCGTCCGGCGCATGACGCCACTTATGACCGCTGAAATCACCGGCCGCGTGCCGCTCGCCCAGCAGCTTGTGGTCGCGCTCGTTCTGCTCCTCGCCGGGATTGACGGCGTCGACCGTGCGGGCATCCAATTCCTTCAGCCGCGCCGACTCGACCTTGTACTCCACTTCTTTCACCTGCCATTGAGCCTGCGTGAAGGTGTCCCAATAGACCACATAGTGCCGGTTGCCGTGCATCTTGTAGAACGGCTCCAGCGTCACGCCACGACCGTCCTTTTCACCGGCCATCCGGAAGATCTCCGCCGGACCGGTGAACGTGGATGGCTGGTCGGCCACGGGCCGCAGACTGGCCAGCAGCTGGCTCTCTTCGGCCACGATCGCCGGATAGGGTTTGGCCACATCGACTTGAGCGCACAGCACCAGGGGGCCGTGCAGGAAGGCAAACCGCTGCGGGTTGTCGCGGAAACCCTCCGTACGTAGCGTGAACGGCATGGCCAGCTCCACCGTGTCGCCGGTCTTCCAGGTGCGTGTCACAATCGCATAACTACCGGGCTGGCTAGCGAGCGACTGCGGCTGGCCGTTGACGCAAATCTTCAGGCCCGCCGTCGCCCACCAAGGATGCCGGATCCGGAGGCTCAGCTCGAGCGGCTGCTCGCACGTCAACGTCAGGCGACTGGCAGGCTCCTCGGGATACTTCGTTTCCTGCCGCAATTTCAGTCCGCGGGCTTTCCAGTTCAGCTCCGAGGCGATGAACAGATTCACATACAAGCTCTTGTCGCCGTCATGGAAGTAGATGCTGTCGCCGTACTTGGCGTGGTTCTCGACGCCGGTGCCGGTGCAGCACCAAAAGGCGTCCAGCGGGCTGTT
>JAPLNJ010000773.1 GCA_026692885.1 Planctomycetota bacterium | reverse complement strand
GCACTCATGGCCAGACTCCTTTCTGACGCGTGTCAGATGTATGGGGGAGTCTGGCCTATTTCATTTTCCAGCTATCCTGAAAAGCCCAATTTACCGAAAAAGAATCCTTAACGGCGTTGGGTGAGGGGCGTGTCGCTCGTTTGGGTTCGTGCGGGCACACGCTTTCTGTCTGCTCAGCCATCATCCCTGCCCACACCGATTTCCTTGGTGTAGACTCATGGACCATGCAACCGACCCCCTGTATGTCGAACGTTAGCGCACGGATGACCGCGGTCCAGGCCCCGGTAATTCCCCTCGTGGCGGACCTGATCCGCACGAATCCCGGCACCATTTCCTTGGGCCAGGGAGTGGTCACGTACGGCCCGCCGCCGCAAGCTATCGACCGCCTGCACGACTTCCTGAACACCCCGGACCAGCACAAGTACCAGGCCGTCCACGGCATTCCGCGGCTGCTGGAACTGCTGGAGCAGAAACTGCGGCAGGAAAACGGCGTCCGCGTCGGACCGCAACGGGCGCTGGTGGTGACCGCCGGCGCGAATATGGCCTTCCTGAACGCCGTCTTGGCCATCACGAATCCGGGCGACGAAGTGATCATCACGCGGCCGTACTACTTCAATCACGAGATGGCCATCGTGATCGCCGGTGCTCGTCCGGTGCCGGTGGCGACCGACGAGCATTACCAGCTGCGGATCGACGCCTTGGCAGAGGCCGTCACACCGCGGACGCGAGCCATCGTGACCATCTCGCCGAACAATCCGACGGGCGCGGTCTACCCGGAGGCGGACCTGCAAGCGGTGCATGCGATTTGCCGACGACACGGGATCTACCACATCAGCGACGAGGCTTACGAGTGCTTCACCTGGGATGGTTGGCAACACTTTTCTCCGGCGGCCATTCCCGACAGCGAGGCCACCACGATTGCTCTGTACTCGCTGTCCAAGAGCCACGGCTTTGCCAGTTGGCGGATCGGCTACATGGTCATCCCGCAGCACCTGTTCGAACCGATTCGCAAGATCCAGGACACCAATCTGATCTGTCCGCCGGTGATCTCGCAGTGGGCCGCGGTAGGCGCACTGGAAGCCGGCCGCGAGTACTGCCGCAGCCAACTGCCGACAGTCGTTGCCGCCCGGCGGGTGCTGCTTGACACGTTGGCCGCCGCCGAGGATGTGTGCCGTGTCCCGGCGGCGGCCGGGGCCTTTTATCTGTTGCTCAACGTACCTACACCATTGGATTCCATGCAGGTCGTCGAACGGCTGGTCCGCGAGCATCGCGTCGCGGTCATCCCCGGCTCCGCGTTCGGTGTGACCGGCCGTTGTGCCTTGCGGGTTTCCTACGGACCGCTGAGCGAACAGACCGCAGCCGAAGGCGGGGCAAGATTGGTCCGTGGTCTGCGAATGATTGTCTGGGGGGCTTGAGGACCGCTGCTGTGAACATCTTCTCGCCGCTCTCGTTCCCACGCTCCGCGTGGGAACGCCAGTGTTTCGACGCTCCGCGTCGTCCGCCCGAGGACGCAGAGCGTCCGTTGGATGCGTGCACGGTCCGAGCATCTTCCTAGCCTGGCTTTCCAGAGCCGGGCAGTATCGGGAGCGACTTGCCACTGAGGAATCGCACATGCACGGCTCTGGAGAGCCATGCTACTTGAGTGGCGGCCAGAGGCCGCGTCAGGAGCTGAGATGCATTTGGCTTGCTGTCAGTTGGGCATCGTCTGGGAGGACAAGCCGGCGAACTATGGCCGCGTGGAAACGCTGCTCGCCGCCGCGCAGCTTCCGCCCGGCACGCTGTTGTTGTTGCCGGAGATGTTTGCGACCGGCTATACCATGCGCGCGGAGGCCGTGGCCGAACCGCCGGATGGTCCAACGGCCCACTTCCTGGCGGATCTGGCGAGTCGGTATCAAATCTGGGTACAAGGTGGCATCGCCATCCAATCGGTGGACTCGTCCCGGCCGCGGAACGAGATGCTCGTGTTTTCACCAGCAGGCCAACTGGCGGCCCGGTACGCGAAGATCCATCTGTTCTCGTTTGTCGGCGAACCGGAACACTACGCCCCGGGCGAGTCGTTGGCCGCGTGGGAATGGCAGGGCACTTCGGTTGCGCCGGCCATCTGCTACGACCTGCGATTCCCGGAATTGTTCCGCGCTGCGGCGATCGGAGGAGCCGAGATTTTCACGGTGATCGCCTGCTGGCCGGCGGCCCGCGAGGAGCACTGGCTGGCGCTGTTACGGGCCCGGGCCATCGAGAACCAGGGCTATGTGGCGGCCGCGAATCGCTGCGGCGCCGACCCGTTCGGGCAGGCCTATTCGGGCCGGAGCCAAATCATCGATCCCCGCGGCCAGATCCTGGCGGACGCCGGTTCTGCCGCCGGGGTGATCCAGGCCGAAATCGACATGGAGGGCCTGCGGCGCTATCGCCAGGAGTTCCCGGCGCTGCGTGATATCCGGCTGAAACCGGCCTACTTCTGACCTTCGATGGCTCGGCGCAGGAGGTTTTGCGTGATCCGCTGCACGCGTTCGTCCGGGCCGTGCGGACGGGTCCAGTGGGTCCAGGGCAGCGTGTGGCCGGGTGGCGAACTGAGTCCTTGAGCCCAGAAGATCGTCGAGGCGTTGAACACGAAATTGCCCCGCGGGCCGGGATAGATCGTGGCCGTCCAATGTTGAGGTGTCACGCCGCCGACTAGCGCCGTCCCTTCGCCGACCACTTCCAATCCGGGGATGTCCGGCGGCGGGTCGCCGTGGTATTCCCAGCCGATCAATCCGGGCACGTGGTCGCCTGACTTCAGGCCCGTCCCCTCGAACATCCAGTGGTCCGGTTTCACGCAGATCCAGTCGCCGCCACCGTTGACCGGGTCGACGTTACGAGCGCCCATCAGATAGCCTTCGTCCGGACCGCGATGGGGGAACGGCCCGTGGTCCTTTTCACGCAGCTCGGCGTACTTGTACTTGCCGCCGTAGGGGCCGCCGCGGAACATCACCCGTCCGGGCTGACCGCTGCTGGAGGGCGTCAGCGGGCTGACCCAGCAGACAGAGTTGCCGGACAGGAACATCAGGTTCACGCCTGCCTCGCGCAGCTTGACCACGCTCTCGTACTGCCGGATGTCCCAGTACTCGTCATGTCCGACGCTGATGAAGCACTTGCACTTCAGCCCGTGGTCCGGACGGATCATGTCGCTGTTCGTGCAGTAGCTCACGTCGTAGCCGTGCTGTTCCAGGAAGTAGGCCAGCGGGAACTCCAGCGGCAGGAACTCGCCCGAACCCACGGTCAGTGGGTCGTTGACGACGCCCATGAATTGGGCCTCGCGCCCGTAAGGCCGATCGAAGCTCGCGTCGGCCCACGGACCCTGGCCGCCCTTGGGATGCGTGTAGACGGAGTAGTTGTCGGGCCAACGGTTATACGCCTGCCAGGTATTGTCCGAGCACTGGAAGAGCACGTCGGCAGGCCGGTCATCACACACGACGAACACGACGTAGCTCTGCCAGGGACCCGTCTTGTCGTCGGGCGGCAGCAGCGTCATCCGCCCCAGGTACACGCCGCTGGGCCAATCCTGCGGGATCTTCAACTGCGTGGTCGCTTTCCAACGGCACTCCCGGATCGCCTTGGGGCCGATCGGCGGGGTCGGCTGAGCTTGACCCTCAAACGGGCCGAGTTTGGTCATCAGGCGTGCTCCGCGTCCGCCGTAATAGCCCATGCGGAAGACCTCGATCTCGAATTTCTGCGGCGGGTCAGTCGAGACCATGATGTCGATCGACTCACCGGCCTGGACGCTCTGCTTGGAACAGTAGCCCTCGATCCACGGGCAGCGGAAGCCGTCGATCTTGTCCAGACGGACGCGCGTCAACTGCCAATCCGTCGCACCCGGCTTAGCGTTCTCGCGCTGCACGAGTGTTGCATCGCGTAGGGCTTCGCCGGCGGTGGCGGTCCGCGTCCCGTCAGCGGCGGCCAGCCAGCAGACGACGACCGCAGCCAGGAATCGCCGCCCTAGGCTCGGCCGAAAAATAGCTCCCTCGCCCCGGTACTCCGGGGAGCGGGTTGGGGTGGGGGGCGGAAAGGCAAATACCGAACTCATTCTTCGGCGGTTTCTTAGAAACGCGCAGCGACTGATCACAGAACTCTTGTGCTCGTGCATGGTGCTTACCTCCCTTGCGATAATACGTTCGTGAACCGACGCGTTCGAAGAACAGCAACGAGTCAATACCGTCGGCATCTCTTTGCGACAGAACGTCCTGAATTGACTCGCCTATCCATACACGGCCCGTGTGTGGGTCAATTCCGGCCGTTTTCCCGGTACATGTCGACAAATCGTGATGCTTCTGGTAATCCGCCCAAATGTGTTCGGCCGTCGCGCTGTCCGATTTGGTCCATGTTGAAGCAGTCATCGTCATCTCCGATCCGGTTGAGCTACTTCGATTGTTGTCGACCCCGGGTCTGGGCGTCCATCGTTGGCACAATCCTGGCGAGGGCCGTGCTCAATTGACAGAACGCCACGGATCAGGCGGCGCGAGTGACCCAGCCATTATCCAGGGCGAGACCGCCGCCTCGCGCGCATCCGCCGATTCGTCGGTTCTCGATGCGACTGGCGTCGTTGCCACCGATTCGGGAAAATGATACCATGCATCGTTGGGGAATGCACCCTGGCGTCGCGCCCTCGTAAGGGAACACGGAAGGGCCAGTCATGTCCGTCGACAATCGCAACCGAGCCCTCATCGACGTCGAAGTGCGTCGCACGCGGCATGGGCTTGACCGTGGGAAAGCCGACGATGCTAATATCCGCACTAGTGGGTTGTGAGCGGCAAGGCGCTAGCCGCCGGTGGCGTTCGGAACCGGCGGCTAGCGCCTTGCCGCTCACGCATCGCCCCGAACTCTTAGCCGTGAAGACGCAGTAGTCTGCATCAATCGACCAGCCGCGCCGGGATGCCCCGCCAGCGACTTTCCGGCGGCAGCGTCTCGCCCTTCATCACCAGCGACAACGCATCGAGTTCCGCGCCCGGTGATAACTCGGAGTCGTAGAGCACCACCGAACGCTGGCCGACGGTGCAGGCGGCACCGATGTTGACCGTCGACATCTTCATCACGCGGTCTTCAAACAGATGCGTCTGCAGCGAGGTCAAATCTCCGATCGCCGCATCGTCACCGATCCGTACCAGGTCGAACTCGGTAACGTAGGTGGACTCGAGATAGACCCGACGACCAATCTTGACGCCGAACAGCCGCAATATCGGCGCCGCCAGCGGGGTTCCCGCGAACCAAGCCAGGAGCGACGGCACCGCCACGTTCTCGTAGAGCCCGGTGACCAGTTCCGAACGCCACACGAAGAACGACCAGGCGGGTTCGACTCGCGGATGGTAGCGTCCCACGATCAGCCACTTGAGTCCCGCGACGAGGATCGTCGTCAGCAGTCCGCAGGCCAGATAGAGTGCCGGTGCTAAGGCCAACAGCAGCGGCACGGGCAGGTCTGCCGACAGCTGCATCCAGACGGCGCCACCCAGCAGGATTTCGGCGAACAGGATCGTGGACGGCAGAACCACGCGTAGCAACTCGACGGCCAGCCGTCCGGCGACGAGCTTGGCCGGCGGGTGATACGTCACGGATTCGTCGAAGCCCTCGCTGATTTGGCGTCGCGGGAGGAAGATCGCCGGCGAGCCGAGCCAGGAGGTGCCGGGGCCGACGGGTCGGTGCGGAGACACCGAGTGCACCCCGATCAGACTTCCCTCGCCAAGCTTCGCACCGCTGGAGATCAGCGCCGAGTTGCCCACGAAGCAGCGGGCGCCAATTTCCGTAGGACCGAGGGCGATGAAACCTCCGTAGTAGCGGGCGGCACCCAGGACCGCCATGTCGGCGACGAAGCTTTCGGCCCCCAGCTGCAGCAGATCCGGATCGAAGTGGGACACCGTCGAGACTTCGGACCGCGGACCGACTTGGACGCCCAACAGACGCAACCAGGGCAACGTGTAGAGCGTCGCGTACAGGGTATTGGTCAGCTCCAGACTCAGGGAGATCAATTGGTCGCCCAGCCACTTGCGCCACCCAAACCAAGAAAACAACGGAAAGATCCCCGGCTTCATCCTGCGGATGATCAGCCGCTTGCCGACCGCGACGAGGGCACAGGTCAGCAGCACGTAAGCGATGGCGGCGACCGGCGTGGCCAGCAACCCCGCGAGCAAGCCGTCTTCCGTCGCGACATACGCCACCAGCAGCAGGCCGGGCGTGAAGATGATCCACGGCAACGCTTCCAGCACGAACACCCCGGCGATGAACCCGGCCCAATGCCAGGGCGCCCAGTTCTGCCGGGCCGCTGGGCGGGCCGCCAAAGCCCCAAACAACGGATCGGCATCGTCCGTTTTGGCGGACGGCGATCCCGCCCACCGTTCGCCTTCGGGAATGTCCTGGTCTCCTGACACGAGCGACTGTTCCAACACGCACGCGTTGCGCCCGATGCGACTGCCGGGCATGACCACCGCATTAGTACCCACGAAAGCACCGGCCCCGATTTGGATCGGCGCCAGGTGCAGCCAACCGTTTTCCACCACATAGGTGTGCAGCGAGACTTCATAGCCGATGCAGGCCCCGTCGCCGATTTCGATCAACTCGGGCAGGTCCAGCATCCGTGTGCCGATGTGGCAGCGGCTTCCCACCCGAGCGCCGAGGAGTCGCGCATAAAGCGGCAGCAGCGGCGAGCCGGCAAAGTGCTCCATCGGCGTCATCGCCAAGAGCTTGCGCATCAGCCACCAACGGCAGTACGTCCAACCCCAGAGCGGATAGCAGCCGGGCCGTAGCCGCCCGATCAGTAGCCATCGGGCCACGACAGGCGCCAGCAGACGCGTGGCAAACAGGATCGCCCAGATCAACCCGCCCGCGGCCCACATCAGACCCGTTGACGCCGGGAGTTCGCACGCCAGCGGGAGCACCAGCGGCCAGCTGGAAATCGAGAGGATCAAGTACACCAGCGCCAGTTGCACCGCGCCACACAGCCACACGCGTCGACTGCCGTGTCGCAAGCGGAGACGGGAGCGTGGCGCGGCACGCGCCGCTGTATCGACCGGGGCCTGCCGCGCCGGGACCGTCTCCTCGATATGTCGCAGCAAGCCACGCAGCGTAGGATGTTGGTACAGATCGGCGATGGAGACGTGCCGCATCCGGGGATTCTGCCGCAACCGGGAAATCGCCAGCGCAGCGAACAGCGAATGGCCGCCGAGATCCTGGAAGAAGTCGGCGGTCACGGACACGTCCGTCTGGTGGAACACGGATGCCCAGACGGCCGCGGCTTCCCGTTCCAACGCGGTGGCCGGCGCGACATACTCGCTCGAACCGGCGCTCAGCCGCGCGGTCGAGGGCGGGGGCAGCTGGGACCGATCCGTCTTGCCACTGGCCAGTGTGGGCAGCCTCGGGAGGATCTCGATGAAGGCCGGCACCATGTAACCCGGCAGGCGTTGGCGCAACGCCGCGTGCCAGCGACTCTTCAGCTCGTCGGCGGCGCCTGCTCCGAATTCTTCAGAGCCGCGCTGCGTGACGTAGGCCACGAGATCCTGCACCACGCCCTGCTCCGAGACCACGGAGACCACGGCGTTTTCGACCTCGGCGTCCTCCAGCAGGACCGCCTCGATCTCCGACAGTTCAATGCGATAGCCGCGGATCTTGACCTGCGTGTCGCGCCGCCCCAGGTATTCGATCTCGCCCTGGTCCGTCAGCCGGCCCAGATCGCCGGTGCGGTAAATTCGCTCGCCGGGACGAGCCCCTGGGAAGGATACGGTGACGAATTTCTCGGCCGTGAGTTCGGGGCGATTGACGTAACCGCGCGCCACCCCGATGCCGCCGAGGCAGATCTCGCCGTGGGCCCCCGGCGATACCGGAGCCAGCTTGTCGTCGAGCAGGTAGACGCGATACGTCGGCAGGGGCTTGCCAATCGTTACCGCCTGGTCCGGCCGTAATTCGGTCCACGTGGCCGTGACCGTCGCCTCGGTCGGGCCGTAGGTGTTGAACATGCGCCGCCCGGCGCGGCTCCAACGTTTCACCAAGTCGTGCGGGCAGGCTTCCCCGCCGACGTTCAGCGTCCGCAAGCTGGGGATGTCGCGATCCAGTGTCGCCAGCAGCGTCGGCACGCAGTACAGCATCGTCACCTGCTGCTGGATCAAGAATTCCGCCAACCCCGGCCCCAGTCGCCGGTGATCGGTCGGACCGGCAACCAGCGCGGCGCCACTGGCGAACGTCGGCCAAATCTCCTCGATCGAGAAATCAAAGGCGATGGTCATGCCCTGGTACACACGATCACCGGCGGTGACGCCGTAAATCGGCGTGCAGACCGAGATGAAGTTACAGATGCTCGACTGATTGATCGCCACGCCCTTGGGACGCCCCGTCGAACCGGAGGTGTAGATGATGTAACACAGGGCATCTTCCGTGTCCGACTGCACGAGCCGCGCCGGGGATTGCCGGGCAATGGTTTCGCCGGCCGCATCGACGGGCAGCACGGGGCAGGCCAGGGTCGCCGTGACCTTGGCAAATCCGGTCGTGGTGACCAGCAGGTTCAGCGCCGCATCCGCGGCAATGTACGCGATTCGCTCCGGGGGGAAAGATGGATCGATCGGCACAAAGGCCGCACCACACTTGAGCACCGCCAACAGCGTCACATACGTCGGGACCGACCGCTCCAGCAGGATGCCCACCCGATCCTGTGGGCCGATGCCGAGGCTCGCCAGATGCCGAGCCAATTGATTCGCGCGGGCGTCGAGGGCCGCATAGGTGTACTGCTCGTCGCCAACGATTAACGCCACCGCCTCGGGGCGGGCATCACATTGTCGTTCGAAGAACTGGTGCAGGCGTGGGGGCAGTGCCAGTGCTCCGGTCACCCTGGACGCCGAGTCCGCGGCATTCTCGCGACCGACGGTTGACCGCCAGGGCAGGTCGGCCGTCAGCGGCGCGCCAACGCCTGGAGATCCCTTCCGGGACTTCTTCGTTTTGGCTTCAGCTGCCTGGTAGGCCAGGGACATGGGAGGATCCTCGGTGGAAACGGTCCAGCGGATGCGTCGTCATAATAGCGTATCGGAGCACGACTTGTGAGTAGAATTCTGCGAAAGAAATCGACAATCCGTGGCCGCAGGGCATAATCCATCACCACGTAGCAATGGCCACGAAATAACTTCCCGATTTGCCGCTTCGTACACCCGACCCTTAGCCACACGTCCGCCCAATTTTGCGCGCGCGACCCCAACCCTCTCCCCGGAGTACCGGGGCGAGGGAGTTATTCTGTGGCCGATGCTATTACCCAAAGAGACTCGCCATGCGGAGGGCGACCTGCGGCAGCGAGTTGGACCGCAGCGTGGTGTCCGGTTCGAGGTGACGAACCCGCGTGCCGTAGCCGCTCGCGGAAGGGTCGCGAAAGACCTCGACGGCGCGCTCCTCCGGCACCACGATCCAATACTCGGGCACACCCGCCGCCGCATAGATCTCCGCCTTGTCGCGGTCCAAGTCCAGTGTGGTCACCGCCACCTCCACCACGAGCTCGGCAGTGTACGGGTGTGCGGCTCGGTAATCCTTGGGCGTTCCCCAGACGACCGCGATATCCGGCTCCGGCTCTGATTCGGCCAGCGTCAGCGGTTCTTCCTTTCGCACGTGGTAATTGGCGCCGATAACCGACTCCAGCCACTTCACCAAGAATTGCACCACGTAGGTATGCAGGGGTGACTTGGTCATCTGCTCGATGATTACTCCTCGAAGTAGTTCGGTTCGCTCCGAAATGATGGAGTGTTCGCTCAGGTGATGGTACTGCTCCACCGTGATCGGCAGCGCCGCGTGACGAATGGCTGGTTGATCGAGTATCGAGGACATGAAGCCGCGTCCACTACGTTGACTGACGGAAGGGAAGGCTGACGGTGATCAATTCTACGGTCACCGACAACTGCTTGGAAGGCCAAGCACCGTTCAAGAAACAAGTGGCGTAAGCTTCCAGCTTGCGATGCCATGATCTCTTGCAAGCTGGAAGCTTACGCCACGGAGAAACCGGGTCGGCCAGGGGTCGGGTGTTCATAAATTCATTTTTTGGGGCCCAATCGCCGTCCCTTGGCAACGTCTTCTCGCCGCAAGAAATGAATTTCTGAACACCCGACCCTATTTTCTACGTGGGGGCGCTGCCGGCGCGCATGCGGCGGCAGAGGCTGACGAGTTCAGCAGCCGACGAGAGGATCCGCTCCTCCGACTGGGCCTCGCGCACGGCAGCTTCCAGTTGAACCGCAGAGGGCGTAATCGCGTCAAACCCATAGCTGCCAGCCGCTCCCTTGAGCTGGTGGGCAAATCGCGCCAAGGCGTGCCAGTCGCGACTCTGGGCCTGCGACTCAAAGACCTTGATCCGGTCCGGCATCTGCCCCACGAACAGGTCGACCAGCTCGCCCAGCTCAGGATCATCCGCGAAGTCCAGATCCGAGTAGAGCAAGCTCAAAAGCCCGGTGCTGCTCGCCGGGTGGGAGGCCACGCTGCTCGCCTGCCGCGACTTAGGTGTTCGACCGCGGGACGCCCAGGGGGCAACCGTGGCTAGCAACTTCTGCCGGTCGATCGGCTTGGTGGCGTAGTCGCTGCAGCCGGCCGCGAGGCATTTCCGCCCGTCCTCGACCATCGCGTACGCCGTCAGGGCGACGATCGGGGCGGTGTAGCCCCGTCGACGCAATTGCCGGGTCGCGTCAAAACCGTCCAGCACGGGCATCTGCATGTCCATCAGGATCACGTCGAACGGTTCGCCTGCCTCGTGTGCGGCCCAGGCGGCCGCGACAGCCTGCTGGCCGTTCTCGACGGCCGTCACCTCGGCGCCGGCCCGCCTGAGCAGCAACGCGAGCAACCGCTGATTGTCCTCACCGTCCTCGGCCAGCAGGATGCGGCCGTGCAGAACACTCGGACCCACGGCTGTCGGCACCGCACAGGGTGGTGGCGGAAGGACCGTCTGCACGCCAGCGGGGAGCAGGCGAATACCGTCCAGCGGCCCCGGATCGATCGTCAGGGTGAAGGTGCTGCCCTGGCCCGGTTGGGAACGCACTTGGATGTCGCCCCCCAGAATCTCGGCCAAATGCTTACTGATGCACAGTCCCAGACCCGTGCCGCCGTACTTCCTTGTGGACGAATTCTCCACCTGCGCGAACGGTTGGAACAGCTGGCCGATTTGCTCGGCGTTCATGCCGATGCCCGTATCTGTCACGTCGAAACGGAGACGCGGAGGATCACGCTCGGAAATCAGGCGGACGGTCAGCCGGATTTCGCCCTGATCGGTGAACTTGATCGCGTTGCCCAGCAGATTGATCAGCACCTGGCGCAGACGCGAGGGATCGGTCAGTACGGTGGCGGGCAGAGGACCGGCCAGTTCCGTCTGCAGCTTCAGTTGCTTCGCGGCGGCGCGGACGCGCATGAACGAGATCACCTCGGCTACCAGTTCGCAGGGCGAACAGCGAATCGGCTCGACCTGCATCTTCCCGGCTTCGATCTTCGAGAGGTCGAGGATGTCGTTGATCAGTCCCAGGAGTTTTTCGCCGCTGCGTTTGATCACGGCCACGTGTGCTTGCGTAGCGTGGTCGACGTGCTCCTCCAGGAGGAGCTCCGCATAACCGAGGATGGCCGTCATGGGCGTGCGGATCTCGTGGCTCATGTTGGCCAGAAACTGGCTCTTGACTCGCGTGGCCGTTTCCGCCGCATGGTTGGCCTCTCGCAGGGCCTGGTTAGACGACTCCCGTGCGACGGCGTACTGCTCCAGTTGTCGCTCCGCTTGCTTGCGTTCGGTGATGTCGTGCAATACCACCAGATGGGTACCCTCAAACGAGTTGCAAAGCGAAGTAGCGCTGGCCAGTACGATCTTGCTCGTTCCGTCCTTGCAGCTCACCGCTAATTCCATAGGCGAGAACACTGCCCCAGTCCGTTTCGCGTGCTCAAGCTCGGCTTGCCAGGCCTTCGCTACCCATTGCCGATATTCAAGGTCGGGATAGGCCCTAGGCCACCAGTGCGCGAGTGTGGGGATATCTTCCTGGGTATAACCAAACGTTTGCACAAACGCCGGGTTCAAGAAAGTAATGTACCGTTGCTCATCATTCAGCGCCATCGGCACGGGGGAAGCATTAACGATTTCGCGGAATCGTGTTTCGCTTACGAGGAGCGCTTCCTCAGCCCGCTTGCGCTCGGAAATGTCGCTGAGCACGGCGTGGCACACGGGTTCGCCATTAGTGTCCCGGTGCACGGTGGCTTGTATCATCGCCCATAACGCGGGCGCGGTGGGAGCGACACCCTGTTTCAGCAGCCGTAGCTCCCAGGTCAGCGGCACACCCGTTTCGAAGAGTTGCTTGCGGTGGAGGTAGTAGATGTCCCGGTCCTCGGAGAGGATAAATTGCGATAACGGTCGCTTGACCAGCGCGCCCCGGGCGACACCCAGCAGGGTCGCGGCGGCGAGGTTTGCCTCCAGCAGCAGCCCCTGTTGGCTGACGGTGACATAGCCCACCGGCGCCAGATCGTACAGGTCGAAGTAGCGTGCCCGGGCGGCGTCCAGTTCCACCTGCATACGACGCAGTTCCTCGTTCTGCAGCGATAGCTCGATCTGATGCACCCGCAGTTCGTGGAGCGTCTGCCGTATTTCTTCCGGCGACAGGGCATCCAGGTTTTCCGACGACTCGGCCGTGTTTTCCCGGGCGATGTCTTCGGCCTGCCGGCGTAGTTCGGCAGCGTGTTCGAGGCTGTTATCTGGGCTGGTCACGGGGTGCCTCCAGCATTCAATCAAACCCTGTCGTACGAGACACCAATGCCAACGATCGGCTCCGGCGCTGCTTGGGAGACAACCCCACTGCTGTGAACATCTTCACGCCTCTCTCGTTCCCACGCTCCGAGCCTGTGAAGAAATTGGGACAGGCACCTCGCTAGCTGTCATATTCTCAGGGTTTGGCGCGGTGCTAGCTCGGAGCCAGTCCCATTTCTTCACAGGCTCTCCGCGTGGGAATGCAAGTGTTTTGACGCTCCGCGTCGTCTGCCCAAGGACGCAGAGCGTCCGTGGCTTGCGTTC
>JAPLNJ010000772.1 GCA_026692885.1 Planctomycetota bacterium | reverse complement strand
AAAGTACTGCATTCGCTCCGGCTGGGGACCGAGGATCGCCAGTTCCCGCTGATGGGCCAGTTCCGCGCCGCCGCTAAGTGCGACGATTTCGGATTCGTCGAGCGCCCGATGCCAGAGCGCGGCGTGATCCATCAGACCGTGAAACCCGGCGAGCAGCTTACCATCCGCCAGTTGCGCGGCGCCAAAATATCGCGGCGCGGTCGATGGCCGGGTGACGCCGATCGGAAACTCCACGTCCACCAGTACACCGTCAATCCACAACTCCAGCTTCGGCCCGGTGCCGCGCACGACCACGTCGTGCCAATCGCGCGGCCCGGTTGGCTCCATCGGAAACATGACGCGCAAGACAGCGTTCTTCGTATCGGCGACCAGCGGTGGGATTTCGTCGGCCGGATAGTTCTTCGGCTGCACGCCGATTCGCGGAGGCGTCATGTTAAGCCCCTCTGCGCCCCAGATGAACTCGATCACACCGTGGGAACCGGTGATCGCGCGCGGCCCTTCCGGCCAACCGAACATCCATGCCGCCGGTGTGGCCATTTCGCCTCCGACCATATTCCGGTCGCGCCGCGGCAACGTGTCGCCATCCACGCCGCGGAGGTAAAGGCTTGCCGCCCCGTCGCCACCGTAGCTGCCGAACAGAGGCGCATCCCATCGTCCCGTAGGATCGCAGACCCGTAGCACCAGCGTGAACACCGCGCCGGGCGGATCGAGTGACGGCCCGACGATCTCCAGGTAACCGCCGTCGAAGCGTACCGCCTGACCGTCGCCGTTTCGGGCCAACGACGCCGCACGCTCCGCACCTTCTAATTTCACGTTCAACGTTACCGCGCCGTGAATGGTCAACCGACGGCGTTGCGCTGAATCCTGGTCATCGCCAAAATGCCAAACAGCCACCGCATCTTTGAAGGGTGAGTCCGCGGCACAAGTAGCGCTGGCGGCCGGCGGTGCCAGCAGCAGGGCGGTGAGGATAGCGATGATGGTGTGCTTCATTTGCAATACCTTCATTGTGTGTCGGGCTTCACCCGGCTGCCGTAGTACACCGCCATCACGGCTTGATCTCCACTTTCGCCGTTTCGCCGCCAGGCACGGTGATGGGAGTGGCATGCGCTGCTTCCAACGTCACCGCGTGGCTGGTTGAATTCTTAAGTAGTTCTCACGGGGCTTGGTTCACGAGCGAGATCTGCCGTCGAGCATCGGCGGCTTGCGGTCCGCCGGCTCGATGCGGTACGTCGTTCCCACCGTCGTCGCAAACGAACCTACCTCCCCATCCGCCGTCACCGACACCTCGGCGCCGCTGGGTTCGTCGATCGCCTTGAATCCGCCCTTCCACGGGCTGAGGAGCTTTACCACGCCACCGCTCGAGGAGTGGATCTTGACGCTCGCGATCGTTCCGCGGATTTGTTCGGCCGACACCTCGAACCCGCCTTCGGCCAGCAGCTTGTGGAACCGGGCGTCGGCGGACGCGGGCCACGCCGGGAAGATGCGGATAACGCCGCCGACGCTCTGCAGCAACAACTCGGTCACCAGGCGATTGATGCACACCTGTTCGGTCATGTAGTAGCCGTGTCCCTTCCAGGAGAACAGTCCGTTGTCCTGCTCGGGCGAGTGCTGGGAGTTCGCCGAAAAGCACATCTTCGCGTTGGCGACCGCCTCGTCGCCCAGGCCCAGCCGGGCGCGGGCGATGTTGATGGTGACGTTCGAGTTGGCGTGGTTCGTCGATCCTTCGACGTAGTGGATCGTACGCCGGCCAAGTTGCTTCATTTCCTCGGGGCAGAACCAGTGGATCACGCCGGCCGGGAAGATCCCTTGGACCAGCGTGCCGTGCCGGTCGGCGCCTTCGTTAAGCCGCGCGCCGGACCATTGCTCGATCACCGTCAGGCCCCCTTGCTCAGGATCGGGATGCACGCCGCAGGTTGGGATCTGGTTGATCACGGCGTTGATCCGGCCCACCAGCCGGGCATCGCCTTTCAACTCCGCCGCCTGCCGGGCGATCCGCAGGGCGGCGGTGACGAAGTGGATGTCGTACGCCACGTTGTACTCGTTGTACGAGCCCAACTCGGGGAAGAAGCTCGGCCCCATCCGCCGTTTGCCGTCGACCAGTGCGCAGCGTTCCAGGAGCGAGCAATAGAACTCGCCAAACCCCTGGACCAGCGGATAGATCCGCTCCAGCCGCTTGGAACTGGGAGCGAACGAATAATACTCCCAGATCACAACCGCCGTATGCCCGGCCATGCCCCACGTATATCCCCAGGGAAGATACGACTGCTGATGCTTGTACGGCGTGACACATTTTTCCGGGTCAGGCTCGAAGGGGTAGAAGTCGCTGAAGAAGAAGACGCCTTCGGCGCCTTCGAAACTTGTCCGTGCAAACCAGCGGCCGCGGGGAATCGCCCGGGCGAGCACGTCGATGAACGGTTCGAGCATTTCGGGATGATTGGCGGCCGCGGCGGCCAAGTAGGTCTGCTGGATGTTGTAGTTCAGCTTGAGCGAATTGTGCCAGCCGGCCAGCCCGGTGAAGTTGGCGGCCAGCCCGACGGCGTTGCCGTTGCTTCGGGCGAACGTGCGGTTGAAGTAGAGCATCCGATACCACCAATTGTGCAACTCGGCGTCGGCCAGCTCGACCCCGCTGGTGGACCAGAACTCGCGCCACGCGCCCTCGTGCTTCGCCACCACATCGGCGTCGGCCAGCGTGTCGCGAACCAGGGCCATCGCCGCCTCGAACGGGTTGCGGCTGTCTCGCGAAGTGACGACGGCTATCGCGTGCAGCTCGCCCTTGTGCCCGGCGACGACGTAGACATCCATGCCCGAGGCGTCTTCGTCCCCCGGGATTGGCTGGTGCAGGTAGGCCAGCCCCTCCTTCTCGCCGGTTTCGGCGGGCTGGACCCAATCGCCGAGATTCTCGTTGCGGAGGAAGCTGAGTGGCCCGGCGAGCGAAAGCGGTCGGGCCGAGCGGACCAGCACGACGTTACTTTGGGCCAGCACGCGGATTTCGGCCGTGTCGCGATCGGTAACCACGGTGGCCACGGCGCGGTCCAGCTCGCAGGTCCCGCTGGTGACGGCAGTCTTCTCCCTCGGACCGGCCAGCACGATCTCAGCGCACGGCAGAGCGGTGGGATACGGCTTCTTCCAGCTTTCCACGGCGCCGTGCCCGGTGACCTTGCCCGTGGCCGGATCGATGTGCGGCAGCGGCGGATCGCTCTTGGTGTCGACGCGGACGTCCCAGCAGTCGTTTTTGGCGATGCGGACGCGGAGATCGTTGCCGTCAGCATAGACCACGGCGTTCATCTCGCCGTTGCCGACCAACAGCCCCTGGGCCATGTTAGGGAGTTTCGTGACGTGAACCGCGGCGGCCTTGAGAGCGGCGGGAAACGGCGGCCCGGTCTCCGCGGCCATCAGCGTTTCTCCTCCGCAAAGAAACACAGCCAGAATAGTCGCCAACGAAGCAGCCAAGCCAGTGTTCTTCATTTCACCGATTCCTTTTTCTTGGGCAGGTAGATGTCCAGGAGTTGATGCGGATGCGGACCGAAGGAAACGTCCGCGTACGTGGGCACGGGAGCAGACGGAGCGGGTCTGGCGGATGCGGCGCCAGGTTGTTCCTGGGCATTGGCGACGGATAGGTCAAAGGCAGCCCACGGCACCAGCAGCAGGGCGATGAAGAGTGTGATGGCTTGTTTCATGGTTTGCCTTTCGCTCGTTGCTCATAATCTGGTCGTCTCGGCGAAGCCACCCGCGCTATTTGAAGGCCCAGAAGCACGGCTGGCAAGGCCGGAGCATGGATCTGCATTGCTGGAGACCTGGACGCCCCACTTCCGACGTTCCAGGGTAGGTCCCTGCGCGGCCCCAGACGCGCCCGCCCGCGCTCGGCGCAGGTCTCCCGACCGCGACTGTCTGCCGACAGACGGGCCGAAACCGCCGACCGCAGGCCAATTTGCTGGCCGTGACCCAAGTGTTCACGTATTTGCGGCATCGAGCATTCGGCTTCTCGTCGGCAGCGCGGATGGTATAATAAGGGCGGCGCTGTTTGACGCGTACGGTCTCGCACTCAAGGAACGGTCCTGCGCGGATTCCACGCAAGCGGATTCGTTCACTTTGACTGAGGATGCACGATCCATGACATATCACTTCTCCGCCGACGTACAAAAACGCGTGCAGGCGCGGATGGCTACCGGTCGTTATGCCAGCGAAGACGACGTCCTGCGCGACGCTCTCGATACGCTCGACACGCTGGAAGCAGATGCGAGAGAAGTCCAGGTGGCTATCGACGCCGTGAAGGAAGGCGACGCGCCGGTGTCGCTGGACCAGGCTTTCGACGCACTACGAAAGAAGTACGATCTGGCAACGAATGTCTGAGCCATCCAAGGAATACAAGGTCGTTCTTCACTCGCAGGCACAAGCGGATTTGGACGAGGCTTACCGCAATGCGGCTCGCTACGCTCCGCAAACAGCCTCCCGCTGGGTCGATCGATTCGAGCAGGCATTGACGACGCTTTCGCGCACCCCCGAACGCTGTCCGCTGGCTGCCGAGAGCCGGTTTACGAGCGAAGAGGTGCATGAATTCCACTTTGGGCGACGCCCTAATGTATTCCGAGTGCTCTTTTGGATTGACGGAGCGAGTGTCAGGATTCTCAGGATTCGACGTGCCTCACGACGCAGCATGAGATCCGGGGAAATCAACGAGGCGTTTGAAGACTAGCCATTTGAGCGAATTGGCGCTTCGGGCCGGCCCAATGGCGGCTGGGCCGCCCGCACGTAGGCGAGTGACTTTGGCCGCGGCGCGTGTTCGACGGCCGGATTGCGGTCATGGGCGGTTTTCCCTAGGTGGCGCTGCTGAAGGATTCGATGAGCGACCGCCGGTTCGAGGTGTACCTCGACGATTTCTTCCAGCAGCTTGGTCGTGGTGACCGATTGATCTTGGGCATTTCGGATACGACGCCGCCCGCGGCGGCGTTCGAGCGCTTGTTGAAGATTCGAGATCGCGTGGAGGCGTTCGGTCCCGTGGTTCCTTCTTGAGGAAGCCCTTGCTCGCTGACGGCTGATTGGCATTTTGAATTTTGAAACGGGTTTTTTGGACTTCGGTTCCCAGGGTGTGCGGAAGTGCCGACGATCGTCCGTCGGAAGCCGGAAAACGAACGTTTGCTAACTTGGCCCGACTGAAGGCATCAGCTGCGTCGGTGTGTCGGACCGACGCGGCCAAGCTCACTTCAAGGATACCGCTCCGGCCTGTCGCTCACATCGCCGGCGACTACGACGCGTCGGCGAATGGCCTTCTGCAGC
>JAPLNJ010000771.1 GCA_026692885.1 Planctomycetota bacterium | reverse complement strand
GCGGGCGGCGAGATCCGTGAGATGCTCCTCGATCTGGAGCGCGACCCCGGTGAGTTGCAGAACCTCGCGGCGGACCGGGCTCAGCGCGAGCGTTTGGAAACCGGCCGACGGCTGTTGAAGGAGTGGTATGCGAGCCACGGGCTAACGCTGGGTGCGAAGTACATCGTGGAACGAGCATCAGGAGATCATTGAGGCCGAGGCCTTGATGGAAGGGAACTCCCATGACCGTCCCCCCGAGCGCCGGCCACCTTCCCACCGTCCACGACTACAAGCCGAGCGGGCGCGGATACTATCACCAGATGTTACGATGGCCTTTTGTGCCGCAGAGGCCGCGGCAATCACGCCCCAAGATCCGAGAACAACACGATGACACCTCCCACTTTCGTGAACACGCGGCACCTTAGAGTCATCGCTGGCAGCCTTCTGCTATGCGGGGCGACGCTCCACGCGGCCGATACGCCGGCGAAGAAACCCAATATCTTGCTGCTCGTCGCGGATGACCTCGGCTGGGCCGACGTGGGCTGGCACGGTGGCAAGTTCAAAACGCCCGTGCTGGACCGCCTCGTGCGCGAGGGGGTTGAGTTGGACCGGCATTACGTCCAGCCGGTCTGCACGCCCACGCGGACGGCCCTGTTGAGCGGACGGTGGACGAGCCGGTTCGGGCCGCATGTGTTGTCACCATCCAACTCGCGGGCTTTTCCGCCCGGCACGCCGACGCTCGCCTCGGCGCTCAAACAGTGCGGCTACACGACGCACATCTCGGGCAAGTGGCACCTCGGCGGAAAATTCGAGTGGGGGCCGAACCATTACGGCTTCGACCACAGCTACGGCGCGCTCTGCGGCGCGGTCGATCCGTGGACGCACAAATATCGCCCTGGCCCCTACGAAGACACTTGGCATCGCGACCTCACACGCCTGGACGAGGAAGGCAACGCCACCGAGTTGGTGGCGCGCGAAGCCGTGCAGTGGATTCGCCAGAAGCAGTCGCCGTGGTTCATCTACGTGCCGTTCTTCGCCGTCCACATTCCCGTGGACGCGCCGGAAGAATACCAACGCCTCTACGCCGGTGCAAAATTCGACGACGACCCGGTGAAGCACGAGTCGCTGCTGCGACTGGCGGCCTTCGTCACGCAACTCGACACCAAGGTCGGCGAATTCGTGGCCGCGCTGGACGAAACCGGCCAGCGGCGCGACACGCTGATCGTGTTCACCTCCGACAACGGCGGCCTGCCGGGAGGCAAGAATCCGTACGTCGGCAAGGTCGCCGATTCGCCCGTATTGAGCAGCAACGTGCCGCTGCGCGGCCATAAGAATACGCTGTACGAAGGCGGCGTCCGCGTTAGTGCCTTCGCCAACTGGCCGGGCAAACTCGCACCGCACAAACTCACCGCGCCGCTCCATGCCGCCGATTGGATGCCGACGCTGACGAAGCTCGCCGGCTGGCAGCCGCCCACCGATCTGAAGTTCGACGGGCTGGACGCCTGGCCGTTGCTGACCGGCGCGGTCGAGAAACCGGCCCCGCGCACCATTTACATCCCGCACCCGTCCGGCGCCATCGTGCTGCACGATGGCTGGAAACTCATCGCCCGCAAAGCGGCGAAGAGGGGCAGCCCGGCGGTCGAGCTGTTCCACGTCGCCGACGATCCGTTCGAAAAGCAGGACCTCGCGTCAGAGGAACCGCAACGGGTCAAACAATTGCAGGTTCTGCTCGCTGCGCTCCGCGCCGGCGATTTGAAGGAGATGCCAGATGACGCCGGTGACGGCGCCGTAGACAAGGCCGACAAGTAAGGCTCCGGGGAAGAACAAAGCCCCGAGAACCACCGCCCCGAAGAAACCTGTCACTCAAGGTAGTCCCTAATGGCCGCTCAGCAGAACCAAACTGCGGCGCACCAAGCAAAGAGGAGAAGTCCGATGAAACGAATCGAATGGCGGACGTTGACCCTGTTGCTGGTTCCGTTGGCCGACCTCCACGGCGCCGACGCTGCGCCGCCGCAGGTCCCGCCCAATATTGTGCTGATCTATGCGGACGACCTGGGATACGGCGACGTGGGTTGCTACGGCGCCCGAGCCGTTCAGACTCCGCACGTGGACCGGCTCGCCAGAGAAGGGCTGAGGTTCACCAGCGGTTACTCTACCTCGTCCACCTGCACGCCGTCGCGGTACTCGCTGATCACCGGCGAATAGCCATCCGGCAGGGCCAATGGAAGTTCATCCCCGGCACCGGCGGCAAGAATGCAAAACGCGGCCCGTCCGCCGGCGAGGCACTCTACGATCTCGCTCAGGACCCGGCCGAAACCACGGATGTCGCCGCGGAACATGCCGAGCTCGTAACGGAACTCTCTCGGAAACTCGAACTACTCCGCTCACAGGAAAGGAGCCGGCCATGAACCTACGGCAAGCCAGAGGACCCATCATGAGACGCACCGCCCTATTCTTCACCTTCTTGCTGCTGGCTCTGCCCGCCGCACTTCACGCCGCCGAACTGAAACTCGCGGCGATCTTCTCCGACCACCTGCTGCTCCAGCGCGAGAAACCGGTGCCCGTCTGGGGCTGGAGCGAGCCGAGCGAGCCAATCATCGTCGAGTTCGCCGGTCAGAAGAAGACCACGGTCGCCGATGCCGATGGCAAGTGGTTCGTCAAACTCGAACCGCTGCCCGCCTGCGCCGAGCCGCGCACGCTGGTCGTCCAATCCAAGATCTCCAAGCACAAAGCGGAAATCTCCGACGTTCTCGTGGGCGAGGTCTGGCTCGGCTCCGGCCAGTCGAACATGGCTTTTCTCGTCAAGAATGCCCGCGACTTCAATCAGGACCAAGCCGGTGCGGCCTTGCCGCTAATCCGCATGTTCCGCGAGGAGTCGAAAGCTGCCGCCACACCACAAACGAACGCCAGCGGAACATGGTCGGTGTGTTCGCCGGAGACGGTGGGATCGTTTTCGGCAACGCTGTTCTTCTTCGGCCGCGAGCTCCACCGAGAATTGAAGGTGCCGATCGGTCTGATCAACTCTTCCGTCGGGGGCACCCCGATCGAGTCGTGGATTTCCGCCGAAGCGCAGGCGAAAGTGCCAGAGTTACAGGCGCCGGGCGGGGCCGAGACCAAGACCGCGGCGAAATTCGACGAGGCGCAAGCGAAAGCAAACTATGAAAAGGCGCTCGCTCGCTGGAAACAGCAGGCCGCCAAGGCGAAGGCGGAGGGCCAAGCCGCGCCGCGTCGCCCGCGAGACCCGCTGGAGCAGCGCAATCGCCGCAGCGGCGCGGGGGGCCTGTTCAACGGCAAGATCACGCCGCTGATCCCGTACGCAATCCGTGGGGTGATTTGGTATCAAGGTGAAGCCAACTCGCAGCCCGGCAAGAGGCCGCTCTACGAATACCAGCTGCCGGCGCTGGTGACTGATTGGCGCTCGCGGTGGGGCGAGGAGTTCCCGTTCGCCTGGGTGCAGTTGCCGAATTTCCAGCGCCCCGGCGAGGGCTGGATGCTGGTGCGCGAGGCGATGCTCAAGTCGCTGCGTCTGCCGCACACCGGGATGGCGATCACGGTGGACGTCGGCGAGCCCAAGAACATCCATCCCAAGAACAAACAGGAAGTCGGCCGCCGGCTGGCGTTGTGGGCGCTCGGCGACGTGTACAAAAAGCAGGTTCCCGCGACCAGCGGCCCCTTGCCCGCGGGCCATGCGATGCGAGGCGCCGAGATCGCCATTTCCTTCACGCACATCGAGGGCGGCCTGCAGGCGAAAGACGGTGCCTTGAAGGGCTTCGTCATCGCCGGTGAGGACCGGCAGTGGAAGCCCGCATCCGCCCGCATCGTGGACGACAAAGTCATCGTTTCCAGCCCGGAGGTGAAACAGCCGGTTGCCGTCCGTTACGCCTGGGAAGCCGATCCCATCTGCAATCTCTACAACGGCGCCGGCCTGCCCGCGTCCCCGTTCCGCACGGACGCTTGGGCTACAAACTGAAAGGAACATCATGCAACGCAGACTCACACTTCTCACCGCCCTGCTCCTGGCGCCCCCCGCCGCGCTGCCGGCGACCGCTGCCCCTCCGACCCCCGCCAAGCCGAACGTCATCTACATCATGTCCGATGAGCTGGGCTACTACGAGCCAGGGTTCATGGGGGGACGGAATATCCAGACGCCCAACCTCGACCGCATGGCCGCCGAGGGGATCCGATTCAACAACCTGTTCGCCGGGTCGTGCGTTTGCGCACCGACGCGGTGCTGCTTCCTGACCGGCAAACACAGCGGGCATACCTCAGTGCGCGTGAACGGGGGCGGCACGCCCTTGCGGGCCGAAGAGGTGACCATCGCCTCGATGCTTAAGCCACTCGGCTACGCCGCGGGCGGTTTCGGCAAGTGGGGCTGCGGCGGACGCGACTCGACCGGCGTGCCGGAAAAGCACGGCTTCGATGTGTTCCTGGGCTACTACGATCAGGTCCACGCGCACAGCTACTATCCGCCCTATCTCATCCGCAACAGCGAGGAGCTGCCACTCGCCGGCAACCACGGCGGCTCCAGCGGCCAGACTTACTCTCAGTACATGATCCATGACGCGGCGCTGAAATTCATCCGCGAGCATGCCCAACAGCCGTTCTTTGCCTACCTGCCCTACACGCCGCCACACGGCATGTTCAGCATCCCCGACTCCGATCCCGCGTGGGCGATCTACAAGGACAAGCCGTGGTCCGAAGAAGCGCGCCGATATGCGGCGATGGTCACGATGGAGGACCGGCAGGTGGGCGAAGTCCTGGCGCTGCTCAAGGAACTGGGCCTTGATCAAAACACACTCGTCTTCTTCAGCGGCGACAACGGCGGCGCCGATTACTTCACGTCCGCCGAGCACCCGCGCGGCGTGCATTCGGCGAACAAGAATCCCCAGACGGGCGTGGAATATCGCGGCAAGAAGGGCACGCTCTACGAAGGCGGCCTGCGCGTGCCGTTCATCGCACGCTGGCCCGGAAAAATCGCGCCCGGCACCAGCAGCGATCATCTCGGCTATTTCCCCGACGTACTGCCGACCATCGCCGAAGTCACCGGCGCCAAGGCCCCCGCGGACGTCGACGGAATTTCCCTGCTGCCGACCTTGATCGGCGAGGCCGCCGCCGGTCGTCCGCAGAGAGAGCACGAGTATCTCTTTTGGGAAATCGGCAACGCGACCGCCATTCGCCAAGGCACCTGGCGCGCGGTCCGGCGGGGTACGAAGGCGAAGTGGGAACTCTACGACTTGGCCGCCGATCCGAGCGAATCGAAAGATCTTGCCGACGCCAAGCCCGATGTGGTCGCCCACCTTTCCGCGTTGGCAACGCAAGCTCACGAACCCGCCGTCGAGGGCACCTTCGCCCGCACCGACCGCCACGAGCGCGACCGGCGTGCGAAGACCGGACAACACGATCAATCCGCGGCACCGGAGCCGAAGCGCAAAGCCAAGCCTGCGGCCAAGACATTCACCATGCCGGTTCAGGGACTGCTGTCGAATAAGGAGTGGAAAATCGTCCTGGTCAGCAGTGAGAACACGGCCAATCAGAAGTATGCGCGCCAGGCCATCGACGGCGACCCCGCCACGCTCTGGCATACGAAGTTCTCCGGCGGCATCGCCCCACCGCCGCACGAACTGGTCATCGATCTGGGAGCCGAGCACCTCGTTCGCGGCTTTGTCTATCTGGGACGCCAAGACGCCGGCTGGAACGGTGCCGTGAACGACATCGAGTTCTGCCTCAGCCAGTCGCCGGACAAGTTCGGCGATCCCCTCGTCAAGACACAGCTCGCCAAGACGAAGGAACCGCAAACTGTCGCCTGCCCAGCCACCCAAGGCCGCTACGTGCTCCTGCGGGCGCTCTCGGAACACAGCGGCCACCAGTTCGCCTCCGTAGCCGAACTCGGCGTGATGGGCGAGTGAGCCGGGACAAACCGTAGCTGAAAGGCCTGAACAAGCATGCACCGATTTACGATCCGAGAGGACATCATGAGAACCGTCAACATGCTCGTCCTGACGTGGCTCAACGCGTTTACGCTGATGGCAGCGCTGCCCGCCGCGGCAACTCAGCGGTCGGACAAACCCAACGTCCTGTTTATCCTGGTGGATGACTACGGCATCCAGGATGTCGGCATCGAGGGCAGCACGTTCTACGAAACGCCGCACATTGACGCCCTGGCCCGCGGCGGCATGAGATTCACGCGGGGCTACGCAGCCTGTCAGGTGTGCAGTCCGTCGCGCGCGAGCATCCTGCTGGGCAAATACCCGGCCCGGCACGGCATCACGGATTGGATTGGCGCTGGCGTCGGGGAAGGCTTCGCCAAGCAGCGGCACACCAAGTTGCTGGTGCCCGATTACGTCCGCAAGCTGCCGGCGGCGGACACCACGCTGGCCGAGGCCCTGAAACAGGCCGGCTACACGACATTCTTCGCCGGCAAGTGGCATCTGGGCAGCCAGGGGTCCTGGCCGGAGGACCACGGCTTCGACATCAACAAGGGCGGCTGGGACGCGGGCAGCCCGATGGGCGGCTACTTTTCGCCCTGGCAGAATCCCAACCTGCCCAGCGGTCCGCCGGGTGAATCGCTGACCCAGCGTCTGGCCAGCGAGACCATGGCCTTCATCGAGCAGCATCAGGACAAGCCGTTTCTGGCCTACCTGTCGTTCTACGCGGTCCACGGTCCGATCCAGACGACCAAGCCGCTGTGGAGCAAGTATCGGGACAAGGCGTCCAAGCTGCCGCCCCCGGCGGAACGTTTCCAAATCGACCGCACCCTGCCGGTCCGCCAAGGGCAGGACAACCCGATCTACGCAGGCTTGATTGAGAACATGGACACTGCCGTGGGCCGGGTGTTGAAACGGCTTGACGAACTCGGCTTGACGGACAACACGGTCGTCTGTTTCACCGGCGACAACGGCGGCGTGACCTCGGGCGACAGTTTCAGCTCCTCCCAATTGCCCTACCGCGGCGGCAAGGGCCGGCAGTGGGAAGGCGGCCTCCGCGTGCCTTTCTACATCAAGGCCCCCGGCGTCACCAAGCCCGGCAGCACCTGCGGCACGCCGGTGATCCACAACGATTTCTATCCCACCATTCTGCAACTGGCCGGTTTGCCGTTGGCGCCGCAACAGCACATGGATGGCGCCAGTCTGGTGCCGTTGCTGAAGGGCGGTGAGTTCGCGCCGCGTCCGCTCTTCTGGCATTATCCCCATTACGGCAATCAAGGCGGCGAACCGTCGTCCATCATTCAGAAGGGCGACTGGAAACTCATTTACTATTGGGAAGACAACCGCCACGAACTGTACTATCTGCCCGACGACATCGGGGAACAACGCGATCTCGCTCCGCAGGAAGCGGCACGCTCCGCGCAACTTTGGGCGGAACTGCAAGCCTGGCTCAAGGAGACCGGCGCCAAAATCCCGCAGCCCTATCCCGAATACAACGCGGCCTGGGCCGAGCAAAGCCGGAAAGCCGCGCAAGCCCAGAAGGCCCGTCTCGAACAGGCGCACGCCGCCTATCTCGAACCCGGCTGGCAGCCCGATCCCACGTGGTGGAAGAGTCTCGTGCCAAAGGACTGATGCCATGCGACGCCCGCTGACACTCCTCGCTGCCCTGTTGTTGGCTTCCGTGGTAGCGGCGCAGGCGGCTGAAAACAACAGCCCGAACATCGTCGTCATCCTCGCCGACGACCTCGGCTACGGCGATGTGCGTTGCTACAACGACGCGGCGAAGGTCGCGACGCCGCACATCGACCGGCTTGCGCGGGACGGCATCCGGTTCACCGACGCGCACTCGCCCTCGACGGTCTGCACCCCCACGCGGTACAGCCTGCTCACCGGAGGCATGGCGTTCCGTATCAATTACTGCGGCGTGTTCGTCGGCGTCGGCGGGCCGTGCCTGATCACGGAGAAGCAGCTCACCTTGCCGCAAATGCTGCGCGAGCGGGGATACGCCACCGCCATGGTTGGCAAGTGGCATGTGGGCCTGACGTTCCTCGACCACGCGGGGAATCGCGTCACGAAAGGCAACGTAGAGGGCGTGGAGCAGGTGGACTTTTCGCGCGCGATCCCCGACGCGCCGATTCATCGCGGGTTCGACACCTTCTTCGGCACCGCCTGCTGCCCGACGACCGATTTTCTTTACGCCTGGATCGAAGGCGACCGCGTTCCCGTGCCGCCGACCAAGATCGTGGACAAGTCGCGCCTGCCGGAGCATCCCTATTCGCACGACTGCCGGCCGGGCATGATTGCGCCGGATTTCGACCTGGAAGAAGTGGACCTGGTCTTCCTGAAGAAGAGCCAGGCGTTCCTGCGCCAGCACGCGAAGCAGCATCCGGACAAACCGTTCTTCCTGCTGCACTCGACGCAGGCCGTGCACCTGCCCTCCTTTGCGGGCCGTGATTTCCAGGGCCAAACGAAGGCGGGGCCGCACGGAGATTTCATTTACGAACTTGACCACCTTGTCGGCGAGTTGATGGCGACGCTGGAAGAAATCAAGGCGGCGGACAACACGCTGGTGATCTTCACCAGCGACAACGGGCCGGAGGTGACCACCGTCGTGCACATGCGCAGCGACTACCGGCACGACGGCGCACGCCCCTGGCGTGGCGTGAAACGCGACCAGTGGGAAGGCGGCCACCGTGTGCCCTTCATCGCCCGCTGGCCGGGCCGCATCAAAACGGGCGGCACAAGTCACCAGCCGCTCTGCCTCACCGATGTGATGGCGACGTGCGCGGCGCTCACCGGCGCGAAGCTGCCGCCGGACGCCGCGGAGGACAGCTTCAACATGCTGCCCGCGCTGCTCAGCGAGGATGGCGGCAAGCCGATCCGACCCTACCTCCTTCACCAAACGATGAATCTGTCGCTGGCCATCCGCCGCGGGCCGTGGAAGTACCTCGACCACCGCGGCTCCGGCGGCAACGCCTACGATCGCGGGCCGATGCAACCTTATGCGCTGAAGGACACCGCGCCCAACGCGCCGGGGCAGCTTTATGACTTGGAGCAGGACCCGGCTGAGACCACGAACTTGTATTTTGATCAACCGCAGATCGTGAAAGAACTCAAAACGCTGTTGGAGGAAACGCAGGCCCGCGGGCGGAGCCGACCGTGAGAACCACATCGTGTCGTCTGTCTGGCCGGGACGGAGAAGCCGAAGAAGCTATGACGCGCGACGGTCGTGCCGTCTGCTTCGGCGGACGGTAAGGAACAGAAAGGACCCTGTATGAAGAAGCCCAAGCCAGTATGAGTGCTGCGGTCACCGCCGGGGGCCGCATCTTCTACATCGTGGACGAGGCGCCGCTAGCTTCGATCCGGTTCCTGGGCGATTGGAACCTGGTCGCCCGCGATGCCTTCAACGGCACGCTGCTGTGGAAACGGCCTCTCGGCGCGTGGGTGGATCATCTGCGTCACTTCCGCTCCGGGCCGGCGCACCTGCCGCGCCGCTTGGTGGCCGTGGGCGACCGCGTCTACGTCACGACGAGCCTAAATGCGCCGGTGGTGGCGCTGGACGCCGCGACCGGCCAGCCGGTGCGAGAATACGTCGGCACCGACTATACGGAAGAGATTCTCGCCGCCGATGGCACGTTGTCCTCACCATCGCTGCTACCGCAACAAAGCTTCCGAGCGATTCATTTCCAAGACCACGCTCTACCACCTCGATCCCGACACGGGCGACCAACTCGTGTCCGAAGCCAAATTCAACATGGAAGGCACCACCGCCGACATCCTCTCTGGGGGCGGCGACTTGGTCTTCCTGAAATACTTCACCTTTGACCGCGCCGGCAATCGCACGGAGACGACGCGACCGCATCTGTTCTCGATCACCGGTCTGCTGGGCGAAGACTGGTTCGTCCGGACGTATTGGATCGTCGGCCAAGACATGCCGGGCGCCGGCTGGGGCGGCTGAGCCAACGCCGCGAACACGTTCCCGTCCGGCCAGATTCTGTGCTTCAACAGCGACACGGTGTACGGCTACGGTCGCGAAAAACTGGCTGGCGGCCCCGTCGGGCACCGGGCCGACACCTACCGGCTATTCGGCATGAATCGTACTAGCGAAGCGCGCCCGGCCGCCAAGTCAGGGAAGCGAAAACCGTCGAGCCAAGCCGAGTCGCTCTGGACCGACCCCCAATCGCTGATCGTGCGCGCGATGGTGCTCGGCAAGGACCGGCTGGCGGTGGCCGGCCCGCGCGATCTGGGCGAGAAGGACCCGAACTTGCTGGCATTTAAGAACGAGCCCGAAGCCCGCGCGGGTTTCCAGGGCCAGAAGGGAGTGTACTTGCGAATTGTGAACGCCGCCGATGGCAGTCAGATTTCCGAATCCGAATTGCCCGCCATGCCTGTCTTCGATGGTCTTTCGGCAGCCAACGACCGGCTCTACCTCAGCACGCTCGACGGCAAGGTGCTGTGCTCGAGAGGAGCAGCGAAGTGAACGCCCTCCTGTCGATTCCCCATCCCAACCAGGACAAGAAGGATTTCGGATTTCCGGTGACCGGCGCGGCCCTGTTCGACAACGTGAAGATCTGGAACGCCACGCCCAGCCCAGCCTGACCGGCGAAGAAAGCCGATCTTGGCGTCTTGATACCACTCCGGGACACGGTGTCGCGATAGACTCTCCCTGGTCGGCAGGTACTGGACAGGGCCTTCCCCCCTACAGACCGTGCATGAGACGACCAGTGCCGCTACGATCGTCATCGCCTGAACGTTTCCCATGGACAATTCCTGAAAATACGTGGAAGGGACTGCGAAGCGCAGGGCCAGGAACGAGTGTGACAGGGATTCTTGGGAGAGGAAAGGGCGTCGGGAACTGCATGTGTCGGGAACTGCATGGGCTTATTCGGAAGCCCCGTCTCCCACCGCACGCAAGTGCGCGCTCAGCCGGCCGCACAGGCGTTGCACGCGCTCGGCTTGCAGCGGTTTGTCCGCCAGGTTGGCCAACTCGTGTGGATCGCTTTGATGGTCGTAAAGCTGACGGCCGCCGCGGCCTTCATCCCACTCGATGTAGCGAAAACGATCGGTGCGTACGCTGTGGCCGATCAATTTCGTGTGCGTGGAAACCATCGTGCTGAATACCGCCTGTTTGCCCTTGGCGCTGGGCTCGGCCAGCAGCGGTTGCAGCGTGGCGCCTTGGACCTCTTTCGGGATGGTCAGACCCGCGAGTCCGGCGAGCGTGGGGTAAATGTCCACTTGTTCGACGAGGCCCGCACACACGCCCGGCTTCACATCCGGCGCGGTGACGATCAGCGGCACGCGCGTGCCCTCTTCAAACAGCGTCTGCTTCGCCCACAGGCCGTGCTCGCCGAGTTGATAGCCGTGGTCTCCGGTTAGCAGGATGACTGTATTCTCGTCCAGGTGCAGTTCCTTGAGCTTCGCGAGCACCCGGCCGACCTGCGAATCCACCCAGGCGGTCGACGCGAGGTACGCGCGGCGGGCTTCGCGCGCTTCGCCCGGTGTCGGTGCTTGAAACCGAAAGATGTTGTTGTTCGGACGCAAAGCGGCCTTGGGAATGCGCGCGAGGTTCTCGCCGTCCGGTTGATAGAAGGCCGGCATCACCAGTGTCTGCGGATCGAACAAATCGAAAAATCTCTGCGGAGCGACGTAGGGCGTGTGTGGACGGATGAAGCCCACGGCGAGGAAGAAGGGCTGCTCCTGGAATCGCTCCAACGTGTCGATGGCCTCGTCGGCGATCTGGTAGTCCGTGAAGTCGGGATCGGGATGCGGCGAGGAGGCGTAACAGCGATTGTAGAGATGGCCCTCCTTCGCAGACTTGTGCGGCGGGTCGGACAAGTCGCCCTCGCTACGTTCCGCGAGTTTCGCCTCGTTGAGAATCTGCCCGTCCTTCTGCAGCGGCGCGCCGAGTTCCACGTCCAGCGTGGTCTGTGGATCCGGCACGTGGAACACCTTGCCGATGCGCCCCGCGGTGTAACCAGCATGCTGGAACAACTGCGGCAACGTGACCACGTCCGGAAGTCCCACGCGGAGACTGGTGGTGAGATCGAAAACCTTGGTACGTTCCGGATAACAGCCGGTGAGGAACGAACATCGCGACGGATTGCACAGCGCGAACTGGGTGTAGGCGCGGTCGAATCGCACGCCGCGCGCGGCGAGTGCATCCATGTGCGGCGTGCGCGCATCGCGATCGCCGTAGCACCCGAGCGTGGTGGTGAGATCGTCCACGATGATGAACAGAACGTTGGGACGGCGCGCCTCGGCGGCTGGACACGTCCCGGCCAGCGGTGCCAGCAGCAGGGCGGTGAGGAGGAGTGATTTCATGCGTCGGATCCTTGCGGTTGCTTTCTGGGCCAGCCAAGACGGGACCGGCATTGCGGGTGTCCTCGTCTGGCAACTGTGGCCAGCGAGCTGTCGGCCACGGCGCGAGAGACTGGACGGCGGCGGGTTGCGGTCGAAAATCCGTCGCGAACGCACTACTATAGCACGGCCGTCACCCCTGGATGAAGCAGATCGGCCGGGAGTTGACCAACTTCGAGGACGGCTTTCTAAACGGCAATTATCGGGTCCAAACGCGCGGCCCAATTCTCTGACCCCGCGCGTTGAACAAACCGATTACGTGCGAACCGTCCTCCAGATCCTTGACCAGAATCTCGTGACCGCTGACTACTTCCGCGAGGAGGCCCGCCGCACTTTGGCGACCGCCGGCCGTTCCGGAGTGGCGGTCACGTCGATCGTCGTCTCGGCCGGCTGCAGGCCGCCGGCCGTGGCGCGCAGCACCAACGCCCCGGAACCTCCGCGCTGGCTCTGTACGAGGACTTGCGCGAGGCCGTGGAACAAGCTACGGTGATGGCCCTTCTCCGGCTCATGGCAATTCGGATTGCCGTTCCCCAGACCGATAATCGCGCCCGGCCCGGTGATTTCGAATTCGACCGGCAGGTTCGCCGTCGGCACGGGCCGTCCGTGCTTGTCCAGCGCTTCGACTGTGACGGGCAACGCGTCCCAGCCGTCGCCGGCGAAAGCCTTGCGATCCGGCGTGAGCCGCAGGGAGGCGGGTTCGCCGGTGGTCTCGACGATGCAGCGCGAGACTTCCTGGCCCTGCTTCTTGCCCGTCGCTTCCAGACGGCCCGGCTCGTAGGGCACCTCCCACGAAACCATGTCGAACTTGTCCACGGGCTTTTCGCTCAGGACTCTGCCGTTGAGGGTCAGCGTGACCGAGTCGGCGTTGGCGAGCGCCATGACCTTGATCGGTTTCCCTTCCTGGCCGGGCCAGTTCCAGTGCGGCACGAGGTGCAGAACGGGGCGATCTTCTACCCACAGGGCTTGGTGCAGGTAGAACGCCAGCTTGGGAAAACCGCACAAATCCAGGCATCCGAACGATGATACGGTGGACGGCCATTTGAGTGGCTGGGGTTCGCCATGGT
>JAPLNJ010000770.1 GCA_026692885.1 Planctomycetota bacterium | reverse complement strand
GTCCACATCCGCGTCAGGCAACCCGGGCCGCTGTGGTCCATGAGTACCCACTCGGTACGCTCGCCGATCACCTCGGTGCGGAGGAATCCCGTCCCATCCGAATCCGCAAACCAGCCCGGTTGTCCTTTGGCCTTGGATGCTCGGTTGTAGCTGCTGCCCTGCTGCTGGGTGTAGGCCGGTTGCGGCATCCGGGCCAACGTGTCGTGATCGACCATTTCTCGCAGCAGATCCTCCAGTCGGACGACTTCCTCCGCAGCGGCAGCCCCTACCATCGCGACGTGGCCCACGGCAGACAAGAACAACAACAGAAGGAGTATCGGGATCGTGTTGCGGCGACATCTCGTTTTCATACGAACACCTTCGCGAAGAGTGACTTACCTTCACAGATCACGTGCCCAGTTACGGATTCTTCGCCAACCAGTCGACAACGGCCCACGAGGTCAAACCCGCGTAGTGCGGCTCAGCCTGCCGGAAAGACACCGCGATCTTCAAGTAACGGTGTTCCGGCAGGAGTTGGACCGCGGGCTGCAACGCTGCGCAGGAGACCAGCGGCTGCAGTTCAGTCGGATCGGCCCCGGCCCAGATGTAGATCCCTTGGCCTGCGATCGGCCCACCCCAACCGCGATACTCCAAGAGCCGATAGGCGTCGGCCTTGGGCAACGCGGGGAGCAGTCGCTGGAGGTCGTAGAGCACAAAGCAGTCGCTGGGCGGAAAGGGTTTGTCCCAGATGTTGGGCTCACCGCGCGTGGCCTGGACGTTCCGCGGCTTGCCCGGCTCCCCTTGCGCCTTGAGGTTCTGCATCTGGGCCGCTCGGGCTGCCCAGTCCTCGGCGGCGAAGTCCTCGTGGAACACGACCCTTCGCGAGAACCGCTGCTGGATCTCCAGGCGATAAAGGGCACCCTGGCCGGGTGCCAGCTTGATCTGTGCGGTTTGAAAGGGTGCAGGGCCAGCCGTCAGCGGGCCAAGCTGAGGAGCAGCGCCCTGGGGGATCAACCGGACGACGTTCGGACTCAGTCGCAACGGCAAGGACGCTGCCTCACGCTTCGGGGATGCCACGACAGCAGCGTATAGATCCTTAGAGGTCGTATCCACGAGCAGGTTCACAATGTCACCGGCAAACGCAGGCGATTCGGCCGACCCGATCAGTTGTTGCTCCTCGTCGGCTGGGCGCAGGTGGAGAAGTTGCGCGGCCAGCGGCTGGATCTCCGCGTAGACTTCGCCCATGGCCTGTAGCTGCGGACCTGGGTGGAAGTCGGGATAGGACACCAGCGATGTCGGCCCGCCCGTGGGTGTCTCCTTTTGGACGGCCCAGGGCTCCTTGATCGGGTCGGCCTTAGGATTTGGCTGAAACGGGACGCCATAGGCGAAGAAGAAGATCCCCTTGGCGCCCAGGGCGGCGGCCGTCCAAGCCTGCCAGCGGATTTGGGCGGGCGTGGGCAGTAACCAGTGTTGACCGCCGCCAGGCAGCACAGTCACCTGGCCGTCCGGTTCCAGACGGGACGGTCCCCAGATCTCCTGATAGGCTTGCGCCATCACCCAAGGCGTCTGCTCGTGTTGCTGAGTGGCCTTCACGATCCTCCGCACGATACGATCAAACCAAGCGTACGAACTGTCGCCACGCGGACCGTGTGTACTGCCGAAGAACGGATAGAAGTCCACGGACAACCAGGGAAGCGTGGCGGCTTTGTCTGCGGCCGCTTCGATGTCGCCGTGCATCACGGTGGTGGTGGCGGGTATTCCGGCGGCCTTGACCGCGGCCGCATAGCGACCGAAAGCCGCCAGGTGGCCGCCGCTGGGTTCGTCCGCAATGGTGTAAGCCATCGGGCGAGGCTTCCCTGCCAGTTCCTGGCAAACCTTCTGGAGATGGGCCACGGCAACCTGCGCCCACTGGTCATTGGCGTTGCCCGGGTGCATGGCCCACCAGCCACTTCCGGCAATGATGCGAATCTTCCTTGGCTCCGCCAACCGGCAGAGCAATTCCAGTTCCGCGACGGAATCCGGTCCGTTGACCGTCCACACGATATTCACGTGGTGAGCCGCTAGTTGATCGAGGCGTTGAATCAGGAACGGCTCCAGTTTGGCAACTCGCTCGCTACCCTGACCGACCACGCCGGTGGTCTCCCACGGCCAGTAGACGCCCAAGGGGAAGAACGAAGTTGCGGCTGTGGTTTCTGCGTCGCGTTGTTCGGCGATAGGCTGCACGTCGTCGGACGCAGTTATCAGGGTGACTAGCAGTGCGGCGATGCCCACGAAGGTCGACTGAACCATGATTCACCTTTCCTGGCTGGTAGCATCAGGGCCTGCGGAAGACAACGATCGCGTGATTTCAACACTCCGGACCTCGCGTCCTGCGGTGCCTGGGTCCCCGTAGTCTTCCGGTTTCCATCACGCTCCGTAGCGGCGGACCAACTCGGCATTCTCGGCTGGCTCGTCGTTGAACTCGTTATACATGCCGACGATGACGGCGTCCGTGGGCTTGATCGACTGGAAGGTCTGACGGAAAGCCCGCTCGACCCACTCGCGATGCCAGGAGCACCTTCCCGCCGCGAGAATCTTGAACGCCAAGCAAGGGCGTTTTGTGTTGCGGATCGCCTGAAACATGCGCGGTGGGTCTTCGGTCAAGTACACCTCGCTCACGGGAATGGGCACGTGGTCGAGCAGCTTCTTGAGCGGCCGCATGTGCTGGTTGAGAGATACCGACAGATGGGAAGTCGCCTTAAATGGATTCGCGCCGCAGATGAGCCGCGAAACCGAGTGCTCGCCCAGCCGGATCTGCGGCAAGGTGTGCGTCTCCGCGACAGCCGAGGCGCCGTAGGCCGCACCAGCTGCGGCGAGCGCGACAGGGGCCGTCCCGACTTGCCGGAGGAATTCCCGGCGCCCACCGGCAACCGGGCCTGCCTGGCGTTCCCTCTCGTCTGTATTCCCGGATTCGAGCGGATACATGTTCTTTCCTTTCCGTTACGATCTGGTTCCCAACCTAAACACTGCAACCCCTGTCTCGGCAGCCTCCACTATCCAACACAATCTCACGTGTGTGCCAGACCTACTCCGCTCTGGGCGGCCACTGCGTGCGACGACAACCGGCGCGAGTGAAGGCGGGGAGCACGGAGCGGATGTCGTCCGGCAGCGGCGTAAGGCTGCTCAGCCCCTGGCAGGTCTTCAGCGCGAATTGCGTCCCGGTCAGCTCGAAATCGACGGGCAGTAGCGTCGCCACGTCGACGCACGCGATCATGCGTCCATGGGACCTCAGTCGGTCCGCCCGTCAACGCCTGGACCCGCACGTTTTCGACCGGTGATCCGGACATGCTACGAATTGCGACAGCTCTTTTCCACGCGGCAATGAATTCACGGCTGCCGTATGCAGACCAGTCGCTCTTTGCGTTCGTTGCCCTCGCCGCCGCCCACCCGCATGAACAGTTCGTTGCCACTCACGGCAACACTCGCATAACTGTCGTTGCCTAGTCGGTTTCGAGCCACCTCATGATAGGCCTCGCCTATTGCTTTGAAGACGATGGTCTCACCGGACAAGTTGGGCACGTAGAGCATGCCTTTGCAGACAACCGGCGATGCGCTGAACGCACCGCCTACACGTTGTTTCCACAGTTCTTTGCCCGTCTTGGCTGACCAGCACAAGGCAACTCCCTCGTCTGTCACTGCAAAGAGGTGTTCGCCTGTGGCGACCAGGGATGGCTCGTAGACTTTGGTCTTGTTGCTCCACACTGTCTGCCCCGAGCCGTCTACGCAGATGGTTTGACGTTCCGGGTATCCGCCGCTAGCGAAAATCGCCGACCCGTCGGTAACCGGAGTTCCGCAGGTGGCCTCCGCAATCGATTTGCAGGACCAGAGTTCATCGCCGGTGGCCGGGGCGTAACTGACGAGCTGATTGCAACCGCTGATCACCAGCTGATCGCGCCCGCCGACGGAAGCCACCAGAGGCGAAGAATACGTGGAAATGGCCGGCCGCTTCTTACGCCAGACGATCTCACCCGTTTCACGGTGCAGCGCGGCAATATAGCCGCCACCCCAATTGTCGGCGCTAACGATCACCATTGACTTATAGAGGATCGGCGACGGGGCGTAACCGAACTTGGAACTGAACGCGCCCACTTCCTGCTGCCATAAATGCTTGCCGTCAAGATCAAGGGCCGTCGCAATAATCCGTTCCGAATTGAAAAAAACTGCGAAGACTCGTCGCCCGTCTGAAGCCAACGTTCCGTTTGCCTGACTACCTTTCTGATGAATCTCTGAAGGGTCGGGGAAACCGCCTTCATGTACGGCAGCTTCCCAGCGACGCTTCCCTGTCGCACGGTCGAATGCGATCACAACCTGCTTCTGCTGGTCGGAAATCGCCGAAGCCAGATAGACGGTAGAACCGACGACAATAGGCGACGCATGTCCGCGTCCGGGAACATCAGCCGTCCATGCCACATTTGTTGTCTCATCCCAGCACACCGGGACGTCTTGATCGGCGGCGGTGCCATCGCCGCGTGGTCCGCGCCATTGCGGCCAGTCAGAATCTCCAAGCTGCAGAGGCACGACCTCGACGGCTGTTGCTGTCTCGGCTTTGACTTCGACCACTGGAACGGACTTCGCGTGCGGCCCTTTCGAGCAGCCGGCCAGAAAAAAGACCACGCCAAGAGCTATGGCCAGGAATCGTTGAGCAGTTTGAAGTAGCATGTAAAAGTCCGCCAATCGGGACGTGAAGAGGGTGCGTACTCACGCAATTGCGAGTCAAGCTCAGATTGCGCACCACGCCGCGAAACAAGCAGCCTCCACTCGGGTTTAAGTGAGTAGTCCAGAACCACCTGAACAATGAATGGAGGCGCAGATGACAACCACCGCGTGTGGTGGCCATCTTAACTTCTGGAAAGTCGATCAACAACAGGTCACGGTGGAGACTCATGTCGTGCGGGGTTCCGCCTCCTCGCCCCGCAACTCCGAGGTGCTTGCAGGTGCGCCGCTCGATCGCTGTTGATTGATTCCGCCAGGCCGGGCACGTGCAGGAGTACATTCCGCCGACGTTCTTCGCCACGTAGGGCTTCGCGCCGGAGCCCTGCATTTCGATGGATTCGCCGTCTTGGAGATCAGCCACGGTGGTCCTCCCTTTCTGTGCTCGGAAGATGGCCTTCAACCCGATCCTTTCAGCGTACTGCTCCCCCACGTGCCGGAAAAGCACACATGAT
>JAPLNJ010000769.1 GCA_026692885.1 Planctomycetota bacterium | reverse complement strand
AGAGGGATTTCCCAGCGGCGAGCGGATCCTCGGCCCCGATGGCGGTGGGGCCAGGCGGCGTGCGGATCGCACCGGCCGGGCTGGATGGCTTGCGAATCGCGGGTGAGACCAGCGGACTTGCTGCTGAGTTGGCGCTGGTGCCAGGCCCGGACGGCAGGCGTTGTCCGCTGGTCGGCGGCGTGGATGGGGACGGTCCTGCCACCGTCAGATCCGTCTTGCGTTTCAGACCTTCGGCAGCGAGCCGGTTCAACAACTCGTGCAGTTGACGTCGCTGGGACTCCGCGGCATTTCCCGAGCTGTTAGCGTCCGCCGCACCGGGCGTCTCGGGCTGGGTCATCTTCGCCAGCGACTCCTCCCGCGGTTGTCGGCACGCTTCGCGTTCGGCCCTGAGAAGCCGCAACTCACGATCCAGGTCAGTTACAGGCGAATCGTGGACCGCGGCAGAGTCCTGGTCCCCGGGGCGCCCGGATGCGAGGTCGCCCGGACTCGGCAACAGACGTGCCGGGGCCGACGTGGCTGTTTTCGAATCCGCAAGAGCACTTCGTGGTGCGGCCGGCTTGCGAGCACCCTCGAACCCGGCGTCGTCTGGGCCCTCGGCGACGTTCGCCGTCGACGGCAACGAAACCCTGGAAGCCTCCCGGCGATCTGCGTCGCTGGGATTCGCGGTGTGCTGAGTCAGCGTGACAACGGCTTTTTTCCGATCGCCATCGGTCACCCCGGTCCCGACCCTGGTCGGTAACGCTTCGGCCTCGCTGGCGTTCTTGAGACGTTCTGTCAGCACGGCCTCGACGCGGTTCTTGAACCGATCCTGGTCATCGTCTCGGGCGAATTGGGGACCAACTTCCAGCCGATACGGCGCACACCCGCAGGCGAGCAACAGGACCAGTGCTACGCTCCAGCTCGGGGTCGATTCGATCGCCGGTTTCGGCATATCGTCTCCTTCGTAAGCATTGTTCTTGGTGACGGACTGCGAGGACTTCGAGAGAAGGGGGGCGTATTTTCTCTAATTCCCGCCGCCCGTCAAGACGAATTGGCGCCCGTATCGGTGGCCGGACGACAGCAGCTAGCAATATATCCGGCTTGTCTTTTCGTAGAGCGGAATTTATTCCGCTTCACGGAACGGATTGAAATCCGTTCTACGACAAAGCTACCCGCGGGCAGCTAGCAACATGTCCAGCTTGACACGGATCGGGCAAGAGCTAGACTTTCACTCTTGATAAAGTCCCCTATCAGGAGCTCTCAGATGTCGGAGGAATCGTCTCACTTGACTATCGCTGTTAAGGACGGCGTCCACATTGTGGATTTCCGTGACCCCAAGATCTTCGAGCTGGCCGCCGGGAACATTCAGAACCGGCTACTCCGTCTGGTGGATACCGAGGGAACGATTCGACTCCTGCTGAGCTTTAAGAATGTCGAATACCTTTCCAGCGCTGTGCTGGGGATGCTGATAAACGTTCAGAAAGCAGTGCAACAGAAGAATGGGAAACTGATCCTGTCCGACCTTCGACCGCGAATCTACGCAGTATTCCAGATCACGACGCTGAACAAGATGTTCAACATCTACGATACCGTCGAGCTCGCGGTGACGCATTTTTAGCTTGCTCGTTGGTGCGTTTGTGACGGATTGGTCTGGATCGACTGGGGGCGTGGGAAATCCCAACGTCTTCCGCCCAAAACACTTGGCCAGTGGACAGCATGAACTTCGATCACGCCGCCGAAGCACCCCTCCAGGTCATCGAGATCGAGAGCACGCTGGAGGCGACTTGCGAGCCGGAGCAGATGATTCTGCGAGAATTGACCCGTTGCGAGTATCACGAGGACGCCATCTTTGACGTCCAACTTGCGCTGGCCGAAGCATTTGCAAATGCGGTCAAACATGGGAACCGCGGTGACCGCACCAAACGCATCACCGTGCGTTTTAGCGTTACCCCCAATCGCGTGGTCATACGCGTGCAAGATCAGGGCGCCGGCTTCCAGCCGTCAGTAGTGCCCGACCCGACCCAGCCGAGCCGTCGGCTTCTGCCAACGGGGCGCGGCATCCTGCTGATGCGGGCGCACATGACCGAGGTCCATTATGGTGCGGGCGGGACCGAAGTCTGCCTGATCAAGCAAAACGACCACCAGAGTGACTCGCGTCTTTGAAACCGCTAGCAGAATCGGAGCGGGAAATCTCCGGCCGTCGATTTCGGCGGGATCGTACACCGGCGCCGAACCCCGTAAGGAAGGAGCCGCTTACGGTGGTGCAGGCGAGCCGGGCGTGGACGTAGGCTGCTCCATTTTCAGTTCTTCGGCCCGGACTCGCAGATCCTTTTGCCATTGCATCAGCTGCAACTGCCAACTGGCATACTTGGCGACGGTTTCGTCCCCTTTCAACTTCGCGTTGACGATTTCGGAATATAGCCGCATGGCTTCGTCAAGCTTCCCCTGATTCCGTAGACACGTGGCAATCATGTACTGCACCAACAAACCGTCCTGCACCTCTTGGTGTTCCAGGGGAATCCTCTGAAAAGCCGCTCGTGCTTGTTCGTAGTCGGCGGCCCGAAAGTACGCTTTTCCTACTGCCATCTGGTCGACAGCAGGGGACGGACCAACCGCAGGCCCAAGCTGCCCCAGTCCTTTGGCGCGGCCTTCTAAATCCTTTCGCCGTTGGAGCAAACGCAGTTGCCAACCAGCGTACTTGGCAATG
>JAPLNJ010000768.1 GCA_026692885.1 Planctomycetota bacterium | reverse complement strand
AACGAAACAAGCGTATCGGGAGATAAATCGTCCAACTGGCTTTTGCGAGGGTTGATCGTGCATATATCGCCGATCCGCACCAACGGAAAGACGTGCCGCTGCGCTGCCCCCTCCCGATACCGCTCCCCGCTCAGATTGTAGTCCCCGTTCGCAGCGATCTTCTCCTTCTCCACAATGAGGCCAAGCGTGGGCTGGAAGTCGCCGACGGACTTCCCCGCCCGCAGGCGGCGCAGGCATTTGGCGATCTCGGCCCGGGCCTGCGGCAGGTCGTTCTTGTTAAGCTCGCGCCGCTGGGCGCCGAGTCCGAAACCGTCGTTCTCAACCTTGAAAAAGGCGATGGTGCCGGTCTTCTTGGCCAGTGTCTTGTCGAGGATCAGGATCGTGGTCTTGACGCCGGAATAGGGATTGAACACGCCCGCCGGCAGCGAGACGACGGCGACCAGATACTCCTCCACCAGCATTTTGCGCAGTTGTTTGTAGGCGGTCTGGCTCTGAAAGATGATCCCCTCAGGCACGATGATGCCGGCGCGCCCCGTGGGCGTCAGATGCTCGGCCATGTAGTCCACGAACAGCACCTCGCTGCGTTTGGACTGCACCGAGAAGCGGTTGTGCGGCTTGATACCCCCCTTCGGCGACATGAAGGGCGGATTGGCGAGGATCACGTCGGCGTACTCGTTCCACCGGTCCTGGCTGGTCAACGTGTCGTACTCGTAGATGTGCGGGTCGACGAAGCCGTGCAGGTACATATTGACCAGCGACAGGCGCACCATGTCGGGCGAGATGTCGTAGCCCTTGAAGTTCTGCGCAAGGCGGCCCTTTTCATCCGGAGTCAGGGTACTGTTGCCCTTGGCGTCGGTGTTGGCCTTGAGGATGTGCTTGTAGGACGAGATCAGGAACCCGGCGGTGCCGCAGGCTTGGTCGAGCACGGTCTCGGTCTTCTTCGGATCGATGATTTCGACCATGAAATCGATGATGTGGCGCGGGGTGCGAAACTGCCCGGCCTGGCCCTGGGAGCCGAGCACGGACAGCAGATACTCGAAGGCGTCACCGAGCCGTTCGCTATGGTCGTAGTTGAACTCGTCGATGACCTTCAGGAACATCTTGAGCGTTTCAGGGTCGCGGTAGGGCAGATAGGCGTTCTTGAAGATGTTGCGGAACAGCAGCGGAATACCGGGGTTCTCCGGCATCTTGGCGATGGCCTCGGCGTAGAGGTTCAGAGTCTCGTGGCCGCCCAGTCCAGAGCGCATGAGCTTGGCCCAGCCGTAGCGGGCAAACGCCTTGGCGAAGAACTTGCGTTTCCCGCCGAACTCCTCGCTCTCGGCGTCCATGTCGTCCATGAACTTGTAGATCAAAGCGATGGTGATCTGCTCGACCTGACTCTTAGGGTCGGGCACTTTGCCGACGAGGATGTCGCGGGCGGTGTCGATGCGGCGTTTGGTGTCGGTGTCGAGCATGGCATCCTTTAGGCGGCGAACTGGTTCAAGGAGACGTAGTCCTTGACGTATTCAGGGATGAGCGTGCGGTACTTCTCCGGCACGGCGCGGAAGTCGCGGGTGGAGAAGACCAGGTTGGTGGCCAGATCGGCGAAGTCCCGGCTTTCGATGATGTGACGCACCTGGTCGCTGGTGACGTAGGCCTTGAAGAAAGTCTTGATGGCCGGGATGGCCTCGGCCTCAGCGGGCTTGGCATCGGCCACGAACTTGGCGAACTCCTCTTCCAGCAGTTCGTCCTTGGACTTGAAGCGCGGGATGAGGCCGAAGACCTTCTCCAGGATCTCCCGCAGGGTCAGGCGGCGGTCCACGGCGGCGGCTTTGCGCAGTTTGTCGAGGGTGTAGTACTCTTCGGGTTTGTCGAAGACCTCGCGGTTCACGTAGTCGATGACGCGGTCCCATTGTCCCGACTCGACGGCGGCGGCGATCATTTCATTCTCGCGCACGGTGTCCTCGAATTTCTCGAAGAACATGCGGTCGATTTTCATGCCCTGCCAGCCGATGGTCTCTTGCGTGATCATCGCGAGGATGTCCTCGCCGAGGTACTGGTAGGCGCCGCCGGGCGGTGGCGGTGGTGGGTCCCCGCCGCCGCCCTTGCTTGATGGCCGGGGGAGCTTCAGCACCTCGTCGTACTTGAACTCCTCCTCGAAGTATTCGCAGTTGGCGAAGAAGTCGAAGAGCTTGAAGGCTTTCTTCTGCGGCTCCTTCACGCTGTCTTTGATGCTGTCGTCGAAAAGTTGTTCGAGGAAGTTGTGCCTGCGGGTGCCACGCCCTTTGATCTGAATGAATTCGGTCGGCGAGAAAATCGGTCGAAACAGACCGAGATTGAGGATGTCCGGGCAGTCGTAGCCGGTGGTCATCATGCCCACGGTCACGCAGACTCGCGCCTTGCTGGTCTTGTAAGCGGGCAGGAAGTTGGCCGAACCGAGCAGGTTATTGTTGGTGAAGTTGATGGTGAACTGCTGGGCGTCGGGGATCTCCGAGGTGACCTGCACGGCGAAGTCGGACTGGTACTTGCCGGGGAACATGCGGTCAGCCATCAGGTTCAGGATGTGTGCCAGCTTGGCGGCGTGGTTCTGGCTGACCGCGAAGATGATGGCTTTGCCGATCTCGCCGCTGACCGGGTCGCGCAGGGCGTTATCAAGAAAGGTTTTGCAGAAGAGTTGGTTGGTGGCATCCGAGAAGAATCGATTCTCGAACTCGCGTTGCTTAAAGGCTTCCTGCTGATCCTCGCCGGTGTCATCAGTGAACGAGATGACGAAGCCCTCTTTGGAGAGCAGTTCGGTGGTGATCTCGGTGCGGGCATCCACCACCGTGGGATTGTTCAGGTAGCCTTCCTTGACGCCCTCGAGCAGCGAGTAGCGGTAGGTGGGCTGACTGTTCTCGCAGCCGAAGGTGCGGTACGTGTCCAGCAACAGTCGGCGTTCGGCTTCGCGCGGGTCGCGGGTGGTGGGCGCGGCCTTATTGAACCGTTTGAGGTAGTCGCGGGGCGTGGCAGTCAGGCCGAGCTTGTAGCCGATGAAGTAATCGAAGACGGCGCGGGCGTTACCGCCGATGGAGCGGTGGGCTTCGTCGGAGATGACCAAGTCGAAATCGGTCGGCGAGAAGAGCCGCTGGTACTTGTTGTTGAACAGCAGCGACTGCACCGTGGTGACCACGATTTCCGCGCGCCGCCAGTCGTCCCGATTCTCTTTGTAGATCACCGTCTTAGCGTCGGCAGACAGCAGCGCCGCGGCGGCTTTCTTGGCCTGATCCTCCAGTTCGAGGCGATCCACCAGAAATAGCACGCGCAGGGCGTTGCCCGACCGCAGGAAGAGTTTAATGACGGCGACGGCAATGAGTGTCTTGCCGGTGCCCGTGGCCATCTCGAACAGGAAGCGGTCTTTGCCGTCCTGCACGGCCCGTTGCAGTGCGTGAATGGCCTGCAACTGATAGGGCCGCAAGAAACGCAGTTTGTTGGCCTGGATGTAGCCGGGACGCTCGGCCTCGTTCCGCCACGCCGCTTCGGATTGGTAGTTCGGGCGCTGGGTCAGCACGATGTAGTCGTCGCCGACTTGGTCCTGGACCAAGCGTTGCGGGTTGGGCGTGACCCGCTGGTAGCCGATCACCGAGTCCGGCGTAGGGAAGGACGTAATGAGGTAGGGGTTGCCGCGCTCCAGGTCCCAGAAGTAGTGCAGGTTGCCGCTCGACAGGATGACGAAGCGGCAGTTCTGGGACTTGGCGTACTTGCGGGCCTGCTCCTTGCCGACGAGCGGGTTCTTGTCCTCCGACTTGGCCTCCAGGACGATGCACGGGAAACTCTTGGCATCGAGCAGCAGGAAGTCGATGAAACCCTTGCTTGTCTTCTCGAAGTTCTCGCCAAGTGCGTCCAAATCGGACGACTTGATCGTCACGCTGGGCTCGAGGCGGATGTTGGCAGGCGCGCTCCCTTCCGGAAAGAAACGCCAGCCTGCCGCTTCGAGCAGCTTGTTGATCTTGATACGGGCAGTGGCTTCTTTACTTGCCATTTGCTCCCTCAGCATCGGGCCGGTTGTGTCGTGTCCTTCGCCATGTCCGGTGATGGCCGTCCAGAGTACCAGTTGCGCCGGCACCCGACAAGCGCGCTCGATCCAGGGGCGCCCGCAATTGCCGCGTTAACGGGTCTCCTTGTACGCCAAGCCGAAGGGCTCGACAAACTCGCGTTCGATGCGCTCGAGTTCAGCGCGTCGCAGGCGAAGGAAATCAGGCCACCTGCTGGCGCGGTATGCCTTGGCGGCTTCTGGCGTGATCGCATGCTCCGAGAACGACGAATCCTCATGAAGAAGACCCTGCTTCAGCCCACGGCGCAATTCACCTAACGCGGTGGACGGCAACAGGAGCCGGTTTTCGGAGAAGGCTGTCGCGATATTGTTGTACTCGCGCCGATCAATCAGCCGAACCAGGGACTTGTGGCCCTGATCCGCCATCAGACGCAGGAGCTCTTCGCGACGGTCGGGATTCTCTCGGATGCGTCTCTCGGCCAGACGGATCGTCAACGTCTTGGCCCGCGCTTCGCGGAAGTCAAACCGTTTCCCGCAGGAGGATGTGACGCTTCCGGCTGGCTCCAGGACACCCGTCTCACGGGAGCCTCCCACGATTCGTTCCACAGCGGCTTTGGCTTTGGCGATATCGGAGTCGCGGGCACCCCGGAAGAAACCCGTATACGCGGTCGTCCAGAGCCAGTTCTGAAGTGCCTTCCGCGTCTCTCCATTCGGTGTCTCACAGACAAGGAAGGCATAGCTCAGGATGACCGCCTGATAGCTGTACGGCAGGAACTCCGGGGACGGGATACAGCAATCCTCTCGCAGGAACTGCGCCGTCCGCTTGATGGCGGAGACAACCTCGTCGATGACCTCGGGCGTGTCCCGCAGGACCCGGCTCGTTCGTTCCGCGTTGGGCGTCGAGATTTCCAAACCGGATTTTGCCCGAACCGCCGCAAGAATATACTTAGAATCGAATTCTTCCCAACCCACACTGGCCAAGTCGCTCTGCACCCTTTCGAGTTCCCTGGCCAAGTCAAAGTCCTTCGTGTACGTCAGCGCCACTACCATGTGGGTGTCGTCCATCAACCGGCCGCTGCTGTTGATCCGCTGAAACGCAATCGTGGCAGATTCAAGGTCGTCAGAAACGAGCGGAATAATGGGAATCTTGTAGTTGCGAAAACGATTCGCCAAGTTGTCAGCCACACCGATGAGGCGATCCGTCTCGTGGCCGGCATCAAGACCACGCTGGTACTTCAGCAAGGCAATACTGTCGAGGACAATGCTGAGGGGCAGCAATTCCGGCCGTGTCTGCTCCCCACGATCAACAATGACGAATTCCTGCTGCCGTAAGTCATAGAACATGTCGCCTGCGCGGAGGCCGAACTCCTCCTCCGCTTCGGAAGGAGCCTCCGGCGCGCCCGATAACGCGCTGAACAGCGTCGCCAGGCGTTGGTGACCATCGAGCAGGTACTGCCGCGCAGTACCGTCCGCCAAGTCGGTACGGCGTGGAACAGCGATTCCTCCGATTGTGGGAAATGTGTCCAGTTTGAATTGACTGGTACGCCACACGAGGAGACTACCGATGGGGATACCATCGCGGATGCTTTCGCACAGCTTGATGCGGTCCTCGTCGTCCCACACGAATCGTCGTTGAAAGCGCGGAATAAGGATGTTGCCGCTTTTCACGTCCTCCAGGACGCGGCTCAAGTAGGCAACCTGCGGTTCTTCCAGGAAACTCGGTGCGGCCATGATCCACGATCCTATCACAGTTTTCTGAGGATCGTCTCCAGCAAGGGTTCCAGCTCATCACAAATCCCTTCGCCGACGATCCATTTGTACGGGAGGCTGCTTTCACCAAAGACTTCAGAAGCGATGTGGCGGCCGAGACCGTCCTGAAGCCAGGACCGATCATCGTCCGGAACACGCGCGTATAAAGTTTCGATTTCCGCTAGCGGCCAATCCGGATGGTCCAGGTCCCCGGAAGATCCGTGTCGCAGGTTGAAGTGATGCCGCTGCTCGGGCACCATGTTGGAATAGGCTCTTACACGGCCAGCCCGCTGTGACGCCTCTCGTCCGGGGCGCGATGAATAAGCCCACTGCTTCAGGGCAGGTACCGGAATGTAGTTCTCAATCGTTCGCCGTTCCAGCCGGTGAAAGGAAACCTCCCCTTCCTCGCAGCGGGACGCGGCATTGCGTGCCTGACTGCTCGGGCGTCCGGGAAGCCGGGCGTCACTGTCGAACAGTAAGTAGCTTCTGAGCCGGTCCGGCGGCGAAGCGGCGAGCTCCTTTGCCCGTTGCGGGATCGAGCCAATCCCACCGGCGTTTTCGAACAGGAGCCATTGCTGGCTCTGCGCCTCAAGCAGCCGCTGGCGCACCTCCTGCTTGGCCACAGCCAGCAAGAAGTTACGGTCGTTGACGTCGTTCTCCAACCAGATCCTGAATGCCCGTCGCAGGAGCTTTTTCGCTGTGCTCAGCGAAAGCACCGGATCAGAACCCCAGGTGTCGACGCTCGCAACGTCAATCCTGATCGTCGAGAGGCTCGGCTGCTCGGCGGCCCGGACGTAACTTGCGTCCAGGGACAGGATGCACTTTTCCCGGACGTAGTGCCCCTGTTGGCCGAGCCATGTCTTGATCGGATCGTGATCTGCGGGCGTGGTCGTGATCTGCGGGCGTGGTGGTGAGGATATCGTGCCTGCCGTCGAACCCATGACAGATGACCTCGATCAAGTCTGCGGCATCGACGTCTTGCCGGGAGAAGAGCGCCGGAGCAAGAAACACCCTCATTGTTCCAACTGCCTTTGCTGTAGGATGATCAGTTCCCGCGCCTGTCGAATGTCGTCCGCAAAGACTCCCGGTGGCCAATTGCCCGTAGGCTGGCCGAGCGTGTCGAATTCCACCCGCTCGGCACGGGTGGAACCGTCACCAAGCGGCCGGAACCAATACACCAGGACATCCTGTGGGGCGATTGTTTTCCTGACAATTTCAAGTTAGACCGCGAGAAGCAGGTTCTGAGAATGCGTTTCCAGCAGGACCCGCGGAGCGCCCGGTTGGCCAACCAAGGAGCAGAACTCGCGTCCCAAAGCAGCATGAAGGCTCGGGTGCAAGTGGGACTCAGGCTCTTCCACGGCGACTTGCGTCATGGAGAAGTCGTCCAGTCGGTATGCGTGCAGGACCGTCAATAACGGCAGCGTTTCCTGAAGCCCTTGGCCAACGTCACAAATGTTAACTCGATAGGGCGTCCCGCTAGGGGCAAAAGCGATTTCGAATTCCCTGGCGTGCTCGACGATGGTCAGTTTCTGTTTCAGGTTTCGCTCATACCAAGCGGAGACCGCTTCGAACAACGCCAAGTTGGCTGGCCGCCGCCAGGACTGAAACAGAAGCGATTCGAACCCATCCCCGTTGGCGTCCAGGTCAAACCAGGCGGGTTGTTTTGGAAAATAGCGTCGACTAGGAATACGATGGGAACTCAGCCAGAATGCCTTCTTTGGCGACGTTTTGCGAACGGCATCGAGAAATCGCCGCAAGCCTTCCGGCACATCGGCTTGGGCGCCTGCGGTAGGCAGTAGCCCGTGGAACCGAAAATCGATGTAGACTGGTGAGGATCCCTCGAACGACACTTCGTACGAGCGGGACAGGCTCCCATCACTCTCCTCGCCCGCCCGCCATCTTGCGTCGAGGATCACCCGCCCACCTTGTCCGCTCGTCGCGCGGAAGCGGTCCACCACGTGTGTGCCGCGTTCCGGCAAATCGACGATTCGCCAGGTGAGGTTAGTGGTCGACGGGGAAGGCTCTTGGCGCAGCTCAATTCCGATCTCAATGTGGCTTCCCTTGTCTTTGGTGACGACGTCTCCCAGCGTCATCCCCTGTGAGAAGACCGGCAGAGCGCAGGTTAGCGGTTCAGGACCGTCGCCAATGAGGGAATTAAGGGTCATACAGATGCCACGAAGGAAAGCGCTCTTGCCGGCATTGTTGTACCCATAAAACAGTGTTAGACGTCGGAGTTCAACTTCGTTCGGCTCCGCCGGGGCCGCGAAGCACTTGAAGTTGTTCAAGGATACCTTGCTTAGGGTAAACATCGACTTTGACTCGGTGACAGGGTGTGATTTTGACAGTCTATCTTATCGGGCAGGTTAGCAGTTTCCTATCGGGGGACCGCTGTGGGAACTTAAGCCGGGCGTTTCACAACCAATCAGGGTGCCATCCGGTCGCTGAGGCTGGCGCAAAACATCCAGCGGCGTTCCCAGAAACGCTGCAGTTTGACGACCAGGCAGTTCTCTCCCGATCGGAGCTCCAACGGAACGGTCAGCTTGTTGCAGCCGAGCCCTTTGACATTGGGAACGCAGCCGATCGGCTGGCCGTTGAGCCACAGCTGAGCCTGGCTGGTAGCGCCGAAATGCAGCGTCACCGGCCGGGCGGCAGGAGCGGCGAGCGTCGTCACCGCATAGACCACGTCGCCGATCTCGGCCTGGCGATTCGTGCCCAATTCAATGACCGGCAGTCCCTCGGCCGGCGCGTGGACCTCGGTCCAATCCGGCCCGGGCGGCCGATGAAAGTCGCAGGAAGGTGTTTCGGTCTTCAGGAGGGCGCGCCGATACGCCGGCTCGAGGCCGGCATGAGTCTGCACCGCTTCGATGAATTCTGCCGGTGGTGAACCTTCCTTCTGGATAACATTTTCCAGCCACGCGTTGTGTCCCATGTTGCCATTGAACAGCCCGCCGAAGGTCCTGAACACGACGTTGTTCTCGAACAGATACCCGGTGGCATCGCCGTCCAGGTAGATGCCGGCAGCGAGGAACGGCCCCGCATCCCGGTTGGAGAATCGATTGGGGAACACATTGTGGAGCAGGTTGCCGCGGACGACACAGCTCCGGTCGGCATGGGCGAAGGTGACATAGAGGCCGGCCCCGTCCACCGTCACCTGCATGGCATCGTGGACGTGATTGTGCTCGACCGTGTTGTTCCTGGCGAACGGCGTCTCCCGCCAGGCCTGGCTGCCGGCGACACACATCCCGAAGTAGGCGGTGTCGTGGATCAGGTTGTGGGCGATGACAGTGTCCTGCACCTCGCTTACCTCGACGCCGTAGGCCCCGTAGTCCTCCAGGCCGCAGTGATGCACGTAGTTGTTGGCGATGCGATACCCTGCCGCCCTACGGTTGACGCTGCTGGAAAACGTGATGGGCTTGGTCAATGACGACTGACAACAATTTGACCGCCGCGTCCCTCGTCCTGCAACGGTCTCACACCCAGCTTGCCAGGGTCACCGTTCCCTCCTCTGTGTCTGTCGCGTCTCTGTGGTGTTCGTGAACCTGGTGTTCATGCAGCGCGAGGCACTGAAACTGAACCTGCGATTCTGGTTCGAGTTCTCGGTCTGGGACGGCTACCACAACGATCGCGAGCGGGTCGGGACAGAGTCGCAACCTATGGGTGAGTTTCTTCAGCTTTTGATGCCCAGCCGCGCCGCACGGGCCTTTTGATAGGCATCGTCCTTCTCGCCGCCGCTGCAGATGCTCCATTCCGGCGCGCGGACTTCCCCGTCGCCGTAGCCGCAGATGTCGCGGGTGGACGGGATTCGTTCGTAGAGCAACTGCAAGAGAGCGCGCGCCGTAAGCGTGTCGCCGTACTTCAGGCCCAGCTTCTGCATGACGTCTAAGTCCTTCTTCTGGTCGCGCAAGGCCATGCTGTGGCCGCCCACGCAGAGCTTGTTGGCGGGGTCGTACTTCCCGCAGGGCGGACAGATCATGCACACGCCGGCGATGAGGGTCACCGGGATCTCAGGCTGCTTCTGAATCACGTCGATCGCCTCGAACAGGTTGTCCTCCGCAATCGGGGCGAGCTGGTCCTTGCCGCCGTGGAAACAGCTCATACACAGCAGGTGGTGCGGCCGAATCTGGAGTGCGGGGGCTTGGTAGATGGCTGCCGCGGACGTCCGCTTGTACTGAGTCTTCTCTTGCGGGTCGCGCGGCGGGATGATGGCGTTGATCCCCAGATCGCGGCCCTTTTCGTAGTTGCCGCTGCCGGCTTGGGTGCAGCCCTTCCACGTGGCCGACGTCGGCGTCTCGTACCCGCAGATATCGCGGGCCTGAAGAATCTTGGCCAACACGCGTTCAAACAGGTCGATGGCCGGCCGCGAGTCGCCCGGCACCAAGCCCAACTTCTGGACAATGTCCAAGTCCCGTTTCGCGTTGAACAGCTGTCCCTCGGGGGTGTCCTCCGCGCGTCCAGGATTCTGGTAGCGGTACACGGTATCCACATTGCAGCGGAGGGTCAGCGGCAGCTTGGGATCCTGCCGCACCGCCTGGAGGATCGCGGTCAAACGCAGATCGCCCAGGTCGTCGGTGTGGCCCGCGCCCAGCCGGCAGACGACGCACATGAGTTGGTAAGGCCGTACCGGCAACGTCGAGAATCCGCTGGTCACGAGAGCGCCGATCTCGCCCGCCGCACAACCGCGTCCCGTTTCCAGCACCGGCAGTCCCAGGGCGGCCGCCGCCCCGGCGGCGGCGAACTTGCGTCGCGTGATGTGGTGGCTCATGCTAACTCCTTGCGATGCGCCCAGACCTCCTCGAAGGCCTGGATGCTCATCGCAGCACTTCCGCGATGGTCACTTCGCGTTTCTCGGCCAGCGAACGTTTGCCGGCCTCCAGCACGGCGATGACTTCCACTTCCTCCTCGATCGGCACACTTTCCTGCTTGCTGCGGACCAACTCGAGAAAACGGTCGAGCAGATACCAGTAGAGGTCGGCGAGATTGGGCGACAGGGTCCGCCAGCCTTGGGTGCCGTAGAGGTTAATCTGGGAGCCGGCTGAAGCCGGTACAAGCCTGCAAACCGGTCGCGCAGCATGCGACGAAATCCGGAAGTTATTCTGGCCTGCGTGGCTACGGAAAGGATGTCACCCGGATCGCACATCCAAGGGCTTCGTATGGTGCGCGAGCGAGGTCAAGTCACTTCGACGAAAGCTCGATAGGGATGTCGTTCTGTCCCGCTTTGACGGTCACTTTGATGCCAGACTTTTCGGGGCTGTTGTACTTTACGGGAACGACGTCCGTCACCGTGGGGGCTTGGCCCGGTTGCGGCGCGACGTAGGGGATTTTCTTCTCGAACGCTTCCTGCTGGGTCATCGGCACTTCCGATATCGACTTGATCACTCCGACGTAGTACTCGCCCGGAAGCGTGCCGGCGCCCACCTGCGCGGTTGCGCCTGCCTTGCTTGCGGCAGACAATCGGTAAACACCTTGGGCGTCCGTCATGCCGGTGGCCGAGAGTCCCTGCCCTGGGGCCACCGGAGTGAACATCACGGTTGCCTCAGCAACGGGCGTGCCGTCCAACGTGACAACTCCCTGCACAGGCTCTGTGCCCACCTTGGATCCGCCGGCGCAGCCTGTGAACAAGACGGCACAGAGCGTTACGCATCGACACAACAGACCACAGTTCAACTGATTCATCATTTCTCCTAACGTATTTCCGTGCATTCGAATATCACGACCGCGCCGTCACGCGCCAATCAGCCGGAACCCCAGACGTGGCGGTAAGCAACGCTCACCAAATAACTTCCCCGTTTGCCGCTTCACCCCTCACCCCGGCCCTCACCCCGGAGTACCGGGGCGAGGGAGTTGTTTCGTGAGTGGTGCTAGCGGCGATGGGCTGGTCACCGATCTTGGCTTTGGACTGTCTCTCCGCCGGACACTGTCCCTAAAGCACCCCAAACGCCACGCAATGATGGGCCGGTGTATCCCTGATTGGGCGATCCCGGAAGGCTGCTTTCACCGACGTTTGGATCCCCCGCGTCGATCGAATTCGTGATGAAACGCACCGAGGCATCGCATAACGCGACGTTGACGCCCCCCGGATGATAGCTGCTCGCCGTAATCATCCCCCAATCTTCCGAGCCGTTACTACAGCTGGGCGCATTCGGCCCCAGAATGACATGCCAATGCGTGTAGACGGCAACGGAATCCGCCCATCGCGAACCCATGGTCCCATCCCATCCCGAAACGCTACCTGATACGGTTCCGTCTGCCTGTTGTCGCGCAAGGCAAGGGGCCGGGGCCGCGCCGTTGGTGAAGCCCCAACCGGTCGCAAGAGCCTGGCCAATCTTGGTGCTACCCGAAACCCCACACTTCACCTCGCCGATCGCCATCGTGTTTGCGAGGCCATCCGTGACCGACGCCACCGTCTTGAATTGCTGGGCGCCCTGTCCAAACACGCCACGACATTCGTTCCAATCCCAATTCAACCGGTAATCACCGCGGTTGCAGTGATAGCTGGTCGGCTGGCGTTGTCCGTCTGCCACACTATTGGCCTGACCATCGGAAGGGCATAGGAACGTAGGTATTTTTGATGTGGTCACACTGGTATTATCCCATGGCGTGGTCTTGGCCAAGTGATTGTTGAGGAAATCATCATAAAGCGGCTGTCGCTCGCAGAAGGGCAACAGCGAGACGAGATAACTCCAGCGGTTCCTGTTGCCAGTGAAATCCGCCGGATTGGTGGAATTTTGCACCCTAAAATTCATTTCAAACGAGGCAACTGGGAACCGCTTGTAAATGTCATGGAAATTCTGACTGCCAATCGCCAACTGCTTCAAATTATTGGTGCATTGTGATCGCCTCGCCGCTTCACGTGCGGCCTGGATGGCGGGTAAGAGCAACGCTACAAGAATGCCAATAATCGCGATGACAACCAATAGCTCTACGAGGGTAAACCCTTTCTTGTTGGTCATGTAGTAACTCCAAAAGAGTGAAGGATGGAAGGACATCAACTCCAAATCGCGTCACGATGGTAATGAGCGGACGATGCCGCAGAGGGAAGCTGTAGGTGGTAGGAAGTTGTAGGTGGTGGGAAGTTGTCGGTGTTAGGAAGTTGTCGGTGGTGGGAAGTTGTCGGTGGTGGCGACCAGCGGAGAAGGCTCGACTTCGTCGGTTTCTCCTGATAACTCTGGGCGTCTTTGCCGGCCTGGGGGGGCTCACCGGGTATTTTCTATGGCCTGGCAACGCGAGGGATTCCCCGCGAGAAGCTCCCAACGCGAGTGAATTTTCTGCCCTTTCTAGGGGCGCGCCTCCGGTGGACGCCGCTGTGGTGTTGCGGTTGCCCGGTGAGCTGCCCGAGACGGTGGAGCATCTCAACGAGGAGGCTTTGGCCATCGGAAGGCTCATGGTCGAGTTTCTGCCAGACCGCGCCGAGGCGCACGCACAACTGGCGTTTGCCCATCTTCAACTCGGCCAGGAGCGACCGGCTCTCGAGAGCTGGCAGGAGGCTTTGGCGAGGGACCAGAACTTCGCGGAAGCGCATGTGGGGATTGGCGTGATCCTAAAAGATCAAGGCGAAAACGAGCAAGCGATCGTGTCGTTTCGGAGGGCAATTGAGTTGAATCCCGCTTTGGAAGATGCGTATCGCGAACTGACGCAAGTCCTGCTGCGGATCGGCCAACCGGAGGAGGCACTGCCGGTGGCCCGGGAGTGTGTACGGCGGTTTCCGACGGTTTGCGAAGACCATTTCTGGTTGGGCCAGGTGTATCTGGAGCTGGGCAACTACGACGAGGCGCGGCGGAGTCACCAGGAGGCCATTCGAATCGATCCCGAGACTTCTCTGCCCTACTTCTCCCTGGCGCGAATTTGCGCCCGACTGGGAAAGAACGCCGAGGCAGCGGAGTACCGCGAGCGTTGCGCAGCCTTGAGAGGGGCGGAATTGGAGGCCGACAGAAACCGGAACAGGGGCTACGATGATCTAACCACGCAAAGATCCCGCGTCGTCAAACGGCACGTCGTGGCCGGCTCACTGCACCTCCAATTCGGCGATCTGCGGATGGCCGAGGCGCACTGGTTGAGGGCAGCCGCCATTGCTCCTGACGACGTGGCCACGCGACAAGCCTTGGTATCGCTCTACCAGAACCAAAATCGTCCAGGTGCAGAACTGCAATTCCTCGATCAACTGCTTCGGCTCGAACCGGACCGGTCGGGCCATTCCCTGCGGAAGGCACGCTTGCTGATCGAAACGGAAACTTGGCCGGAGGCCGAGCGGCTGCTGCAGGGGGTTGTCGAACATCGGCCGGACGCCGCCGACGCGCACCTGCTGTTGGCCGAAATGTACCTGAAGCAGGGTTCGAACGAGTCTGCGACCGCCCATGCGGAAGCAGCGTCAAGCTTGGCTCCCTCGTCGCAAGGTTTCCTGTTGCTGGCTGCCGCCCGTCAGGCAGGTGGCGATCACCCCGGTGCCCTGTTGGCATTGAAGCAAGCCTTGTCGCTGGACTCGAAGAACCCGGAAATACGGCAGGCTTATGAACAGCTTCTCAAGGCGAACTAATCCGTCCTCACGTCGCTTCGGCGCCCTGTCACTGTGCCTGCTACTAGGCTGCTTTCCAGGGCTGCCGCGGGAGTCGGTTTTCGCAGCAGAAGCAGGACGCACCTGCGCGATTCAGCTGCGCGAGGTTGCTGCGAAGTCGGCGGGAATCGCTTTTCGCCACACGGACGGCAGCAGCGGACGGCGGTATATCGTCGAGACCGTGGCTTCCGGATTGGCTCTTTTCGACTACGACAACGACGGTGTCGGTGACATTTATTTTTGCAACGGCGCACCTACGCCTGGCTGCCGCGTCGACGAGCCACCCCGGCACGCGCTGTATCGCAACGACGGCGATTGGCATTTCACGGATGTCACAGCTGCGGCCGGTTTGGGGTGCACAGGGTTCGGACTGGGAGTCACCGTCGGCGACTACGACAACGACGGGTTCCCGGACCTGTACGTGACCAACTTCGGCCCGCACGTCCTGTACCGGAACAACGGCGACGGCACGTTTTCGGACGTGACCCAGGCGGCTGGCGTCGCTTGCGGCACTAGCCAGATGGGAGCGGGCGCTTGCTTCCTGGACCTGGAAGGTGACGGAGATCTGGATCTCTTCTGCGCTCACTACGTGCGTCTGAATTTCGCAGACGACGACAAACGCAGGCCTTTGGTCGTGGGCGGATTTCCCCGTTATCGCAGTCCCAAGGAATACGAACCGGATACCAGTGTTCTGTTTCGCAACAACGGCGACGGTTCCTTCGCTGACGTCAGCCAGGAATCCGGGATCGGCAACCAAGTCGGAACCGGAATGGGGGTCATCTGTTTGGATTACGACAACGACGGGGATACGGATATTGCCGTGCTGAACGACGTCCGCCCGAATTACCTGTTCGAGAACATCGGTGGGGGGAAATTCCGCGAGGTCGGCTTGGCGGCGGGGTTCGCCTACACGGCCGACGGAATGACGCTGGGAAGCATGGGGATCGATTGCGCCGATTTCGACAACGACGGTTGGCTCGACCTCTTCCAGACGTCCTACTCTGGGGAGCTCCCTGCGCTCCGCCGCAATACGGGTTTAGGTTTCTTTGAAGACGTAACGCGAGCGACCAAGGCTGGCATTAAGACTTACCCTCACGTTAAATGGGGCGTCGGATTCGCGGACTTCGACAACGACGGTTACCGTGACCTGTTCATCGCCAACGGCCATCTTCAAGATAACATCGAGCAGTATTCCAGCTCGACGGCCTATGAAGTCCGTAACACGCTGCTCAGGAACATGGGAGGCCGGGAGTTCGTCGACGTCTCGGATGTGTGCGGTGACGGGCTATTACCGAAGCTATCGAGCCGGGGTGTGGGCCTCGACGACTTGGACAACGATGGCAACCTCGACGTCGTCATCCTTAACTCCCGGCGTGAACCGACAATTCTTCGCAACGCTACGAGAACGGACCATTACTGGCTTCAAATCCAACTTCGCGGCACAATTACTAACCGCGACGGCGTGGGAGCCCACGTTCGCGTTGTTGCGGGCGATCTCGCCCAGCTTGAGGAAGTCCACAGCGGCCGGGGCTATCAAAGTCACTTTGGCTCGCGACTCCATTTCGGCTTGGGCCAGGCCAAGCGAGTCGACCTCGTCGAAGTCCGCTGGATCGGCGGCGGTGTTGACGTCTTCGAGAATCTCCCCGCAAACCGCTTCGTGACGCTGGTGGAAGGCTCCGGCCGGAAGGGGAACCAAGCCAAGGACTTGCCCCGTTGAGCTTCTTCTCTTCCGCGTCTCCGCGGAGACTTCGCTAAGCGCTGCGTCGGAGACACACAGATAGCCTACGACTCGGCTCTGAAGACAGGCAAAGACAGTTTCCACTGAATCGACACCAAACGCAGGGTGAGCGTGATCCCAGCCCCGACAAAACCGCCCGCCGCATTTCCCGGAAGCCAGGCCTCCAGCAACACGTACACCGTCGCACCCGCGAATGCTGCGGTGGCGTAGAGATGGGTTTCCGGGCGGAAGACCAGGGGGATCTCTCCGACCAATACATCCCGGACGATGCCACCGGCAACCCCGGTGATGACGCCCAGGAACACGACATTCACGCTGCCCACCCCAAAGGCGACGGCTTTACTCGCACCGAGGATCGTGAACGAGGCCAGCCCGAAAGCATCGGCAACCGCCAGCAGTTTGTGGGGCATCGTCCAAAGCCGAGCGATGAAGAACATGGCCACCGAAGCCACCGTCGCCGTCACGACGTAGTTGGCGTCACGAATCCAGAACACCGCGGAAGTGCCAAGGGCCGGATCGGGGCCGAGAACTGCGTCGCGAAGAGTTCCGCCACCCAAAGCGGTGACGAGGCCCAGCACGACAACCCCAAATAAGTCGATCCGCTTGCCACCCGCCGCCAGCACACCGGATACGGCACCAACCACGACCCCGAAATGCTGACACAGGTAGTACACCGCACCGCTCCTGCAGTCGTCCAAAACCAGCCACCCATTCGCGTACGTTCCAGGCGGACGAGCGAGTATCTTATCGCGAACCCCCTGCTCATGGAAGCAACGGGGGCCAAGGTTATCGCGCTGCCCGACAAGAAGTACGTCGTGGTGTCGGTTGCATCCACGGCGATGAAGGACGCAACCTGGTGGCAGAGCAGGTTTCCTGGTGGAATCGTACCACCACCCACTGCCCTGCGTTCACTTGCTCGGTGGCGGTGGCAGTTGCTTTAGCCACGCCAGGTTGAAAACGTAGTGGTTCTTGCTGGTGATCAACTGCAGCCTTCCGTCGCGCGTCTGGCAGGCGGCGAGATAACCGCCGGACTCGGCCAGCGTGGCGCTGATCGTGAATTCACTGCGGTCGATCGAGAGCGCCTTGCGTTCAGGTCCACCCGGCGTGATGACCTTACGCATCGGCCACGTCTGGCCCTCGTCGAAAGAGATCGCAGCAAACAGGCCGTAGCCGGTGAACTGGCTGCCATCCGCCGCCTGGAACGTCAACCCCTTCCGCTGGTTCCAGTCGCGGCGCTGGTCGGTGAACGAGCACAGCAGCAGCGGTCCCTCGCGCAACCGCATCAGCACCTGGCGTTGCACGCTGCTGATGGCGGGAAAATCCGAGGCCGCATAGGTCCACGTCTTGCCCCAGTCGCTGCTGTAGCTGATCGGCGTCTTGAACCCAAACTTGGCCTGGTCCTCCGGCGAGTCGTTGCGGCTGATCGTCATCAGGCGGCCATCCGCGAGCTGCACGAGGGGCGCGTGAATGCCGGGATAACGAAAACCCTGGCCGCCGGGCCGGAAGTCGCTGGTGCGGTGTGCGACGTCATTGTAAGTCCACGTCTGTCCGCCATCGCGGCTGATGACCAGGCTGACCTGTCGGGAATCATGAGTGATGACCAGATAACCTTCGCGAGTGCGGATGAGCTGGTTGCCAAATTCGCCACACGGCTGGAGCACGCGGGCTTTCGACCACGTCGCGCCGTTGTCCGTGGAGGTCCGCACACCACGTCGCACCGTTGTCCATTGAGGTCCGCACGACGTTCTCGTTGCAGCCGCGCGCGAAATGGTAGAGCGTCTGTTCACCGTCCCACCAGAGTTTCGGCGCGTGATCGTTCACGTCCGGGCCGTCCCAAAACGGCGTAGCCGGTTCCCACTCGGTCGCGCCGCGGCGCAAACGGCTGGCGAGGTTGTTCAACTCGCTGCCGGCTTCGTCCACGCACGAATACCACACGGCGAGCAGGTCGCCGTTCGGGCACTCGGTGATGGCCGGGCTGTGGTTGTGCCAGGAGAACAGCGGACCGGCCGAGTTGGGCGGAATCCTCACGAACGGTTTCGGCCCGGAGAAGAACGGCACGTCCGCGGGCAGCAGAGGAATCTTGACCAGGCTTTGATCCACCTGGGGCGACGGCGACGGCGGGGGCGGCAACATCCGTCCGCGCGGGAGTTCAGCGCGGACCACGCGGAAACCGATCTTCCCGCTGCTCGCCTCCGGCAGCCAGCCGCTGCGATTGGCGGAGCGCAGCATACGCGTGAAGACCGAATGGCTGCCACCGCGGATGACGCGAAAATCGCCGTCGCTGCGCCCCAACGGATCGGTCTGGTCGCCGGCCTCGTAGGGGCCGTACCAGTCGAGACACCACTCGGCGAGGTTGCCGTGCATGTCGCACAGCCCCCACGCATTCGCCGGTGTCTGCGCGACGCGCAACGCAGGCTTTCCTTGTTCTACGCGGTATTCGACCGGCAGCTGGCCCTCGGGAAAATACCGTTCGCGGAAGCCGAGATCGCCGAACCACTTGTGAAAACCCGCCGGCAGCGAATCACCGGTGTGGAAGAGCGTGGTCGTGCCCGCCCGGCAGGCGTACTCCCACTCCGCCTCGGTCGGCAGGCGATAGGTCCGGCCCTCCTTCCTCGACAACCACTCGCAAAACGTCACGGCCTGCGTCCAACGGATGCCCTGCAGAGCCGCATCCGCGTCGGAATCGTGCTTGCGGAAGTCGGGATCGAAGTTGCGAAACTGCCCCAGCGTCACCTCCGTCGCCGCCATGTAAAACGGCTGGGTGATCGTGACTTGATGCGCCGGCTTCTCGTCCCAGTCGGCATCGTCGAACTTCGCGGGATGCTTGGTCGTATGGTAATCGGCCGCCGGGCCGTCCTGTCCCATCAGGAAGTTGCCCGGCTCGATCCGCACGAGTTTCATGCCGATGGAATTCGTGAATTCCTTCGGTTCCGCGCCGCGCACGCTGGCGGTGGTGAGCAGGCTGATGCCGATGAGCACGAACGCCGTCCGGGTGAGTCTTGTTTGGCAGAGGTGTTGCATGGTCGATTCCGGTTCTCTCGTTCCCTCGCTCCGCGTGGGAACGCAAGTGTTTTGACGCTCCGCGTCGTCTGCCCAGGGGACGCAGAGCGTCCGTGGTTTGCGTTTCGACGCAGCGCGTCGGAACGAGAAAAATCGAGGACTTGGACAACCGCCAGCTGTTCACAGCAGTGCTGCTCAGGGCTGAACCTGAGTGAGTTCGCCGGTCACGCGTCCCAGTTTCTCGGAGGCGGCGATTTCCTTTCCGTCCGCGAACACGCGCAGGCCCTGGCCGCGGCCGTACTTCGCGCCCGTTCGATCGTACAAGATCGTCAGCATCCGGCCGTGGTAGGCCACGTGATCCAGACAGAACCAGTCCCAGCGGCCCTCCGGCACCAGCGGGTTGACTTCGACCGTCTGATCGGCGCGCGGGCGCAACCCGATCAGCCCCGTGATCACAAGATCGCAGAACGTCGAGTGGTTGTAGTCTTTACCCCGCTCTTCGCCGCCCTTGCCGGCATCCCACGTTCCGTTCTTCCAGCTCTTCAGCCGTGTCCGGGAGATCCAGTCGCCCGTCAATGGATTCAGGTTTTCGTCGATCCACGGAACCCAGCTGCCGTCGTCGCATTTCAGGCGGTGCGAGGTCGCGTAAATCCGGAGCAGGTCGAAGTAGTGCTGACGGGTCACCGCGTCCTGCGGGTAGTCGTTCAGGAGATTGGCCAGGGCCGTCAGTGTGATCGACGTCGCGAACGGCCAGCTCGGCCCGTTCCACTGGCATTCGTGTCCCTGGTAGGACAGTGCGAACTTGGGGTGGCGTTGCTCAGCCGTGGTCGGCCCAAACGGCGCGGCGAAGCCCTGCGGGTCCACCAGTTGCTTCCAGGCAACCGACTGCTCGGCGTCCGGGAGGTTAAAGTACCACGGCGTGAAGCCGTGCAACTCGCGGGCATCCGACAGGACCTCTGTGCCGCGCGGAAGGACTTTGAAGAACTGCGCGTCGGCGTCCCACAGTTTCTCCAGCACGAGTTGCTTCAGTTTCGCAGCCTTGTCGCGATACACGCGCGCCACATCGGCCTGACCCGCCAGATCGGCGAGGTGCGCAATGGCCAGCGCGTCCCCGTACTGGTAGCTGTTGATCGTGGCGCGGCAGCCCTGATGCTGGGGATGCAAGGCGCCGCTGAGGGACACTTCCATGCCGTCGCGATCGTCGACTTGCCAGAACAGACCGCTCGCGTCGAGTCGGTCCTGCTCCCAGCCCTGGTAATTGGCGATCAGCTCCGGCAGGAGGTCCACAGCCAACCGCGTGTCGCCCGTAACCGCGGCGCGCTGAACAAGCGAATCGGCGATCCAGAACGAGTAGCTCCGCACCGCGCCGCCTTGGCGCAGCCAGAACGTGGCATAGTCGTCCAGGTACTGCGGGTCGCGCAGCCAACGCCCTTCGCGGAGGTGGTGCCCGGCCGCGCAGTTGATTGTGTTGTGTTTGCCGGCCCAGCCGACCTGCGGCAGGAACTCCGTGATGACAAAGCCGTCCGGCGTTTGCTGGATGTGCTTGCGGTAGGTCCACCAGCGGAAGTAGTACGTCCGCTCGAGCTCCTTGTCCGGGCAATCCAGCAGCGGCACGTTGTCCTTCAGGAAATCCCAGGCAGCCGCGTTGGGCACGTGCTGTGAGTAGAGTTCGTGGTCGCTGGCGTTAAAGGCGTCGATGTAGTGCTGGAAGTCGTCGGCCTTCAGCACCGCGGCGGCAGCACGCGGTGCGGCGGCAGCGAACCCCAGGTCCTCGCCTGCGTGCGTCGCCAGACCGATCTGCTCGACGCTGCCGCGACGGCCGTTGTACCAGAGCAGCCACTGCTTCCCGTCGAAGATGGCGTAGGGTTTGTAGCAGGCATCGTGGTCCCATTGATTGAGACCGGGCGAGATGACCGGATTGGCCGGGTGCCGCTCCCAACCGCCGATGCCGTCCCGCGAGCGCGCGATGCCGATCTGGGCCCGGTGCAGGTCGAAGAAGCCGATGTAGAACATCAGGTACCACTCGCCGCACCGTACCACCTGGCAGGCCGTGACCTTGTGTTGTTCCCAGGGCGACTTGGGATCGGCGGCGAAGACAGGGTTTGCCGTGTGCTTCGTCCACGTCAGCCCGTCGGGGCTGGTAGCATAGCCAATGGCGTCCGGTTCGTATTGCTCGCCGCCGGAGTACCACATCTTGAAGAGCTTCGCTTCGGCGTCCCAAATCACGTGAGGGCACATCACCGCGACCTTCTCCCAGGGCGAGTCGGCGCTCAGGACGGGCTTGTTGCTCAGGCGTTTCCACAATTTTCCGTCCGTGCTGGTCGCGTACCCGATCCACGACTTGCCCTTCGCTTGGCCGGTGTACCACAGGTGATAACCGTCGTCGCGTGGGACGACGACAGGCCGGTTCAGGTCGTCCTCCCAGCCGGTCGCCTTCTCCGGCCCGAGGACAATCTGCGGCTCGGACCACGTCACGCCATCCCGGCTCTCCACGAGCGCGATGCTCTTCTTCGGACGCCAGGAGAAGTACATGCGGTAGGTGTCGCCCATGCGGAGCAGGGAGATGTCGAAGCAGGTCCCGAGCGCGCCGCCGAGGACGGGGTTCTTTTCGTGCTTGACCCAACCCGCGCTAGTCTCCGCGGCGGTCGGCGTGGGGGTCGCGGCCCCGTCAGCGCGCCGCGCGAGATCCTTGATGACAATGTCCTTGTACCAAAGCTCCTGAGGTGGGCCGCTGTGAGCCTGCAAGGCGATGATCCCTGACTGCGGGATCTTTTCGTCCTGCTCTGTGTAATCGACGGTCTGTTGGCCGTTGAGCCAAAGACGGATGTGCCGGCCCTCGGTGCGGATGACGTACTGGTTCCAGTCCACCTTCCGCACGATTGGCTCGTTCGCCCGGGGATCGCCGGCCAGGATCCGATCCCGCCGGGCGTTGTCGAAGAGACACCCCCAGAAGATGCCGGGCGGAAAGTTCTTGAAGACGCCCAGGTCGGCCTGGTAGCCACTTACCTGAGTGCCCTGCGGGAGTCGCCGGCTGCGAAACTGGATGCCCCCGTTGGCCTCGTCGCCCTTCGTCGGCACGGTCTTAAACTTCACGTGCAACTCAAAATCGGCGAACTCTCGCGTCGTGGCGAGGTAGACGCTGTCCCGGACGGATTCCTTCAGGCTGCCGCCCACGATGGCACCGTCCTCGACCCGGAATACCTTCAGGTCCCCCTCCCAGCCGTCGAGCGACTTCCCATCGAATAGCGGCGTGAACCCGTCCGGGCGCGCCGGCATCGTGACCGGCAGGGACGGCCGGGCCTCCGGGAGTGCCAACCGGGCTTTCCTCGGCGGGAGCGGCACCGCGGCAAAGTGGGCGGCCACGCGAGCCTCATCCAGGGCCTTATCGTAAACGGCCACGTCGGCCAGCGTCCCGGCGAATGACTTTCCGCCCAGCCAGGGATCGCCGCCGAGCTGGATGGGCCGATCGTTGGTAATGGCCGCGCCGCTGTCCCTGATCTCCGCGACCTTGGCACCATCGACAAAGAGTCGGTTCACGCCTGCCGTGGAGCGGGTCCAGACCAGGTGATGCCATTGGTCGTCATTCAGGCCGTCGGGCGACGCAACGACAACGTCAGGCCCACCCTTGGGACCGGGCCGGGCGATGACGCAGCCCTGCCGACCTTCCGCTGCACCGCCGAGCAGCACCCAGTCGCTGGACCCGGCTCCCTCCGTTCCTTTGCTGATCAGCGTCGCGCTCGCTGGCCAGTTGGGTTCCGTCCAAACCTGCGTCGAGCGGAACCAGCATTCGACGGAGAGGTTGTGCAGCGCGAAATCCTGGTGGTTGGGGACGTCCACGTACGCGGTCCTGCCGTCGAACTTCGCCGCCTTGCCGCCGATTCCCGGCGGACCGACCTCCAGCGTGACGCCGCCCCGGAACGTACCGGAGTGGGTCCCTGTTTCGTCTTTCGCCTCCGCGCCGTCCGCACCAGCCGGATCCTGAAACCGCCACCAGGCGACCGGGTTATCCTGTCGGACTGCCTGCGCATAACCAGCCGTCCCTGCGGCCGGCCCCAAGGCCCTGGGGGAGGCGCTCGGCGCGGCGGGGTCGGCAAGCGTGGACTCAGTCGCCACAGATCTCGTGACCAGGATGAATGCGAATGCCGTTGCCCACCCTAGGCCGCAACACACACGGACGGCGGTCGTTGTCATGGCTTCCTCCTCAGGTAGTGAAGCCTAAGGTCTACACCCGGCAGTTGGGAACTGTCAATGCTCCGCCAGATTTACTTCGATGATCCACGCCGTAGCAACGCTCACGAAATAACTTCCTCATTCCAACAAGCCAGCCATTGATCGCTGGCCGAAGGTTCCGGTTCTGCGAGTTGGATGCCACGGGCTCGCCCCGTGGAGGCTCACGTTTCTCGCACCACCAGGCGGCCCAACGCGCCCCTTCCTCCCCTGCCTCGCCCGCGGCGGCGAAGTCGCCGCGGGCGAGGCGGGAGTGGGATCCGCGTGTGGGTAGCAAGAAACGGAAGTATCCCCCGGGCAAGCCGGGCCATTCACCAGTTGCGGCCGGAGCCTTGATCGTAAGGTTGCGCACTGCTGTCGGTGCTGGCCACGGTCCGGGTGGCTGGCGGCTGAGCCTAAGCGAAGCCCCAGTACCCGGTTTCTGGGGCATCGCTGCACTCTGCCCCAGCCACCCTGACCCCCTGCTGCTAGCGTTTTTCGCAACCTTATGATCAAGGCCTGCGGCCGGGATTCGCGACACCCCCAGAACAAACGGGGAAGTTATTTCGTGGGCGTTACTACCGCCACTTGCGGATAGGACCACCTGCGGCCATTCACGTGGGGGGCTGCCAGCATTTCGCAAGGTTCCGATCAAGGCTTTGGCGGGCCCTGCTCGGAACGTGGCGCATTGTACGTGGCTGGAAAAGAACAAGTCCGTAGTTTGACCGTAGGACGGATTGGCACTTCGGCCCGATGTTTCGGGG
>JAPLNJ010000767.1 GCA_026692885.1 Planctomycetota bacterium | reverse complement strand
ATTTCCTGGATTTTCCGTTCCGTGAGCTTCTTGCTCGACATCTTCCGTCCCTCCTTGAACTTCCACGCTGTGAACGAACCCGATTTCGGGACGGCATGATATCCGACCGATGCTATCACTGCAAACCCGTTCCTGCGCCCAATCGGCTTCCATGATCGGTTTCCGCCTTGCGGTTGTTTCCTGCTTGGGCTACGATCGCAGGTCGGTGCCCGGCGGGGAGAACTCGCAAGGTGCCCCCAAATCACATCGCTCCGGGCGTTTCCGGCCACATCCTCCGGGCGCATTTGCAGGAGTTCTCACGAATGGCGTTAGCGAGATCTGAACGAATAACATCAGCCTTACGCCGACTGAGTGTCCTCCTCCTTGGCCTTGGCTTGGGGCAAGCTATTCTCTACGGTCCCTCACTGACGGGCCAGAAGATCCTCCTACCGCTCGACCTACTTGCGATCCCCAGCGTCTACCTCCCCATCACGCCTGAGGTGGCGAGGATCGCTCCCCACAACCAAGTACGTTCCGACTTGATCTTCGTCTGGGAACCCGCCCCGAGTTTCGCCATTCGCGAGTTGCGCGCGGGACGGTGGCCTCTTTGGGCACCCTATCAGTATGCGGGCGCTCCGGTGACAATCGTGCCGTATTCGCCTTTCTTGCTGCTGAGGGCGTGCTTCCCGTCCCCCGTCACCATCGCGTGGGTGCAGGCGATTTCGATGGCCGTGGCCGGCTGCGGCTGCTACTTATTCTGTCGGCATGTTCTACGAGTCGGCTTCTGGCCGGCGACGATCGTGGCGTGGTGCTTCCCACTGACGGGATTCATGATCCTCTGGCAAGGCTTTCCCATGCCGCTGAACGCCGCCTGGCTGCCCTGGTTGCTACTATCGGTCGACCGGGCGGTGCGGCAGACTGACCGTTGGAGCGGGCCTGCGCTGGCGCTGTCGACCGTCTTGGAACTCGTCACGGGACAACTCGACGTGGCTGGCCAGGTGCTGCTGACTTCTGGCCTCTACGCGATTTGGTGCTTGTTCGACGAGCACCACGGACGCTGGTTCACGCGACGTTCCGTCGCGGCGATCTCGACCCTCGTGGCTGGCTGGGGCCTTGGTTTTCTGCTGGCCGCCCCCGGCGTGCTCCCGGTGCTGGAGTACGCGAAGACCGGCGCGCGCATGATGCGACGCAGTCAGGGTGAAGAGGAACGGCCGCCGGTCGGGATAGCCGCGCTGCCACAGATCGTCCTGCCCGATCTGCTCGGCTCGAATCAACACGGCAGCCTCCGCATGATCTCCGGGAGTCAGTTAGAGAGTTCTGCGCAGACCTATACTGGGCTGCTGGCCACTCTCCTGGTGGCGCCCTTGGCGTGGTGCAGCCGGCGACACCGCTCACTCAATTTGTTCTGGGGCGTGCTCGGCTTGCTGGCCCTGGGCTGGTCGCTCAATGTGCCAGGATTGGTGTTTCTGCTGCGCAAGCCACCGCTTAACATGATGTCCCACAACCGCTTCGTATTCGCCGCATCCTTTGCGATCCTGGCGATGACGGCCGTCGGCCTGGACATGCTCTTGCGGGGCGATCTTCGGCGCCGGGGATGGTTCTGGCTGCCCGTGGTGCTGCTGGTGATGCTGGGCGGTTGGTGCCTCTACTGGACTTTCGTGCCACCGGAGCCGATTGCCACCCAATTGGAGGTCTTGGTCCGCCAGAGGAAAACTTTGGGCTTGATCGGGGATCTCGCGGCTGTACGGTTGGTCCAGGCGTCCTTTGTCCGGACTTGCGCGATTTCAGCGGTGCTGTGCGGCCTGGGCATCGCCGGTTGGCTGTGGCTCTGGTTTCGCAGCCGCTTACGGCCTTGGTTCGTACCGTTGCTGGGAAGCCTGTTGATTGCCGATCTACTGTGGTTCGCCTGGGGCCGAAGCGCGCAGTGCGATCCGGCATGGTACTACCCACGGCTTCCCGTCTTGGAGCAAGTCGCCAGCGCGAGTCCGGGCCGGATCATCGGCTACCAGTGCCTGCCCGTGTCTCTCAGTCAAACTCATGGACTGTGCGATATCCGCGGCTACGACGCCGTGGACCCCGCTCGACTTATGGATCTATTGGCAATCACCGCCGATCCCAGGTCTGCCCGCATCCCCTACGCCCTGAGCCAGGGACTAATCCCCAGCATGGAACTTAAGCCGCCCAATGTCCTCCGGCTGTCGCCCATCTTGGACATGCTCAACGTCCGCTATGTCATTTTTCGAGGACCCCCCCCGGAGGGAATCCAACCGGAGTTCCGCGGGAATGACTACTGGGTCTTGATCAATCGGGCGGCGCTACCGCGCGTCTATGTGCCGCAACGTGTGGAAGTCGTGGCCGATGCCCAAACACGCTTGGCAAAACTCGCTGCCGCGGACTTTAATCCGGCCCACGTGGCTTTTCTGGAGTCACCTGTTTCGTTGTCGGCGAACTGCCGCGGTTCGGCAGAGATCGTGGAGGAGGTCCCCACCCGGATTCGGATCTCCTGGCAGATGGAAACGCCCGGACTGATCGTCTTAAGCGACCTCTGGCATCCAGGCTGGAAGGCTTACATTGACGGAAATCCTGTGCCCATCTTACGTGCCAATCACGCCATCCGTGGCGTCATAGCGCCGCCCGGAAGCGGTGCTCTGGAGTTTCGCTACGAACCAGACAGCTTCAGGGATGGCTTGCACCTGTGTGAATTGGCGATCCTGATCCTAATAGCCTGGGCCACACGAAACCTCTGGTGCACGCGTCTCAGCGACAACGAGAGAATTTCGCCAGCCTGTTGATCCATGCGTCCCTCACCAGCGGCCTGGAACCGGCCGCGTTTGTGGCTCTTGGCCTTCCTGGCCCGACAGACGAATCTGTTGGTGGCTGCCGACACATAGCCATGTCGTTCACCAGGTGGAGGCATCTCGATCACCCTGCCGCGTTCGAGTTCAAACCAACGATCCCGGTTCTTCCCTCGGCCACCGACAGAGACGCGGCAGGACCCGGCCATCGGCGAGACCCGAGTGCGCTCCCAATGCTGCTCACGGACCACGCCTCGCCCTCGCCGTCGGGCACTTGGTGCACATCGTGGACGTTGATGTCGTGGCTCACCTGGACGCGGCGCTGGCCGAGTGCGCCGGTGACCCACCGTGGACGAGCGAATCCGCTGCCGCCTGGTGGCAGCGGCACAGGGAAAACCAGCCGCCGACTGCGTCGCGCTCGCCGGGGCAGAAGTCGAGATCCGCGTCTTGCCGAAGCGTTTGACGCTGCTGATTCCGCAGGGCTGGCGACCTGGTGTAGCCGCGGGGTGTAGCCGCGGGGTGTAGCCGCGGGGCGCTTGCGGATGTTTGATTCGCACGGTTAAACTAACAGACGGTGGTCGAGATCCCGGAGACTGGTTCATGTCTGTCGCTGATTCAGAAGCCGTCCGATTGCAGTTCCAACCCAGTGCGGCCGGAATGTGTGCAGGAGTATTGGGTCGTAGACCGCTTCCGCCGGACACTGACCGTTTTCCGGCCAGACGCCAAGTCGGTGTACGACGAAGATCACGTCTACACCACGCCCCTGCTTCCAGGTTTCGAACTGCCGTTGGCGAAACTGTTTGCGTGTGCCGATCGCTGGGCTGCCCCGTCAGGATCAGAACTTCAAAATTCCTAGCAGTCTCAGTTCCTCGTTCTCGCTCCACAAATCGCTCTATCCAGAATAGGAGGCCACAATGCCCAGCGACGCTCGCTTTGATGCCCGTCCGGATCGCATCGATTATCGAGATCGGGAATACCTACCCCGACTGGTGTGCCTCCCGAAGCGATATCCTTCGATCGATTTCATCCAGCGGTTCTTCCCCGATTATGCCGGCAACCAGTTGGTCTTGGATCAAGGGCAAGAAGGTGCCTGCACGGGGTTCGGGCTAGCAGCTCTCGTCAACTACTTGCTGTGGAAGGACCAGTTGGAAGGCAAGTTGCCGGTCGAGATTCCAGGTTCGCACGGAACTCTGGTTCGACCAGAAGCTCTTTGGGATACTGCCAAGGCGGAAGCACAAGAGATCGAGTCGGTTAGTCCGTACATGTTCTATCAAATGGCACGGATATACGATGAATGGCCCGGCGAAGACTACGAAGGGTCGAGCTGCCGTGGAGCCATGAAGGGCTGGTATCGACACGGAGTCTGCTTGCTGAAAACGTGGCCGCAGAAGCCCCGTTCGGGCAAGAAACGGATTCCGTTGTCCGGCTGGGAACTCGAGGCCGCCCAACGTCCCCTCGGAGCCTATTACCGGATCAACAAAGACTCGCTCAATGACCTGCAAGCTGCGATTGCGGAGGTGGGGGCCATCTATGTTTCGTCGAAGGTTCATGAGGGCTGGAAGCTCGCTGCGCCGGCTGGAAGACAGCTCGAATACGATGGAGAAATCCAGGCCCTGCCCATTATCTCGATAACAGATATGGCAGAGATTGGGGGCCATGCTTATGCCCTCGTGGGTTACACCTGCGACGGCTTCATTGTCCAAAACTCCTGGGGACCGGATTGGGGCTTTCAAGGTTTCGCCGTGTTGCGTTATCGTGATTGGCTGTTGAATGGAGCGGATGCTTGGGTGGCTGTGCTGGGAGCGCCGCTGAGCGTCCCTCAAGGCTTTGCGGTCTCGCGTGCTCGAAGTGGAGCCAGTTTGGCGGACGTGGCTTCGGGTAAAGCCGGTTGGTCGTGGAGTTCCGAGACGACTGGTGCTGCGCCATCCAGTTCCTGGGGTCGGGCCGACCCTTGGACCGAAGAGAACGCCTACCTCCACAGCCTTGTGTTGGGCAACGAAGGGCGTCCGTTGAATCGCCTCGTGGATGTCCCCGACGCAGAATCGGCGCTGCGCGAAGTCGTGCTCGAAATTCCCAAGCTCAAGCTGCCGGAGGTTGCGAAAGCCCTGCCCAAGGGACAATCGCCGAAGCTCGTCGTTTACGCGCATGGTGGGCTCAACAACGAAGACGCTTCGATAGCTCGGATTCGTCGCTTGGCACCCTACTTTGAAGCCAATGGCATCTATCCGATCTTCTTGACTTGGAAGACCGGGTTTTGGGAGAGCATCTCGAATATTCTCGACGATGCAGTCCGTCAATTCGTCTTTGGTGGCCCCGCTGGTGCGGGTGGCATGTTTGACGGAGTCAAGCAACGTCTGAGCGAGGCGAAGGACCGCACGCTGGAAGTGGCCTGCGAGAACATCTTGGTGAAGCCGGTCTGGAGTCAAATGAAGCAAAACGCGGCTGCCGGTGCAGACTCCGGCGGTGGGTTGCTGCAGTTCGCGAATTCCTTGGTCAAGCTACGCAATAGCTTGCAGCACCTTGAAGTTCACTTCGTCGGACATTCGGCGGGGGCGATCATGCTCGGGCAACTGCTGACTCTGCTCGGGAAGAAGAACTTCCCTGTCGACTCTGTCGAACTCTACGCCCCAGCCTGCACGGTTGAGTTTGCCAATCGTCACTACTCCGTGGCGATGACGAACGGGACGTTGTCCAAGCAGTCGTTTCATTGTCAGGTGATGAGCGATCTGCGCGAGCAAGATGACTCGATAGGGCCTTACGGCAAGTCGCTCTTGTATCTCGTCAGTCGCGCTCTCGAAGAAGTCCATAAAATGCCGCTGCTGGGTATGGAAGCGGCTTGGCCAGATTTCAAAGGCCAGGACGACGTTTGGAACCGTGACTCGCGTTTTCAGGAACAGCTCAGTCGTTGGGGGGTGTTTGTCGGTGGCGACCAGGCGGCGCTGCTCAGCGTTCACGACGAGAAAACGGTCTCGGATGGCGTCGCGGCCATGCCGATCGCGCATGGTACTTTCGACAACGATGTGTCCGTGATCGCCGAGACGATTCGGCGGCTGCGCGGCTCCAAAACGCTGGCCGTCGAGGTGACGAATCTGCACGGATTCTAAGCCGTCCAGCGGTGCTCGCTCCCCGTTACCAGAATCCTGAACTGCGGATATACTGCAGTCAGCCGGAGTCGCATTCCGTCCGGGACGAATTCCCAATCCGTCCTCCGTCGGGTTGCGGTTGCGGACGGCCTGACGGCCGATCCGCGACGCTTGGTCCGGGAGGGCGAGGCTCCTGCCGAGCCGGAAAAGCAGCTCAGCCGGAGCTTCGCCCTCCCGACAACGTATACCGCGCGCGGTTGAGTTGGGCTCGTTCAAACCGCGACCGGGTATCCGGTTGCGGGTGGGAGAGCGAAGGGCGGACGTCCGCCGCAGTGGACTCGCTCCCCGTTGGGTCGCGGTTAAAAGACGATGGTACAATCCCGCGCGCAGAATCGATCGATTTTCGGAGTGTGACGGCATGCCTAATAATCCAGCAACCATCGGTCCCTACCGGTGTGGCGACGGTCAGCCGTTGCTGTTGATTGCCGGTCCCTGCGTCATGGAAAGCGAAACGTTGACACTGGCGATCGCCGAGCGTTTGCAACAGATCGCCGCCGACATCCCGGTGCAGTTGGTGTTCAAAGCCTCCTTCGACAAGGCGAATCGCACCAGTAGCGAGGCCTACCGCGGTCCCGGGTTGGAGTTGGGCTTGCGCATCCTCGCCGCAGTGAAGCAACGGGTCGGCCTACCGGTAACCACCGACATTCACGAAGCCTATCAAGCGGCCCCCGTCGCCGAGGTTTGTGAGCTGTTGCAGATCCCGGCCTTCCTGGCCCGACAGACGGATCTGTTGGTAGCTGCCGCTCGCACCGGCCGCGCCGTCCATGTGAAGAAAGGGCAATTCCTGGCGCCGTGGGACATGCGCCACGTCGTGGGCAAGCTGACGACGGCCGGCTGCCACAACCTGTTGCTCTGCGAGCGGGGCACCTTCTTTGGCTACGGCCGACTGGTCAATGACATGCGGGCGTTGGTCCAGTTGCGTGAACTGGGAGCGCCGGTCGTATTCGACGCCACCCACAGCGTCCAAGAACCTGGCGGGCGGGGCGATGCCACCGGCGGCAACCGCACCATGATCGAACCCCTGGCCCGTGCGGCGATGGCCATCGGCGTAGACGGCCTGTTCCTGGAGACTCATCCGGACCCCGACACCTCGCCCAGCGATGGTCCGAACATGGTCCCGCTGGACGAACTGGGCGGTCTGCTACACAGAATCCTGGCCATCCGCGAAACCGTCGAGCGATTCCGCCACGACGGCCGCGATGGACTCTTCGGATACTAGCTATGCCTGAAAAGAATCTACTCATCGTAATCGCTGCCTGCCTGGTGTTGCTCCCTACTGGGTGCGGAAAGAAGCCGGGAGCCACGGCTTCCAGAGACTTCAATCCCGGGACCAAGACTCAGCCAGATCATCTCGAGATGGCGCTGGATTACGTGTCCCGGATCGAAGAGTTCGACGCTGAAAAAGGGATGCTGCAGACGGCGTACTACCTGAATCGCTGGATCGCAGACCTGACCGGCGAGACCGAGTGGAAAGCCGATCCGTTAATCGAGCGACTGCCGCTCACCCTGCGGCGGATCTCGCCCATGACCACCCTGGATCGGTCGCAATTCACGCTCGACGACGTGCGGTTTCTCCGCGAGGCTTCCTGGCTGCGGAGCATTTCCCAGTGGGTCTCGCAGGAGACGGCGGACTTGGGAAACGAAGCCTGGCTGCGTCAAGTCGAGAAGTCCCAGGGCGAGCCACACGCCTACGAATTGGGACTCGCCTTGCGGCTGTTCGATTGGACAGTGCGCAACATTCAACTGGAACCGCTGCTCCCCTATCCCTCCGCCGCGGTCGGACCTGTGGCTACCGACCAGCGCGGCGCCCCGACGCCGAAGACGCCGCCCGAACAGGCAATTCCTGGTCCCGGTTACACGGCATTTCCCTGGCAGACGCTGCTGCTGGGGCGCGGCGACGCTTGGCAGCGAGCGCGGATCTTTCTGTTACTGGCCCGCCAGCAACATCTGGACGTCGTGATGCTGGCGCTGGACACTCCGCAAGCCGCGCTGCGGCCTCGCCCTTGGTTGCCCGCCGTGGTGATTGATGACCAGTTGTATCTGTTCGACGCGGCCTTGGGTCTGCCCGTGCCCGATCCGGACGGCGCAGGCATCGCCACCTTGCAGCAAGTGCGCGACAATCCGGAGTTGCTGCGGTCCTTGGATATGGGCGAGAAACTTCCGTATCCGGTGGGTCCGCAGGACCTGCAGCAGGTGGTCGCCTTGATCGATGCCGCGCCGGAGTTCCTGTCCCGGCGCATGCAGTTGGTGGCCGCGCAACGGAATTCCGCCCAACCGCTGGTCGTGTCCGTCGAACCGGCAGAGATCGCCGCGCGGGTGCGGAAGTGCGCCGGGGTGGACTCCGTCGCTCTGTGGGCCATCGCAGGGGAGACCTGGGTCTTCCGCACCGCGCTGGAGCGGCGCGCGGAACAGGACCCTGCCGTACGGCGTCAGAAGCTGATGCGAGAATGGATCTGCGAGGAATCGCACTCGCTAGGTCGAGCACGCCGCTTGCATTTTCGCGGCAAGTTTGAGGTCGAAGACGGCAGACCAGGCGCCAAGGCGTTATACCTCCAGTCCCGGCTCCCGAACGCGGCAATCGCGGAAATCGAGAAATCTCCGGAAGTGCAACAGGCGCTGGGGATCGTCCGGACCCGCGAGAACGAACAGGAGTGGCACGCGACGCTCCGCGGTCAAACCATGGTGGCGCAGCAGGTCAAGCAGGCCGCCAGCTACTGGCTCGGCTTGATCCACTATGAAACCGGCCGGTACGACGTGGCCGTCGATTGGCTGAAGACGCGCAGTTTAGAAGCTGGCGAAGGTAACGCTTGGGCTTCGGGCGCCCGCTACAATTTGGCCCGTTGCTACGAGGCCTTGGGCGACATCCAACAGGCCCGGAAATTGCTGCTGTTGGATGATTCTGCCCAACAGCAGGGCAGCCTCTTACTCGCCCGGCGTCTGCGCCAGCGTCTGGAGCAAACCGAGCCGGCCACGGAAAAACCCGCCGATCCATGAAGCAGCTTTCGCGGAAAGACTGCCCCCAACGCAAGCCCACCGGCATGCCCGCCAAGCAATCCAGCAATACGCGATTGCCGTCCGGGTAGTCGGTTGTGAAAGGCCCCGTAGCCGATCTTCTTCAGATCGACGTAGGGCTTTGGCGACACCGGCATGACCCCGCCCTGATACCAGCTGATACGGATCGGTCCACGCCAGTCGTTGGCCGGGTGCTCGAAGTGCGACTCGCATTCCACCGGCGTGACGTCGGGATTGAACTTCTCGCCCTTCGCTTCCGCCGAGGTTGGCAACGTGACGTCGACGACGTTCCACAAGAGGTCTCATGGCTGGTTCTCCGGTGTCCTTACAGTTCCCCTTCGCACGCTACTCGGATACGCTCCGAACAGCAAGAGCCCCCGATGTTCCTGGAGGACATCAGGTGCTGGAACGCAGGACAATTCTTGACGCCTGGCTGAAGACACGTCCGACGTACTCCCAAACGCTCCGCACTGGCAGACACCTGCCGTTGGGCGGAGTATGATGGCGATCCGTGGTTTTGATTAACCTGAAAGGCCAAGCACAACTTATGACGGAAGCCCAGTTCGCGGCTGCGATATTCGCGGCTTTGCACATGCTGATTCAGCTTGCACTCAGCGTGCGGGTGCTTCTGCGGCCGCACCGCGAGCCGGCATCGCGGATCGCCTGGATCGTGGTGATTGTCGCCATGCCCGTGATGGGCATCGTGGCCTATATCCTGCTGGGCGAAGTAAACATTGGCCGGCGCCGAGTCGAGCGGATGCGAAAGACGCTGGCGCGGATGCCGAACGCAAACGAAGCTGCCGGAGCGGACGCGGAGAACGTACAGGCCGACTTACCAGAACGCTATGTGCACCTGTTTCGGGTGGGGTATTCGATCAACGGATTTGATCCGATCGGCGGCAACCGGGCGCATTTGATGCAGGATTCAAACGCGACCATCGACGCCATAGTTGCCGACATCGATGCCGCGCAGGACCACGTCCACCTGTTGTTCTACATTTGGTTGCCGGACACGAACGGCTGCCAGGTCGTCGAAGCGTTGAAACGCGCCGCCGCACGCAAAGTTACCTGCCGGGCCATGGCGGACGGGCTCGGTTCGCGTGTCATGATTGGCTCGAAACACTGGCAAGCTATGCAGGCGGCAGGCGTCCGCCTAGCCACGGCCTTGCCCGTTGGCAATCCGCTGCTGCGGCCGCTGAAGGGCCGCATTGATTTGCGCAACCACCGCAAGATCGTCGTGATCGACGGGCACATCACCTATTGCGGCAGTCAGAACTGCGCCGACCCGGAATTCCTGGTCAAAGCGAAGTATGCCCCTTGGGTCGACGCAGTGATGCGATTCGAAGGACCGATCGCTCGCCAGAACCAATACCTGTTCGCCGCCGATTGGATGGCGCATGTCGACGAGGATCTCGCGGACCTGTTGCGGCGGCCGATCCCGTCGGCCGAGCCGGGGCTGACGGCACAGGTGATCGGGACTGGGCCGACGGTTCGCTACTCAGCCATGCCCGAGATGTTCGAGTCCCTGATGTACACCGCCCGTCGCGAGCTGGTCATCTCGACCCCCTACTATGTCCCCGACGAGCCAATGCAGGCTGCCCTGTGCGCCAGTGCCCGCCGCGGCGTCGCCACAACCATTATTTTCCCGGCGCGGAACGACTCGTGGATCGTGGGTGCGGCAAGTCGCAGCTACTACGGCGATCTGCTGGCCGCTGGAGTTCGGATCTTCGAATACGAAGGCGGGCTGCTGCATACCAAGTCGTTGACTCTGGACGGCGAGATCACGCTGATCGGCTCTGCCAATCTGGACCGCCGTAGTTTTGAACTCAATTACGAAAACAATATCCTGTTCTACGACCCGGCGCTGACCGCCCAGATGCACCAGCGTCAGAACAGCTACATCGTCAGCTCCCACCCGGTCACGGCCGAAATGGTAGCGAGCTGGCCTCTGCGCCGGCGGTTGTTTAACAACGCCATCGCAATGCTTGGTCCTGTGCTGTAAGGCGAGGAGGTCGCAGTTTGGCTGAATTCGCTGGGCGTGACGGGCATCATCGTGAAGTATCGCGTGCCGCGCCGGCCCGATCAGCCCAAGGGCGAACCGGTGCGACGCCCGCTCCAGGATGCCCAACGGGCCGTCCGCGTGGTCAGAAGCAGAAACCAGGAATGGGGCATCGACCCGCAGCGAATCGGCATGGTCGGTTTCTCGGCGGGCGGACACCTCGCGCTGGCGACGGTCACCCGCTGCGCGCAGGGCACGTATGACCCGGTCGACGCCATCGACACACACGCCCTACACCTCACTCCCCCGTTTCGCCCGCGGCGGCTTCGCCGCCGCGGGCGAAACGGGGGAGTGAGGTGACGCGGGGCAGCGCGTCGTGTAGCTGCGAACGTGAGCCTCCACGGGGCAAGCCCGTGGCATCCAATTCACAGAACCATAAAATCTCATTCT
>JAPLNJ010000766.1 GCA_026692885.1 Planctomycetota bacterium | reverse complement strand
AGGAGGATGCTGCTACATTATTCGCTTGGGCACCAATGGGGACTCCGGTCTGGGTACATTAGGGTCGTTCTCCAATCCGGGCTCACGTTGTCCTGGCACAGATTCGGTGCCAAAGGCGTACAGCCGCCGACTGCCGCGCGGGATGAATGCCGTGCGTGGCATACGGGACATTCCAAGGGACGTGTCGAACTGGGCGACTGGCACTGCCTCGGGCTGCTGAAGTTCCAGCTTGTCGTACGACGCCCGGACCAGCTTCTTCTCGGCAAATGGTTGAGGGATCCTCAGCAGATCCCTAGAATCAGGAAGGCTGGGGCGTGTGGGCCTCGCCCGCGTCGGCGGAACACTCAGCGGGGAAATGCTGTCATGCGACGATTTCTTGGCATCTGGCTCGTGGTCGGCAGGGTCTTGGGCGCCCTGACGCCGACGGTTCCTGGCGCGGCCGCAGAACCTGGGAAGGGTGTCGAGCCACCCAGTCCCCTAGCCGCCTCCGGCGCCGACGTTACGTCCGACGCGGCCTTGACTAGAGTCCTGGCCAGCCGGCCCGATCTGAAATTGCGCGGGTTTCCGCTGGACACCTTGGTCGAATCCCTGCGGCTGACCCACAAGATCAACGTGGTGCTCGACCAGCGTCACTTGGAGGCGGAGGGCATCGACCCAAGCATGCCGCTTTCGATTCGACTGACCCACGGCACGCTGGGGGGCGCGCTGCAGCAACTGCTCCAACCGCTGAAGTTGGCCTACTTCGTCCGTGACGGAGTGCTGGTCATCACCACGCAGACGGAGGCCGAGCGTCAGCTGCGAACCGTGGTCTACGACGTCAGCGATTTCCTCCGCGCCCGCGGCCTCGATCCCGCGAAAGCCAGCGCGGGAGACTACGAGCGGATGATCGAGATCCTCACGTCCATCATCGACCCCACGGCCTGGGACGCAGTCGGCGGCTTCGGTGCGGTGCGTCCCTTTGCCGGCACTCTGGTGATTTCACAGACCGATGCCCGCCACGAACAGATCGCCGAGTTGTTGCGACGTGTGCGGCGCGTGTGCCTCGACAAACAAGTTGACGATCCTGCGGAGGCGGCCTGGGCCAAGACGCTCGGCAGCAAACTCTCACTCGAACTGCACGACACGCCACTGTCCGACGCCGTGGTCAAACTGTCCGCCGCCGCCGACGTGGACGTGGTGTTGGCTCGTGACGAAATCGACGAAGCGGGGTTGCCGCCGGACCCACCGGCCAGGCTGAGCGTCAAGGACGTGACACTCGAGGCGGCCCTCCGGACGCTGCTCGAGCCGCTGGGCCTCGGCTGGGTTCCTCGCCACGGCGTGATTGTCATTACGACCGAAGAGCTGGCCAGGACCCATTGGCGTACGGGGATCTATGACGTGCGCGATCTGCTGCCGGAGGGCGAAACCCGCGCAGCGGGTGAAGACTACGAGTACAGCGAAGTCCTCAGCCTGCTGACGGACTGCGTCTCACCGGAGACATGGCAAGAAGCCGGGGGCGCGGGTTCCTTGGTACCCTTCGAAGGCTTCCTGATCGTCTTGCAGGGCGAGCCGGAGCACGACCAGATTACGGACTGGCTGAAAGGCCTCCAGCAACGCTTGCACGGCCGGCTACCGGCCGCTGATCGAGATCCATTGGCCGAGACCTTGGCCAAGCCCACCTCGGTGTCGTGCTCCAAGGCCTCGCTGGATCAGACGCTCGCCACACTGAGCCAGAAGGCCGCCTGCCCGATCGTGCTCGACCGACGGGCCGCGATCCGGCCGCCCGACCTCGACGCTCCGTTGACCATCTCGCTCGCGGATGTGCCCTTGGCCACCGTGCTCGATTTGTGTCTCCAGGGCCGTGACTTATGGTGGTCAGTCGCGCGCGGCCAGATTGTGATCTATTCGGCCAAGACAGCCGCTGCGCCGATTGTCTTGAGCTGGCATGACGTGGCGGATCTGCTGCCCGCGGGCACGAAAAGGGATCAGGCGGCAGACCGATTGGCCGTCGTGATTCGAGAGACCGTCTCTCCGAGCTCCTGGGATATGGTCGGCGGCCCTGGTCGAATCGTCTTCTTTCGTGGCAATATGGGTGTCGCACAAACGGCAGCCGTGCAACGGCAAGTGAGTCGGCTGCTGGCTGACCTGCGCAAACTCCGAAAACAAGGGGATTCGAAATGAGGCCGCTCGCCGTGTTGTCGTTGGTGGTCGGCGGATGGGGAGCGGCGGCCCTGGCATCAGCCGCTGAGCCTGATCCGCAACAGGTCGCAGCCTGCCAGGCCTATCAGAAAGTGGTCGCAGCTACGGCCGCTATGGTTAGCGACCCGGCCGCCGGTTGGCTGGCCATGAAGCACGGTTTGCAGGTGCTCAACGTCACGTGGGAAGACACCGCCCGGTACTACAACTCGGCCGTGGGTCCCAACATCAGCGACATGACCATCCAAGTCCAGCAACGGGACCTGCGTTCCGGTGAATATGCCCTGACCTGCATGCCCGTCATCCGTTTCCCGAACTTCTCCGATCTGACCGGCGATGTGCCCCTGGAGCAATTCCAGTTGCTGGTGGGAAACCAGCAGGGCGAGTCGCTGCAGAAAATCTCGCTCCGCGAATTCCTCGGGGGCCTGCGGAAATACCTGACCAAGTCCGACTCGTGGGTCGGCGAGGCAACATCACTGCTGGCGCCGCGGGACACGCACGTGCTGGTCAGCGCACAAGCCTGCTTCCTGCCGATCCCGCGCGAGGGTGTGGCGGAGTTCAACCCCGTGCTGTTCAACTACCAATCCCAACAGGACGACCCGGCCGTGTTGACCATCCTGGCGACCCGCGAGGGCACCAGCGTCACGGTCATCGACAACCAGCGTGATCGGTTTCAGGCCGGCTCGACGTGGGGCCAACGCTTGTTCTTCAACCAGCGCGGGGAGCGGGCCAGTCTGACCGGCCAGCGCCAGAGCGACTTCAACGCCGAACACCGCGGCGAGGCGAGCACACAGCGTCCCACGGCCGAGGCGGCTGGCGAGACCGGTTTGAACATGGTGCTCTTGATCCAGGTGCCCCTCAAGCAAAAACACCCGTTGCGGGCGGGTGGATTCGGGGGCGGCATGGGAGGGCTGGGCGGCATGGGGATGGGCGGCGGACTCGCTCCGGCCGCGAGTGATGTGGAAGAGGCGGTGATCGGGCACGGCAAAGTCGAGGGACCATTCACAGAGATTGCCGGACTACCTGTCCGTCGTGATCCCAAGTATCCCATCCGCGTCACGGTGCAGTTCTACAAAGCTACCAGCAACGGCGTGGTCTCCGAAGACGACCTCGAGCAGATTGCCTCGCAAATCAATCGGGTCTACAAAGACGCCACGTACGTCGGCAGCCTGGTGGTTGGCGGGCCATCCACTCGGCCGACGGAATTCAAGGGTTATAAAGTCCAGCCGCCGTGGTGGTGGGACTCGTTCTGGAAGCGTCACCAGCGGAACACTGGCCAAACGCCCGCGGAGACCATGCAGATGCTCGATAAACTGCTCGGCCCCAGCTGGTATCCACAGACACACCAGGAGATGCTTGAAGCTGTCCGACAAGTCTCGGACGGCACCGTCAAGAAGCCCTCTGACTTCCCGCCTGCCCAGCCTGTGCCAGCCCCATGAGGATTGGCGGAAGAGGGCCTTGATCATACGGTTGCGCAAAACGCTAGCAGCAGGGGGTCCGGGTGGCTGGGGCAGAGTGCAGCGATGCCCCAGAAACCGGGTACTGGGGCTTCGCTTAGGCTCAGCCGCCAGCCACCCGGACCGTTGCCAGCACGGACAGGAGTGCGCAACCTGACGATCAAGGCCGCGGAAGAGTCCCAACCACAACGATCTGGTAGGGAAGTCAGCTGCCAAACTGAAATTAAACGCTGTCCCACGATATCTCTCGCCGCCGCGTCTCGATAGAATCGGCTCCAACAAACGGGAATTCCGGGTGGCGACAAGTGCGGCTTTCCCAGCCATCCAAACTTCAGCAACAGAGGAGCCTGTCTTTATGAAGCACAAGCCTGCTCTCGTCGGCACTCTACTCGTCAGCGTGATGGTCATCGTCCTGCTGGGGCGACATGCGGATGGTCAGCCACCCGCGGAGAAGAAGGCCACTCAGCCCAACTCAACGGTCATCAAGTCCGACTTTTCCCAGGGGGACTTCGCAGCACTTGGCTGGAAGGCGAAGGGCGAATGGGACGTGTTCCAGTACCCGAAAGAAGCCGCGAACAACCCCGGTTTGGTGGCCCGCTTTGCGGCCCACAAGCCGAACGGCTCTCTGACCAACACGTTTGCTGAGGTGAAGAACCCCAGGCAGCTCGCGCTTTCGCTCGAGTACGGCTGGGGCTGGGGAGACGTCGACCAGGGCGCTGACGCCATCGCGTTCATGCTCTTGGATGCCAGGGGCAGCGGTTATGCCTTTGAGGTCCACCGCTGCAAGGCGAAGTGGGCGGTACAGTTCTGCCCCGTCGCCAACGGGACTCCCTCCACGGACAAGACCTGGGCGTCCGAGGAGATTGACGCCACCCGCGCGTCCGTTCGCGACGGCGGCAGCTTGAGTCGTCTGACGGTCTCCCGGGAAGCCGACGGGGTCTGGACCATCACCGGCCAGGACTGGAACGAGGGTGCCGGCGCGACGGTGAAGTTCATCGACACCACGACCAGTTCGTTTAGCCAACTGGTGCTGTTGGGAACCGAGAACTTCGATGAGCAGGTCTTCAACCACATCGTCCTGGAACTCCTTCCGGCCGCCAAGGCTGCGGTGACGGCCGCCATCCCGGTGACGGATTTCCTGAACAGCATCGGGGTTGTCACCACCTTCCCCGATCGCGGCCAACCGCTGCCGAAGACCATGGAGATGGTCAAGTACGCGGGGTTTCGTTGGGTCAGGGGTGGCATTGAGGGTCTTACGACGCAGGGTCCCACCACCGTGTCCACCTATCTTGACCTGCACCGACAAACGGGCGTCCGGTTCAGCTGGGGCCTGGTCAGCGGCGGCACCGATCTGGAGCAGCTCCTGGAAACGGCCAGGCAGTTGGCGGAGGCCGGTGCCCTGCTGGCCTTCGAAGGCAATAACGAACCGAACAACTGGGGCGTCACGTATCAGGGAGAAAAAGGCGGCGGCCCAGCCCCCTCGTGGATGGCCGTCGCGAAGCTCCAACGCGATTTGTACCAAGCCGTCCACGGCGATCCGGTGTTGAAGAAATTCCCCGTCTGGTCGATCAGCGAGGGAGGCGCCGAGTTAGACAACGTCGGATTGCAGTTCCTGAAGATCCCCCAAGGCGCCCGCACGTTGATGCCCGAGGGCACCCAGTACGCTGACTTCGCCAACGTTCATAACTACATCTACCATCCGGGGTCGCCCGGCTTGGCGGACAACAAAACGTGGAATGCGGCCGATCCGACTGCCGCGTGCAAGGTCGACGGCCTGTACGGCAACTACGGGCTCACCTGGGCCAAGCACTACCGGGGCTATTCGGAAACCGAATTGTTGAGCCTGCCGCGCGTGACCACGGAAACCGGTTGCACGATCGAGGGACCGCTTACGGAAGACATCCAGGCGTTGAATCTGCTGAGCCTCTATCTGGATCAATTCAAGCGGGGCTGGAGCCACACCGCCGTCTACCTGCTGCGCGACCGTACCGATGAAGGTGGCAATCAAACCTTCGGGTTCTTCCGGCCTGACTACCAGCCGCGCAAAGCTGCCTCGTACCTGCACAACCTCACGACGATCCTGGCCGACCAGGGCTCACCCGTCCCGCCTGGCCAACTGCACTACTCGATTCCGGACCAGCCGGGTACGGTGCATGAACTGCTCCTGCAGAAGAGCGACGGTACCTTTTGGCTAGTCGTCTGGAGTGAGCGGTTGAAGGGGGCCGATCAGGTGACCGTGCACCTGGGGCGCAGTTACCCGGCGGTCAAGGTTTACGACCCGACGGCCGGGACCGAGCCCCTTCAGACCCCCGGCAAGGTTGATTCGCTGGACGTGACCTTGAGCGATCGTCCCCTGATCATCACATTTGCCCAGGAGTAACGGGCGGTTCCCCATGGGTCCCGCCCTGGGCCGTGCAAAATTGGGGAGTCGGGCGCCAAACGGCTGGTCCTGTTTTCGTTCCGCCGGCCTTGATCGTAACGTTGCGCACGGCTGTCGGTGCTGGCCATGATCCGGGTGGCTGGTGGCTGAGCCTAAGCGAAGCCCCAGTCCCCGATTTCTGGGGCATCGCTGCACTCTGCCCCAGCCACCCTGACCTCCTGCTGCTAGCGTTTTGCGCAACGTTATGATCAAGGCCGGTTGCCAAGAGCTGGGACATGCCCGTCTTTCCCCGCCTGTTGCTGTCGCCG
>JAPLNJ010000765.1 GCA_026692885.1 Planctomycetota bacterium | reverse complement strand
AAAGCAAGGCCATTTTCTTAGAATGGGTGGGCCGCGAGTACTTGGCCCACCGAACCGTGAATAACGTTCACATATTTCTTCACAACCTCGGAGCGTGGGAACGAGAGAGCCGTCGTTCTCAGACTGCCTGGGAACGCACTGCATTGCCGGTTCCGCCGGCCTGCTTGCGAGGCGGAGCCTCGCGTCCCGTGGGCTACGAGGTAGAGCCTCGTAGCCAGAGTGATTCACGGATTTTTCGCCGCCAGCCGTCGTTCCAGCGACACGATCCGTTGGTGCAAAGCCCGACTTGGTTCGTGCGTCGGCGTTCGTGCCAAAGCCGCCTCGATCGTCAAGCGGGCATTGACCGGATCCCCTGCGAGCAGTTGTGTTTCCGCTAAGTGATAGAGCAGGTCCGGCGTCGGTTCCCCTTGCTTGCTGGCCGCCATCAGACGCTCCACGGCGGCCTCGTAACGCTGCATGTCCTTCAGCGTCACGCCTTGCAGAAACAGCACATACTGCGGCGTCTCGCCTGCCGGATAGCCGTCGGACAAGGCCCGTAGCGTCGCTAAGGCCCGTCCGTGCCGGCCGTCGCTACGGTAGGTCTCGGCGATGGCCAGTTGCACCCGCGGGAAATGCTCTTGATAGCTCAGAGCTCGGTGATAACTGGCCAGACTGGCCTCGATCTGCCCCTGACGTCGTTGAACATCACCGTACAGCGCCCAAGCCACGGCTGATTGCCGATTAGCCTGGACCGCCAAATCTGCCTGTTGGGCCGCCCGTTCGACGTCGCCATTGGCCAGGTACATGTCGCCTAGGCGGACCAACAACTCCGGGTTGCCACCCGACAGCCGCACCGCTTCTTCCATGTGGGCGACGGCTTCGTCACGTGAATCGAGCTGCCACAAGGTCTCGGCGTAATGGCACTGCATCCGCTCATCCAGCGGACACATCTGGATCGCGCGGCTGAAGAGCATCTCGGCATCCGTCAGCCGACCGTGTTGCTTGGCATCCATGCCGCGCAGCGATAACTGGCGCGCGGCCACGATGTTCCCGTCCAACTTATTGCGGTGCAGCGACGCACAACCGCCGGTCAGCACGGACAGAATCAGAGCCAGCGGAAGCCAAGAAACGGCCGGAGAACAACTTCGGAATCTGCTTGTCGGCCCCGCACCCCAGCCCTTTCCTCGAGATACCGGGGCGAGGAAGTTGCTCTTCGGCGGAAGCCAAGACGTCGAGACGACGGTCCGTGCTCGGTCGGCGGACAGGCCGGCCGGACCCGCTGGGGGCGCAGACCATGATCTGGAGCGAGAAAACGCCATGTCATCAATCATCGGCGACAAGGAGGCGTCTGCCACAGGCTAGTTGCGACAGAAATTCCGGCCGGAAAGGGGGAGACGATAGCAGATGGCAATCGGTGCGGCAAGCTGGAAAAAATCGTAGGGTGGGCTGTGCCACCACAACTGCTTGTGCCGGGCGGGCACAGGCCTTGATCGGAACGTTGTGCAAACGCTAGCAACGGATCATCGTAACCCGACGCGTTAGCGAGGACGCCGCCGCTCTTCCTCGCTGACGCTTCGGGTTATGATGCGCAACGTTACGATCAAGGCCGGTTAAACGAACCAATGCCAACCGCCCGCGGTATAGTAGCGGCCCCCACGCCGCTCGCATAAGATGATTGGCATAATCCACGCGAGGTAACATTGATGACGGCGAAATACGACAACCTGGGAATCCAGTTCCTGTACCCGGAGAACTGGAGCATCCTCGAAGAAGAACTGGACGACTGGCCGCACGGCGTCACCGTCCAAAGCCCCGGCAGCGCCTACTGGGAACTACAGGTTTACCCATCCCGCACAAGCCGGACGAAACTCACGGCCGAAGTCTTGAAGGTGATGCAGGATGAGTACGGAGAGCTGGAAACGCAGGGGGTCACGGAGGACATCTGCCAGCGGCCCGCACTCGGCTACGACTTGAGTTTCTTCTGCCTCGACTTACTGGTCACCGCGCGGATTCGCTGCCTGTGCGCGAATCATCTGACGTACCTGCTGATCTACCAAGCCGAAAGCCGAGAATTCGACCGGCAGCACATGGTATTCGAAGCGATCACGCAAAGTCTGCTGACCGGAACGCCAGAGCCTTGATCATAAGGCGAGCGGCAGGAAATAACTTACCCAACTTAATGTAGGATGGTCTTCCAAGACCGTCCCGATCGGCCCGGAAAGGCCGATCTGCGGGTAAGTTATTTTCTGCCGCTTGCCTAAGGTGACGCAAAACGCTAGCAGCGAACGGTTTTCGGGGTTGTCCGTGTTAAGCATGGGGTTTTACGGTTTCGCAGAGACGGACCGCCAGCTGGGGTCAGACGTACAGATTTCAGTTTTCGCGGAAGAAGACTTTCCCGGTGCGTGGCCACATGACCGCGAAAACTGAAATCTGTAAGTCAGACCCCTTGATAACGTTGCGAAATGCTAGCAGGGTCGTGATCGCCCCCGAGAAGCTCCCGATGTAAGTCGGTGGGAGTGTTCCCGCCCTGTGCCTAACCCGCCATTGCGGACGACGCGGCCGGTGACGACAATCAGGGCGATTCAATCACCTGGAGGGCTGTCCCATGGTTCGTCATGCACTTGCCGTTTTCGGATTCCTACCCCTGCTCGCGCTAGCGACCGTCGCGGCAGCAGAAGAAAAGGTCCTGTTCCAAAAGGCTTCGCCTTACAACACGGTGATCGTGACCGAGAACGAGCGTGGCCTGCGCACGTTGCGGTTCGAACAGGGCGGCGCACGCCAGAGCGTCGTCAAAGTGGGCGATCCCGATCACCTGGAACTTCCCTACGCCAGCGTCATGCCCGTGGGGCTGGCGTTTGTCGAGAAGCCCCGGCAGGTACTGGTCGTCGGTCTGGGGGGTGGCACCGTCCCGAGTTTCCTGCACAAGCATTTCCCCAGCATGCACTTGGACGTGGTCGACATCGACCCGGTCGTGGTCCAAGTCGCGAAGGAGTTCTTCGGCTTCCGCGAAGACGACCGCCTGCGAGCCTACGCAGAAGATGGCCGGAAGTTCATTGAACAGCGTCCCCGCCGCTATGACATCATCTTTCTGGACGCCTTTGGCGCGGAAAACGTACCGTACCATTTGGCGACTCGTGAATTCCTGGAGTCGGTGCGGGCGGCCCTGACCCCGGAAGGCATCGTGGTCGGCAACATCTGGAGTCGGTCGTCCAACCCACTCTACGACTCGATGGTGCGAACCTATCAGGAAGTCTTCCCGGAGGTCACCATTTTCCACGTCCGCGGCGTCAGCAATCGCATTGTGGTCGGGGTGCCTCGCCGCCAACCGGTCGACAAGCAGGACTTGACGCGACGGGCGCGTGAAATCTCGACGCAGTCTCAGTTTGGCTTCGACCTGGGGGACGTCGTCAACTACGGCTTTCGCGAGGCTGCCGAGGAACGCACGGGAGGCCGCGTGCTGCGGGACGAGGACCAGCAACGTAAGGCCGGGTGAAAGTCAGGCCCATGGCAGACATTCCTGTATACGGCAATTATCTGAACGGCCGATGGCATGAACCCGGCCAGCTGATCGAGATTACGAACCCGGCCACAGGCGCGATCCTGGCCCGCTGCGGAACGGTGGACCGCGCGACCGTGCGTCAGGCGTTAGCCGATGCCGCGGCCGCGTGGCCGGCGTGGCGAAACCTGAGCGCTCGGGACCGCGGCGGCTACTTGCTCCGCTTAGCCGACGTATTCCAGCGACGGGGCGAAGAGATCGCCCGCACCATCACGCTGGAGAATGGCAAACCGCTGGCCCAGAGTCGCGCCGAGGTGGCGATCAGCATCGATCACTTGCGCTGGTTCGCGGCGGAGGGCGAGCGGGCCTACGGGCGCATTGTGCCGCACCAAGTTCCCGGCAAGCGGCATTTGGTCCTGCGGGTGCCGATCGGCGTCGTGGGCGCTATCGCACCGTGGAATTTCCCGCTCATGTTACCGCTGCGCAAAGTCGGTCCCGCCCTGGCGGCCGGCTGCCCGGTCGTGCTTAAGCCAGCCAGTGCGACGCCGCTGTCGGCGATCCTGTTCGCGCAGGCCGTCCACGAAGTCGGGCTGCCGCCGGGTGTCTTTCAGTTGGTCGTCGGGCGGGCCGCCGACATCGCCGCGGAATTGCTGGAGAATCCGCTCTGCCGCAAGATCACGTTCACCGGCTCGACCGAAGTCGGGCGACAGTTGATTCGCGGGGCGGCCGACCAAATCACCAAACTCTCCCTGGAACTGGGCGGACATGCGCCCGTGCTGGTCTTCGAGGATACCGACTTGGAGCAGGCCGTCCAGGGCACCCTGGCCGCCAAGTTCCGCAACACAGGCCAGTCGTGCATCGCCGCGAACCGCATCTACGTCCAGCGGAGCATCTCGGCCAAGTTTCTCGACCTGCTGGTGGCCCGCACGCGAGCGTTGAAGATCGGCAATGGTTTGGAGGACGGCGTGGACATCGGTCCCTTGATCGACCGTCGCGGGCTGGAACAAGCTGTGGAGCAGATCCAACACGCGGTGGCGGCCGGAGCGCGAGTCCTGTGTGGCGGCGGACCGTGGTCCGGCGATCTGCCAGGTTGTTTCCTGGAACCGACGATTCTGGTCGACGTCCCTGCCGACACGCTGTGCATGCGTGAAGAGACCTTCGCGCCCGTGCTGCCGGTCTCGGTGTTCGACGCCGAGGACGAGGCCCTGCGATTGGCCAACGCGACGCGTTACGGCTTGGCGGCCTATGCCTTCACCCGGGACCTCTCGCGAGCCTGGCGATTGGCCGAGGCGCTGGAGGCGGGGACCATCTGCATCAATGAATCCGTCCCGGCCACCAGTTCCTGTCCCTTCGGCGGGCTGAAACAGAGCGGCTGGGGACGCGAACTGGGCCAGGAAGGCCTGGATGCTTTCCTGGAAACCAAGCATGTGTCCCTGCGGCTGGAACTGTGAGCTGTCTTGATCGAGTCTGCGCGGTCAGCGGCGCGGCAGGCGTCGCGACAAGCCACGTCACACAAAACTGTGCTTTCCCACCGAGGCAGGCTGGAAAGTCGTCGTCTCGGCCCAGCGAAAGGGCAACTGCGACGATCTGATCGAGCAAGTCACCGCACTCAAACACGTCACCTGGCACGACACGCGACACGCGGCTCGCGTGGTACGAGGCGAAGACCGCCGCGTGCTGCACCTGCACGGACATTGGGACGAGCCGGATTCCGTGGTGCTCGGCATCCGCTCGTACGAAGCCGTGCTGAACCACCAGTACATCCAGGAGGCGATGAAAGCTTTCGGCCGAACCAAGAGCTTCCTGTTCATCGGCTGTGGCGACGAAGGGCTGGCCGATCCGAACTTCGGCAACTTTCTCGCCTGGCTCGCGGCGCTCGAAACGGCCGGTGACGTCGAGCATCGGCATTATCGGCTGGTGCGGCGGCACGAAAAGGTCGAGCCATGCGGCCGGGTGTTTCCCCTGGTTTTCGGCGACGGCTACCCGGAACTGCCCGCGTTCTTGCAACGGCTGTGTCCGCCACCGCCCGAAGCAGTCGGCGGCCGCAAACAGGACAAAACACCGAGCCGTACGCTCGCGGCGTTGCCGGAGAACATTGCGCACTATTTGAGTTGTCTTACTCAAAGAACTGCGTACTTGACCTTGCTTGGGATGGCGCGGAGTGCCCTCTTCAAACCGCGCGTCGATGGGGTAGAATGCACGGTTGTCTCAGCGGTTTTGCCACCCCATGTCCAAGAGTGGCGTCCGTCGTCCCCGAATCACAGGGTGGAGGATCCTTCATGACCGCAGCCAAGGACACCATGCGCCAAATCATCGACAGCCAACCCGATGACAGCTCGTACGATGAGATTCTTCGGGAACTCGCCTATGCCCGGATGATCGATCGTGGCCAGGCCGACTCTGACGAAGGTCGCACGATCGATAACGAAGAGTTCCAACGGAGAATCGAGTCGTGGGGAAAATAGGCTGGACCGAGGAGGCCGAACGTTGGATACGCGATATCTACGATTACATCGCGGAGCGCCGCCCCCGCGCCGCTCATCGCACAATTGACGGAATCTACCGAAAGGTGCAACTCCTGCGAAAGTTCCCGCGAATCGGCTATCGATACGAGCAAATTCACGACCGCGAAGTCCGGGTGATTTTGTACGGTCACTACCGGATCGCTTACCTCGTCAAAGCCGACGAGAGCATTGACATCCTCGGGGTGTTTCACGCGTCGATGGAGATGGAACGCTATCTGGGGTACCCGCAGTGGCCTATCAATTCACGTGGACTACCTGGGCCGCTGGAAGGCGTTGCAGGTGGTCGGAATAGGCGTTCGCAGGGGTCAGACTTATTTTTCGGTTTTGGGAGTGGTACGCTGGGCGGGACATGGATTCCGTTCTGGAAGGTTCGTCAGGCCTCGGCCACCAAGACGGCAGTTCCCTGGTGCGATCTAGCACGTGGTCACCCGCGGCGACGGGCGACACGACGGGCGGCGTGCCCTGTTTCATGACGACGGGCTCTGTGCTAAACTACGCGTATGGAAACGACCTACGCCAACAACGAGCTTGCGATTATCGACCGGGTCGTCGTATCTGACCAGCCGGACCTTCCGCCGGATGTCGCACGGGGCTTCCTGCGGCTGTCTTTTCACGATGACGACCGGCGGCGGATGAACGAACTGGCCGAGAACAACACTCTGGGCGCGCTTACGCCGGAAGAACAGGCCGAATTGGACAGCTACGAACGCGTCGGCCATCTGCTGTCACTGCTCAAATCCAAGGCCCGCCGCTCGCTGCAAGCCGCCGTTCCCCGGTCCTAAGTCGCCATGGAACATTCGCTTCGCGCCCAGGTCAGGCAACGGGGCGGCGGTATCTGTGAGTACTGCCACATGCCCGAACATTGCGACGAGTTGGACTTTCAAGTCGACCACATCATTGCCCGCAAACACCATGGACACGACGACCTCGGCAATCTGGCCTGGACATGTTTCGCATGCAACAACCACAAATCGAGTAACATTGCGGGCCGGGACGTCGTAACCGGCGACATTGTCCGCCTGTTCAATCCACGGCAAGACGCGTGGGACGAGCATTTTCGCTGGGACGGGCCCGAACTCGTTGGGGTGACCACCATCGGTCGCGTGACCGTGGACGTACTGGCCATTAATCTTTGGTATCGCCGCGTCTTGCGTGAGTCGCTAATCGCCGAAGGCTTCTTTCCCAACCGCTGAGGCCTATGTTGCCGAACGCGGTCCTGAGGCGACGCCTCGCGTAGATGTGCCGTGACTGCAAAAGGGCTGCAGTGTGTCGGACCACGCCGCCTGAGATCGTCTGCGGCGCAAACTTCTCCGGCAAGTACTCGATCATCCGGCTGAGGCAGTCCTGTTGGCCGGGCACCAGCTCGAACGGCTCCTCTTCGATCTCATCCCCGATCGCCTGATGTGTGCCCTGCGGATCGCGTGACGTAGGTGGCAAGATGTCGATCACCAGCAGATGAATCCCTTGCCGGAGAAGGAACTAAGCCTTCTGCATGCTGCTCCACGAGCGCCGAATACCCCGTGGGCAACAGGCCTGCATTCAAATCGCCGCAAATGGCGATCGTCCAACGCTGGTGGAAATGGTGAAACACATTCGCGCCAACGCGAGCCCAATTGTGAATCGGCATGGCTTGTCCCGCCAGCGGCATCAGCAATTATCACCTCTCCATCTTACCCGACCACTTCCGCGTTACGTAGCAGCCTGCCAGCCGGGGCAGGTCAGGACTCTTACAACGCGTCTTGAAAAGCGGTGACAAGTCACCGCACTCCAAGGTCGGACAAGAAGTCAAAGGTGCCGGATTCTGCTGCCAGAACAGCTCGTGCGCCTTCCATACGCAGGAACTTCACGCCCGAGACTTCGCCGAGCGGGCGACCACCTTCTTGAATTCCGTCCGCCGCTTTGGTCGGCAGCAGCACGGTCGCCGTCGTGTTGGCCGGAATCACCACGTGTAAGTCGAACCGCGCGCCGTCGCGTTTCCAGTGACTCACGATCCGGCCGTGAAGGCCGGTGTACTCGGCCTGGACCCAATCCACGGGCTGCTGATCCGGATTGCTGCCAGACGTGGGTGGGCCAGGGCGGATCAGCAGACGCTGGAAGCCGGGACCGTCGGTGTCGATCCCTGCCAGATCGCGAAACATCCACTCCGTCACTGCGCCGAACGAGTAGTGGCTGAAGCTGTTCATGCCGGCATTGTGGCGACCGAAACCGTCGGCCTTCGTATAGCTGTCCCACCGTTCCCACACCGAAGTCGCACCGTTGATGACTTCATAGCCCCAGGAGGGGAACTTGCGGCTCTGGTACAAACGCACCGCCAAGTCATGGTGACCGTTCGCCGTCAGCACGGGCAACAGTGGCTTGGTGCCCAGGAATCCCGTCGCCATCCGGTACTCGTTCTTGGCGATCTTCTCGGCCAAGCGGGCGGCAGCGGAGGCCTGCAGGTCGTCGGGCAACAGGCCGATCCACAACGCCAACACATAGGCGGTTTGCGTATCCACGGTCAGTGTGCCGCCGGGCCGGACGTAATCCTGCTGGACCACCGCGCGGATGTCGGCGAACAGCTTCCGGTACGCCTCAGCGTCAGCACTGCGGCCGATGGCGTCCGCCATGTCCGCCATCAGCTTCGCATCCAGGGCGTGGTAACAGGCGTCGATATACTCGATGGGCGTGGCTTCGCCCACGTTCAGCCAATCGCCCCAGGTATTACCGATGCTCACGCCGCGCAGGTCCGGCGCACTCTTGCGTCGCCAGTCCATGAACCGCCGCATCGAGGCCCAGTGGCGCTCGATGACGCGGGTGTCGCCATAGACCTTCCACACGGTCCAGGGACAAATGATCCCCGCGTCGGTCCAGGCCGTGCCGAAGGTTTTCTGCGGCGCCCCGTGGGCCATCGGATACGGGCAGTAATCGGGATATGCCCCGAAGTCGCGTTGGGCCTCCTCCAGGTCGTCCAGCCACTTCGTGAAGAACGCGGCCACGTCCGCATTGTAGCTGGCGGCCCGGATGTAGACTTGGGCGTCGCCCATCCAGCCCAGCCGCTCGTCGCGTTGCGGGCAATCCGTCGGGAGCTCGACGAAATTCGCTCGCTGGGTCCACTGGGTGTTCTTCCAGAACCGTGTCAGCACGTCGTCCGAGCAGGCCCAGGAACCGATCAGCGGCGTGACATTGTGGATCACCACACCGCGGACGGCGTCCAGAGCGGGCTTGGCTGGCAGGCCCGTGAGCTCGACAAACTGAAAGCCGTGATAAGTGAAGTGCGGCTCCCAACTCTCCCCGTCCGAGGCGCCGCGCAGAATGTAGGTGTCGGTCGCGCGAGCCCGGCGCAGGTTTTCGGTCATCAGCCGGCCGTCGGGATGCAGCATCTCGCCATAGCGGATCTGCACGCGGGTCCCGGCCGGACCCCGCAGTTGCAGCCGTACGATGCCGGCGAAGTTCTGGCCGAGATCGAAGATATAGGTGCCGGGCTGCGGCTCCGTGAGACGCTGGGCTGGCAGCAGTTCGGTGACGCGAATCGGCGGCGCGGAATACGCCTGCAGACGCGGCGGAAGTTGGAAACCGAGTTCCACTTCGCGAGCGCCCCGCGTGTCGTAGAAGGTGGCCTTGGTGCGGCCGTTGTCCTCGGCTCGGATCGCGGCTTGCCACTGCCAATCCGCCGCCCCGCCCGGCGTGCACCAGTCGGCACGCTCCAGGCGCGCGTCAAAGGTCTCGCCCATAATCAAGTCCGCCTCGCGGAACGGACCGTCGCTCGAGACTTGCCACGACGGGTCGGTACCAAGCATTTCTCGCGAGCCGTCGGTGTATTCAATTTCCAGTTGTGCCAGGATCGCGGGCGTCTTGCCGTAGAAGTTGCGGCCCGCCTTGTTAGGGCCGTAACCGACCAGCAGTCCGTAGCCCACGTAGCCGGCGTACCAGCCATCCGCGACGATCCCGCCGACGGTATTCGCCCCCTGACGCATGAGTTTCGTCACGTCATACGTGTTGTAGTAAACGCGGCGGTGGTAGTCGGACCAGCCGGGCGTGAAAAAGTCCTGGCCGACGCGCTGACCGTTCAGATGCAACTCGTAAATCCCCAAAGCTGAAGCTGACACAGTCGCCCGCGCAATCGGCTTCGCCGCACGGAACTCCTTGCGGTAGTGCCGTGTCGGCGGCAGGCACAGTTGCTGGCGATCGTTGTGGACCGGAGACGTATCGCGGAAAGAAATCCACTGGGCTTGCCAGTCCTCCGGCTGGAGCAATCCCATCGACCAGAACGTCGGCCGGCTCCACGGCGACTCCTGACCGCTGCGGTCCCAGACCTTGACCTTCCAGAAACAGTTCTGTCGCGACTCCAGCGGGCGGCCGTCATAGACCACCGCGGCGGTCTGATCGCTGGCAACTTTATCCGTGTCCCAGAGGTCGCCACGATCTTGTCCGAGCAATTCCTCGCGGCTGGCCACCAGGATGCGGTAGGCCGTCTGCCGCTGCCCGCGCTCACTCGATACGACCAGCCAACTCAGCCGCGGCGAGGTCTCGTCGATGCCCAGCGGATTCGCGAGATACTCGCACCGCAGATACGTTGGCAGCAGTCCTGGGCCAGGGGCGGCGGCCTCCGGCTGCTCCTGGGCCCGGTTTGTCGGGCCAGGACACAGCAGGGTGACGAGACTCAGGCATAGCGTCGGCAAAGTCAGGTGTGTTCTCATCGTATTCTCTAGCGATTCGGGATGCGGAACGGAATGGCGGCTTCAATCTGCTGACCAAAAGGAACTCCGGTTCCTTCGGTATACAGCCATTCGGCAGGCTGCGTAAAGGCCCCGGTCGTCACCAGCGACGAACACTTGCGTCCGTCAGCCAACTCCAATTCGATCCAGAAGCGGCGGATCTTGAAGCAATCCTGGCCAGGATTGCTGACGGTGAACCGATTCTCGACGTTCAGCGCCGCCACAGCCTCTGGCGTCAAGGCGATCGAGGCGTCGCTCCAGACATTCGCCCGCTCGTCTCCGCCGGCCGCCGGCAAGTTGCCGAGCGGGACCTGATTCAGGGCGGCCGAGGAGACGTATCGGCCACTGCACTCCAGACCGATCCCTTGGTAGTGCAGTCGGCCACTTCTTGCACGCCGCAACTCGTCCAACGACACACTCGCCAACGGATACGGTCCCAGCTCATGCCGCAGTTGGACCGCCGTGTCATGCAGCGTGCTCTGCAGTTCAGGTTGGCGGGTTTCAATGCGCAGCTCGGCCCAGCAGGCCCAGTCGGCCGCCGAATTATCCGCCGGCCCGACATCCGCGATCAACTTGAGTTGGATCCGTTGCCCGGCCCACGGCGTCAGGTCCGCCTCCAGCGGGGTCCAGGCGTGCTGGAGCCACTGTTTCTCAGCCACCATCGTCTGCTGACCGTCCGGCGTCACGACGGCGATTTGGAACAGGATCCCGTCCCCAGGATCACTGCCGTCGGCCTTGCCGATTGACACGCGAAAGGCGGCGGCAGGCGACTTGGGCAAGGCGACGGGGTCGTAGATGGCATAGGCATAGCCCACGCCGGTTTGATACGGCGGGTGCATGAACAGGCAGGGCTTGGTCACTTCGCCGCAAGCGGTTTCCCGCGGTTCGACGATCGCGCCCGAGCCACCCGCGAGCGCCGTCTCGCTTCCCTTTCGCAGGCACTGCCCGGTTTTCGGCCGGGGTGTCAGGCTGGCCAATGGTGCCAGAGCCGCTTCGGTCTTGAGCCACCAGGTGCGGGTCAATTTCAGCGGTCCCGCCGACACCTCCAACGATACCGTTTGGACTTGTTCCTGCTCGCCGCGGAGCAGTGCAAACTCAAGCGGCAGAGCTTGCCCCGGCACCAGCCGAACGGTTTGCGTCTGGCCCGCGAAGGCCACCTGGGCGGCCGTGGCGGCCGGCAGGTGCGGCGTCAACTTCAGATGGTAGCAGTCGTCCACCGTCAGTGCGGCGTCGGCCAACGGCACCACCGTGAAATCGATCCAGCCGCCCTCCCACTGCTGCCAGATCCGCGAGTTGGGCTTGGCCTCAGGCGGCACCGCGAACGTATGCGATTGGCGGCCTACGACAGTTACCGTTTCGCCGGGGACGACTCGCTCACGCTCGCACTTCAAATTGACAGTCCGCGTTTCCGACGGTTTCAGCACGTAGCTGAACGCCTTCGGCACGGGCAGGACGTGCACCAAGCCGCGACTGAGTCGCGTCTCGGCGGGGCCTAATGACTTACGTTCGGCGTCCCACGCTTCGGCCGTGGCCGCCGAATCGCCACAGGAGACCGCCAGCGTCTCGTAGCGGCCCACCGGGATGACCTCGCGCGAGCCGTCGTCGCGATTGAGAACAATCAACTTTCCGTCCGCAGCTGCTTTCGCGAACCGCGTGAACTGCCCACGTCCGTCGACGTACAGATACGCTGGCGAATCGACGTAGTCGGCGCGATGGCCATCGACCAACAGGCTGAAAGCGAGCAGGTCGCCGCGAGGATCTTGCGCGTGCCAACCGTTGGGCGGCAGTCTGCCGTGAGGCGTCTGCCAGGTTTCCGTCGGATGGCCGTTCACCATGACTTCCAGACCGTTGTCGTAGCGGGTGACCACTTGCGACCGACGGAAGGCACCGGTCGCTACCGCAGCACTGGTGTCCAGCAGTCGGCCCTGTTGGTCGGCATAGCGAATCTCGGCGGCTTGGGCCTGGGCGTAGCGGGCGTGGACCTGCTGAACATTGAAGTAACTGCGCACGGCGTTGCTCATGCCGCCTTCCAGCACCAGGAACCCGGTGTGGCCAAAGGCCAGCGTGGCGGCCAGGAAACGGTCCAGGCGGGCTTCCCTTTCGGCGGGCGTCGTGCCGGCGCCGGCAGGCCCCGGATAGAACATCTCCAGGTTGCCCATGCCAAAGTTGCAGCACAGGGGATGGAGTTTGCGCAGATCGAAATCGACCAGCCAAGGGTTCTCCGCCAGGCGGGCCGCTTGGTCTTGACCGTAGTTCCCGTCGGTCAAACCGCAGTAGTACCAGTGGTTGTTCCCCTCGCTGTAGACCGGCCCGTTCCAGGTTCGCTTCTGGTGCAACATGATTTCGCCATAGGCATAGAACGTGGCGGCAAAGGTGCCCGCACCCGGCACGCGGGCGTCGTAATCGCAATAGGCCCACGGTGTGACGGCGGTGTGGACGTCGCAATAGGCGGTGTCGAGTTGGAATTTCTGTTGGATAATCGGCGCCAGCCGAGCTTCCAGTTCCACCGCCCGCGCCGGCTTCAAGTTGTAACAGCGGGGCCAGGCCGGGTGCCATTGGCCGTCCGACAGACGGGTCACAAAGTCCTCGTCCCAATGCTCGTTGACCGGAGCGAAGTCGGTGTAGTTGTTATAGATCCCGTAACGAAAGCCGAGGGCGTGAATCTGGCGGCCGTAATCGGCCTGCCCCTGGTCGCCGCCCTTGCCGGGTGCGGCCCGCGTACGCAGCGTAAAACTCTCGCCACCGTCGCGCCAGCCGGTCTCGTGGTCGGTGATCAGGATCTGAGACATGCCGTACCTGGCCACTTGCTTCCACAGGGCGTAGTCGGCTGCGCGGTCGCCGGCTCCGTGAGCCCGCCAGACTCGTTCGCCGGTGACCTGCTGCCACGGTGATCGAGGGTTCGGCACGTTCGGCAGGATTTCCTCGAAGCGGGGTGAGAGGGTCAGAAACAGCCGTTCGAAACAGTCGTTTCGCTGCCCGTCAGTCTTCGGCTGATACCGCGAACCACCGTTGTAGACGACGCCCTCGGTGCCCACGTCGTTGACCGCCCACAACAGCGAGGCGTGGGAGCGGCAGTGATCGATCAAGCCCATCAGGAAACACGGCTTGTCCGCCGGCCCCATCACCAGGACCGCCGGCCGTTGCGATTCGCCGGCCAAGTAGGGGACCGTGACCAGACGCGGCTGATCGACACCCACTGCTTTGCCGAAGCTGACCTCGGCCACGACTCCGCCGGGGCACTTGACGTCGATGACCAGCGACTTCTGCCATAACCTGAGCGTATACACGACCTGAACGGTCTGTTGGCCGCAGACGCCGGACCACACGGCTTCGACCACGTCGCCCGTTCTCAGACAGCGAACCAACTTGGGCTGCTCCAGGACCCGCGGTGCGGCACCGTCCTGGGTGGCGAAGCGAACGCCGCCGCCGACCATCGGTTGGAACGGGCCCGAGCGGCCTTCCCACTGGACAGTCACGTCGCCCAGCGTACCGGTGGCAGGCTGATAGCGAGCCACCAGATGCCCGTCGCTCCCGCGATAATGGAACAGAAACGCACCGGCTGTTTCTTCCAGGCTGACCTGGACATCGGCACTCAGATTGTCCGGCAGGATCGTCTCTTCCCGCGTGGGAAAGGGCAACGTCCCCGGACCGGTGTTCGTGCCGGGACTCTGGCCGGAGAACAGGGTGATCCCTCGTTTCGGACGCGGGGCGAACGTCAGTGGAGGAAGCGTTGCCTGGTACACGGCCAGATTGTCGAAGTACAGGACCCGGTCGTCAGGATTACGACCACCGGTAATCTCGATGGCCTCCAACGCTGTTCCGGGCTTCAAGAACACCTGCTGTGCTGCCGAGAGACGGACGTGCATCACCCACCATTCCTGCCAGCGCACGTGGCCCAGCGAGACGCGCAGCGACTGGCCGTCTGCGTTCCGCAGCAGGATGGCCAGCTCGACCTGGGGTGTGGTGCGATCGGGTGCCCAGCCCCAATTGTTGCCGTAGAGCCAGAAGTTGAGGCAGTCGGCGGGATGCGGCACGGGGATGGGTCGCGGCGGTTTCAAGCTGATCCGCGGTGCCTTCCCTGTGCCGCGATAAGTCAGCTTGCCCGCGGATTGGCCCCACAGCTGCTGCTCTCGTGAACGCGTGAACGTCGCCTCGGCCTCGTGGCACTCGACCGTCCAACCGTCCAGAGTCTCGAAATCGATCAGAGCCGGTCGGATGTCCTCCGTCCGGCCCGCCCAGTCCATTTCGTAGGGGCGTTTGCCGACGGTTTCTGCGGCAGACATCGCCGTTGGCAGCAGCACCAGGCAGGACACGAACACCGCGGACTGCAGACGTAACATGGCAAACCTCCCTTTTGGAGTGCGGTGACCCGTCACCGCTTTTCAAAGGACGCGGCATAATCATCGTCTACGTTTTGGAGTGCGGTGACGGGATACCCTCTGGGTCCACCGCACTCCAAAGGCTGCGGCACGACTATCTTCGGCGTTTTGGAAAGCGGTGACAAGTCACCGCACTCCAAAGGCCGCAGCACGACTATCTTCGGCGTTTTGGAAAGCGGTGACAAGCCACCGCACTCCAAAGACTGCACTCCAAAGATGGCGTCCAGTTGGTCTTTGTCCCCCGGCCGACAAGTCGGTAGAATGACCCGCGTTCGACACACAGCGAAGCAGCGGAGGTGCGTGCATGGTTCCCAGGGTGTTGGTCAGGACGTGCTTGATATCGGTCGTGTGCTTCGTTGCGGCGGTGCCGAACGGCGGCTGGTCGGACGACTTCCGTGAGGCGACGCTCGAGCCGGACGCGCGCCAAAGCTTCCAGGAACATGTACTCAAGGGACCACCGGGGCGCACGGGCGTGTTCGTCCGGCAGG
>JAPLNJ010000764.1 GCA_026692885.1 Planctomycetota bacterium | reverse complement strand
CCCTACGGTCTTCCGAGGACTGGAGGAACGCGGCGAAGAGATGGTGAAGGCGACAGGCGGTCGGGTCGGATACCCAACCTACACCACAAGACGTTGCCGCATCGGAGTCCTACCTTGCCCTTGCGACGGCGAAACGCTATGAGTTCGGTAAGGAGTTCACTATGTTCCGGCAGCGACTGACAACCTGGGGTGCGGTACTGGCGGGCTGGTGCGTCCTGGCCACATGGCAGTACCACGAGTACTGTCACGAGCGCGAAGCTGCCCAGGAAACCCTGCGGCGGCAGGGGGAGTCCGTGATGAACGCACTGGTCAGCGGCATCCGATCTCATCGGCGACTTGGCCAATTCTTCGAAGAACAGGTCCAAGGTGTGTTGGAGGAGTTGGTTAAATCGAAGGATGTGCTTGCGGCAGGCGTCGCGTCGCCCCAAGGACAGCTGCTGCTGTCCTCCGGCCCAATTGCGCTCGATGGTCAGGTATCCGCCGTTTCCGACCCCTCACCCCGACCCTCTCCCCGGAGTACCGGGGCGAGGGAGACAGAAGGTATCGAACAACTGCATCCGGCTCCCCTGGTTGGCGGTGCAGAATCGTGGGAACCGGCCGGGTATCGTTTGGTAGCTGATTTCCGCCTGCCCGCGGAGGTCTCTGGACCTGGACCCGGAGGTGGTTTGGGCGGCGGACGCGGGCGGGGCTTTGGTGCGCGGTGGCAAGCGGAAGCAGACAAGTCGAGTTCGTTTCTGCCTGGCGGACAGTACTCCGCCATCCTCTTCTTGGATCGAACGCGCGCTGATGAGCACTGCCGCCGTGCCGCTTGGTCGCGTGTTTCCGTGGCTCTTGCCGGAAATCTGCTGCTGCTGTGTGTGGCGCTCGTGTGGCGGATGACTGTCCGTCTGGCTGCCGCCAAGGCCGTACTGGAGGCTGAAGCTCGGCATCTGCGAGAGTTGAATCAGGCCGCCGCCGGTCTCGCCCACGAGACCCGAAATCCCCTCGGGCTGATTCGCGGCTGGGCTCAGCGTCTGGCCCAGGCGGACTTGGGGTCTGGGGAACAGCAGCAACAGGTCCAATCCCTGGTCGAAGAGTGCGATCGCGTCACGTCGCGGATCAACCAATTCCTCACCTTCGCCCGGCCCAGTGAACCCAAAATCGAGTCGATCGATCCCGGACGAGTGGCAGACGAGTTGGCGGTGCTGTTGGAACCGGACCTGGATGCCAAGCAGTTGACACTCCAACGTGCGGTGTCGGGGAACGGCGAACGGATGGCCGTCGACCGCGAGATGTTTCGTCAGGCCTTGTTCAATCTCCTTCAGAACGCTGTCCAATGGTCGCCGGAAGGGGCGACCATCGAAATAACTCTGCAGCGCCGGCACACCGGGCGTCATCGCATCGAACTGGCCGACCGCGGGCCCGGCGTTCCGGTGGAAGTGGCAGCGAGTTTGTTCACGCCCTATTTCACGACCCGCGCCAACGGCACAGGTCTCGGATTGGCCATCGTGCGGCGCATTGCCGCGGCCCACGGTTGGGAAGTAGGCTATACGCCGCGGCCAGGTGGCGGCGCGATTTTCTGGGTGGACGGGATCCATGACTGAACGGCAACGCAGCATCCTGGTAGTCGACGACGAAGCGGCTCAACGCCACTTGTTGGGCAGTTTTCTGCAGTCGTTGGGGTTCTGCGTGACCGAAGCCGCCTCCGCCGAAGAAGCCCTAGCGGTCATTCGTCACGAGGCCCCGGACATGGTGCTGCTGGACGTGCGTTTGCCGGGCATGAGCGGCATCGAAGCCCTCGGCGAGATTCGCCGCATCGCGGCCGACCTGCCTGTCTTGCTGATCACCGCGTTTGCTGATCTTCGTCAGGCGGTGGCGGCCATGAAGAGCGGCGCGGATGACTACCTTTCGAAGCCGATCGATCTGGACGAGTTGGAGGCGGCCATCGCCGACGCGATTGGACCCGCCGAGGGCGGCCCCCGCCGCGGCGACAAGACCCCGTTGTCGCTGCCTCCCGGTGTGATCTGCGAGAGTCCGGCCATGTGCCGGGTGATCGAAACCGCGGCCATTGTCGCGCCGTCCAACGCCCCTGTCTTGATCCTGGGCGAGAGCGGTGTGGGCAAAGAGATCATCGCCCAACTGATCCACCGGTGGAGTCCCCGAGCCGCGCACCCCTTCGTGGCAGCGAACTGCGCCGGACTGCCCGAAACGCTCATCGAAAGCGAATTGTTCGGGCATATCAAAGGCGCCTTCACGGGAGCCCAGGCGGTTCAACTCGGCTTCTTTCGGTCCGCGCATCAGGGGACGTTATTCCTGGACGAGATTGGCGAATTGCCCCTGCACTTGCAACCCAAACTGCTGCGCGCACTCGAAGCCGGGCAGATCACGCCGATCGGTAGCGATGTGCCGATCGAAGTCGACGCCCGCTTGGTGGCGGCGACCAACTGCGACTTGACCGACGCCGTCCGCGAAGGTCGTTTTCGCGAGGATCTGTACTATCGCATCAACGTCGTCGAGTTGATCGTGCCGCCGCTGCGGGACCGCTCGGACGATATCCTGCCGTTGGCCCGACAGTTTGCCAGCGAGTTTGCCGGGGCACCGGTCCGGCTCTCGCCGCACGCCGTGCAATGTCTGGTGAGTTACTCCTGGCCGGGCAACGTCCGCGAGCTCCGCAATGCCATCCAGCGGGCCTGCTTGCTCTGTCGCGGCGACATCATTCTGCCGGAGCATCTGCCACCGAAAATCGCGGCCCTGACGGTCTCCGCCGGCACCGCTGTAGCCGACACGGGACGTCTCTCGCAAGTCGAACGAGCCACCATTCTCGCAACCTTGGAGGAGTGCCAGGGCAACCGCACCCACGCCGCGAAGAAGTTGGGCATCAGCCGCCGCGCTTTGATCTACAAACTCCGCGCCATCCAGTTGGAGAAACGCGAGGGGAGTGAGGAGTCTGCTTAGCGGGCACGTTTTGCCCTACGCCGTTGCTTCCCGCCCAGGGAGGCCGCTGCGTGCCTTGACGATCGATGGTTGTGACGGCCAAACTGAGTCGTGCGAAATATCGGATTTCCTGTCACCTGTCCTGTTCAGCGGCCTGGGCCATGTCAGAAATTGTTCGTTTCACAGTCTCCGCCGAAAAAGAACTCCTGAAGAAGTTCGACCAGTATTGTCGGAAGGAACAGTTCGCCACCCGCAGCGAAGCTGTCCGGCAATTGATTCACGATCGTCTGACGACATGCGCGTGGGAACAGGGACAACACGAGGTGGCCGGCACGCTGACGTTGGTCTACGATCATCATCGCACGCAGCTGGGAGAGAAGTTGGCACAACTACAGCACGACCAACACGACCTGATTGTCGCCACGACGCACGTGCACCTGACGCACGACGTCTGTCTGGAAGTGATCATCCTGCGCGGGCCGGCCGCGAGATTGCAGCACATTGCGGCGCAACTCAAGGGACTTAAGGGCATCTACAAGGGCGAATTGGTGACAATCAGCCCAGACGGGCATCAGTGAGCGACACCCCTCGAAGTTGATCGGTGCTGACGTTTCACCTGCTTCGTGGACATGCGGGCTTGAAGGTCGTAATTGCTTGTGCTACGTTGTCGGCGTTACATGGTGCGTTGGTGGTCGGCCGCAGCATCTGGAACGGCCGACGAACAGGGAACTCCGGTGCAATTCCGGGACGGCCCCGCCGCTGTGACCGAGTGTCAGGAGGGTTGCCCATTCTTTTTGGCCATTGTTGTGATTCGCATCCAGCGGACACAACGAGAAGGCCGGGCAAGCCCCAGCTCGGAAGTCAGAAGACCTACCAGCGCGAGACATGCGGTTTTCTGCGAGGGATGGAATCCGTAGGACCATCGACTGCTGAGGAACCCAGGACGCTGGTACTGCTTTGCGGCTGTTACCTGCGCTGGTGCTGCGATTTCGCTCAGGGAAGCACTCCGTTGGTGGCGTAATCGCCTGCGCGCGTTGCGTACAGGCCAGACAGCGGCACCGCGCGGAGACCATCGCCGCCCAATGCGCCGGCTGGCAAGCGGTGCTCTCGAAAGGAGTCACCATGTCGGGGTACGTCCACGTCGTCATGTCGAAAACACTCTGGACACTGATCGCAGTCCTTGGTCTGCTGGCGAGCGGGATGTGGATCGGCCGGGGGGACCGCGGCTCGCCGTCCGCCTCCCTCCCTAGCGCCCACGTTCGTGTGGTATCTCTGGCTCCCAGCGTGACCGAACTTCTGTTTGCTTTAGGTGCAGGTGATCACGTTGTCGGTGTGACCGACCGTTGCGATTATCCGCCGGAGGCGACGCGCATCGAACGCATCGGCGGCTTCGGCAAACCGAACATGGAGAAACTGCTGGCCTTGGCGCCCGACTTGGTGGTGGTTGGCGGCCCTGCCAGACGCGACCTGATCCAATCGCTGCACAAGTCGGGGATGCGGACACTTGAGGTGCAGATTCGCAGCTTCGACGAGATGTTTCAGACGTTGCGACTGATCGGCCAAGCCGTGGGGATGTCCCCCCAGGCGGAGACACTCATCGCGAGGATGCAAGGCGATCTCCAGACAATTGCTGCGGAGAAGGCCCGGCCTTCCGGCCAGTCGTCTCCACGGGTCTTCGTGGAACTATGGGACAAGCCGTTGACCACGGCTGGCGGCCCTTCGTTCTTGGACGAAGTCATTGCGCGGGCCGGTGGTGTCAACGTGGCGCATGAGCTGGCGCAACCGCATCCCCGCATCAACGCCGAGCAAGTGATCGACTGGAATCCGGATGTCGTCGTGGTGGCGCACATGGCCCACGGTGGGGACGCGGCCGAGCAGCTGGCCACCCGAATCGGCTGGTCCGGAATCACGGCGGTGCGTCAGCAGTGGATCATTGGCGACATACCGCCGGACTGTCTCTTGCGGCCGGGACCGCGGTTGATGGAGGGGATCAAGCTGCTCACTCAACGCTTGCGCAACCCACCGCACGTCGAGATTACGGTGAACGAAGGGGAGCAGGCCCCGCCATGATGCGCGACAGGAAAAATGCAATCGTATTCGGTGTCCTCTTGGCAGCGCTGGTGGCGGCGTGCACGCTGGCCGTGTTCTGCGGCGCGGTTCGGGTGCCGCTTCGCGAAATGGCCCAGTCGAACATCGTGCGCCTGCGGTGCGCTCGAATCTTGCTGGCCGTAGTGACGGGGGCGGCGTTGTCGACATCGGGCGTTATCTTCCAGGCGATCCTGCGGAATCCTTTGGCCGAGCCCTATGTACTGGGCATCTCATCCGGGGCGGGCCTGGGGGCGGCCTTAGCCATCGTATTCGGGTTACACGCCGCCGGCGCGTGGACGTTGCCTGGAATGGCCTTCGCGGGCGCTCTCGGCACGATCCTGCTGGTCTATGCGTTGGCGAGGACCGCCGCCGGTGGTATCCCCGCTCCTACACTGCTGCTCTCCGGCGCCATCGTCAATGCGGTGCTCGGCAGCCTGTTGATGTTCCTCGTCTCGGTGACACCGTCGGAGGATCTCCACAATGTGGTGTGGTGGCTGCTGGGCAACCTCCAAGTCTTCGATTGGCAACTGCTGCGCGTCGTCGCCATGGTGGTCGCGGCGGGGTTGGCGATGACCGTCCTGTGTGCACGCGATCTCAACCTCTTGGCATTGGGCGAGGAACCCGCCGCGCACCTGGGACTGCACGTCGAGCGGACGGTGCAGGTCTTCTTCCTGGTGGCCTCGTTGATGACCGGTGCCACCGTCGCCGCTTGTGGTCTGATCGGCTTTGTGGGCCTGATCGTGCCGCATGCAGTGCGACTAAGCATCGGCCCCGATCACCGGCGTCTGGTGCCTGCGGCGGCCCTCGCGGGCGCGACCTTCCTGGTCCTGGCCGACGTCTTCGCTCGCACAGTGATGGCGCCTCTGGAAATCCCGATCGGCGTGATCACCTCGCTGCTGGGCGGCCCTTTCTTCTTATTCCTGCTCAGGCGGAGAACGTCCGCGTACCGGAGCTGACATGCTCGCCATCGACAACGTCACCGCCGGATATGGTCGTCGCGCCGTGTTGCAACAGGTGGCGCTGCGCGTCGCGCCGGGCGAATTCCTGGGAATTCTCGGCCCCAACGGCTGCGGCAAGACCACGCTGCTGCGGGTGCTCGGCGGCGTACTGCCGACGAGCGCAGGAACGGTCTCGCTTCGGGACACCGACCTGCGGCGGTTCGACCGACGCCGATTGGCCAGAACCATGGCCTGCTTACTCCAGGAATTCACGCTGGATCTGGAGTTCACGGTCCGCGAAGTGGTCTTGCTGGGCCGATCGCCTCATCTGCCCAGGTTCGGCATCGAAACCAAGCGGGACTTCGACATCGCCCAACAGGCGATGGACCGGGCAGACGTGTCGCACTTGGCCGATCGCTTGTTTCCCGCGATCAGCGGTGGCGAGCGTCAACGCGTCCTGTTGGCCATGTGCCTGGCGCAGGAACCGGAGGTACTCCTGCTGGACGAGCCGACCAGTCACCTGGACATCGGTCATCAACTGTCCATCCTCGACTTGATCGCCCGACTGAATCGCGAAGCGGGCATGACCGTGATCGCCGTGTTCCATGACTTGAACCTGGCAGCCGAGTACTGTCAGCGACTTCTGATGATGGATCGCGGACGTGTGGCAGCGGTGGGGACGCCTGTCGACGTCCTGACCCCGGAGACCATCCGCACCGTCTACGGCGTGGCGGTTCGCGTCGATCGCAATCCGCTGTCCGGCAAGCCGCAGGTGGTTCTGGCGGCGGGGCTCAGTCAAGACCGTGAGTCGGCAGGCTCGATCGCAACCAATTCACCACGGCAGGGTCATCTGCCAGGGAGATAAGGAGCATGTCGCGCACTCAATCGCCTGGAGCGCTGACCCGCCTCTGCCACATCCAGTGGACCCGGATCTCTATGTTGCCGAGACCACATGCCACATACGGGTTCACGCTGGTCGAGTTGCTGGTCGTCATCGCCATCATCGGCATCCTGATCAGCCTTCTGCTTCCGGCCGTGATGGCAGCCAGGGAATCGGCTCGCTCGACCGATTGCAGGAACAGCCTCAAGAACCTGGCCTTGGCAGTGCACATGTACACGCAGGTCTGGAAGGAACGCTACCCGCCGGCTTGGGTCATCGGCAGTTCCACGTCCACCGCTTGGTGCGGCGAGTACTCCACGGTGGGCGGAGTCAGCTACCTGGACGTGAGCCGCGGCCCGCTCTGGGACTTCCTCCAGACGCATCAGATCCTGCGTTGCCCCTCGTTCAAGCCGGTCACCGTAAAGTACTTGGGATCGGGGGAGATTTCGGGCTACGGCATCAACTGTCAGTACGTCGTCGGCGATCCGATGGTTGATGTCAACGATGGCTATTCCGGGATGACCTCCTGGGCTCGGCCAGCGACGCTGAGCGCTATCCAAAGTCCTGGCAAGACAATCCTGTTTGCCGACTGCGCCCGGATCAAGTCAGGAGTCCTCACCGAAGAGATTTTCATTTACCCGCTGTACAAGTACAACAGCACCACGACCAATACCGCCACCTTCCACTTTCGCCACCACGGCCTCGTCAATGCGGCCTTCTGCGACGGCCATGTGGACAGCGTCAACCCGATAAGGCTCGACTCAGCCGGTGACGGGAGATGCGGCTGGGTGGCCAACGAACTGATGGATCGCGAGTAGCTTCCGGAGACTTATCGCGACCACGGTGGGCCGCCCCAGCCAGCTCCGCGTCCGCGGCCCCAACCGGCCCCACGGCCGGAACCACGTCCCCAACCGAGGCCACGGCCATCACGCCCGGATACCACCGCCGTGCCTGCACTTCCTGCATCAGCGTTGCCCTGCGCCCAGACCGGTTGCAGCCCCTGATCGCGCAGTTCGATGGTATTGTCCCCGAAGGTCACAGTTTGAGCCACGAATTGCCCGTCGGGCAGTTTCTCCGTCCGGAAAGCCTTGACGGTCAGGCTCTGGCCAACGGACAGTTTGGCGACGAGGTCGGCAACAGCCGTTGTTGGGCCCAGGTGGATATTGAGCTTCTTGCCGTCAGTCGTCTCCAAGATGAGGTGCGTGCCCAGCGGGGATCGGCCGGTAGTCTTCTCGCACGGCCCCGTCTTGATTTCCACCAATTTCCCCGAGAACGTCACCACTTCCGGCTTCACCGCCTGCCTTGCCACGCCGCTCGGTTCACCCACGCCGCGCTGAGCGCGGACGTCGGGTGCGAGGAGTCCAAACACCAGAATCAAGGTCACCACAGATGTCACAAAAGTCTTCATCGCTGCACCCATCCTTTTCTTGTTGCGGGGAATTCACGCCCAACTTCTTCCGTACGCAAAAGGTCCCCGTGACCACGTTGCGCGCTGCAAATTTTTCGCAGGTAGCCCCGTGCTTTGCGATACATTCTTGCAGCACCGAAGTTGTTCTTCACGCCTCTTCCTCTTGCTGGAGAAGCCTCGCCGGTCTGCTGGCGACTGGCCCAATCCGCCACACCCCGTACTTTGCCCCATGAAGCCACATGACCAAGGTCAGGCGGCTGTCATGGCGGCGGCTGTGGGATGACGATGCAACTCGCGCGCCCGCGGTAGCGATTCCGGATGGGTGGCATATCTTTGGGGAAGCCGACTCGGCAATTGCGGGAGGGACTGACGCACGAGGTGACGCTGGGTGAAGCTGAAGCGTGCGCAGGGTGCAGGCGCAGCGCCGTCAGACAGTATGTCCGGCCATCGTCACGCATGAACTCAGCGAGAATCTGTATCCGGCGAGGGGGACGCCTGGACGGCGGGCGTGGCTTCATAACCCATCTTCTTGACCACGGCGAGCACCGCCTCTGAGTCGAATTCGCCTTTCGTCGGAACGATCACCGCTCGCTTGTCCGCGAACGAGACCTCGACCGACTTCACGCCGGGAAGTGCCTGAACCGCCTCGGTGATGGCCTGGGCGCAGCCATCGCAGTGCATGCCGCGGACCGTGAACACGAGTTCTTCGCCCGCGGCCTCCGTGCTCGATGACTTCTCCGGGCGGGCCTTCGGCTGTCGGCTGGAACACCCGCTGAACGCAGCGTAAGACAGAGCCAACACGGCGCACACGATCGACCAATTCCTCATGATGCAACTCCCTCATTAAGGCTTCTGTTTGCTCACAGGAGTCCGCGTCGGACGGCCCGGCAAGCAATCTCTGCGAACGCAAGCCGGCATTGTAGCGGGTCGCCGTGATGCGCGGACGCAACGGGCCAGATGCAACTTCAATTCGAGGGTTCAACGGCGGCAGGCCGTTTCTTCTGGAACAGCAGCCAGACGCCCTGGCCCACTTTCTCATCGTCGGCCGAGAGCGCTCCACGGCCGAACACATCGAACTCGCACAGCCCAGCCGCCTCGGCCCATTTCCGCATTTGCTCCGGCCGGCGCAGTTCGACAAACCGTTTCCATTTCTCGGCCTCGTCACCCTGCAACTTTTCTTTCCGTTCCTGAATTAACTTTTCCACGGCCGACTTGGGATAGCCGCTTCCGGCACCGCCGCCGATGTACGCCTTGCCACCCGGTCGCAGGACGCGGTGAACCTCCTGCAGTCCCTTGATCGGATCATCCCAAAAGAAAATCGAGCCGCGACTCACCACGAGATCCACCGTGTTGTCGGGGAACGGCAGGGACTCTGCAGAACCAACCACGGCCGACAGCCGGTCTTCGATTTTCTTCTCCCGGGCGAGTTCAAGACCCTTGGTCAGCGATTCCCGGTTGGGATCGAGCATGACCACGGCGTTGCCGGTGGCCTCGATCAAGTGCATCGCCACCGGGCCCTGGCCGGCGCCCAGATCGACCCAGAGACCTTTCTTGGGCTGACAGAACTTGAGGATGTCCTGCACCACGTACTGGTGGCGACTCGGCAACGCCTGTTCGCTCTTGATGCCCTCGGGCGCGGCCGAGTCCTGAGCAACGGCAATCGCGGCAAGGAGCAGTGAACCGACAGCCGCAACCGGAGCAGATAACCAGGGTCTCATGTCACAATTCCTCAAGCGGCCTGGGGCCGCAGGCAAAGTAGATTGACCTTCCAGAGCCGAATCTCGCCGAGCACCGAGACCGGCTGGCCAACTTGGTGGTCGTGCAGATTAGACAGTCCGGCCAACGACCGCTCAAGGCGGCGCCGACACGGTCTCGCTGCCGCTTCGCGTCACGAGAGCGCGGTACACGGCGATGTCGATCGTCTCCGGTACGAGACGCACCGATCCGTCGGCCAAGAGGAAATGCGTGCCCGAAGGGTGCTCGCTGCTGAAGTCGTGAGTGTGACTCTGCGGCCAGTTAGGCGAGTAAATGGCAGTCCCGACAATCCGGCCGGGCGCGCAGTCGTTCGCTGGTTCGCTGCCAACCCACGTCGAGAAGTCCCGCCGCGAACTTCGCTCGCCGACCATGAAGGTCTGGCTCAGGCCGTCGAGGATGTCGGCAAAGCGGACGCGGCTGTTGTGGAAGAAGCAGCCGTCGCTCAGGCACGACTGACCCGCGGGGAGTGCGGCACAAGTGTGAATACCGTCAGCACCTCCGGTGGTCCCCCACACGCCAACGTAATTGGCGGTTGCGAATTCGAAGCTTCCGGTACCGGTCTCCTCGTCCAGATTGAGAAATCTGTCTTGGCCGGAATCGGAAGGGCAGCGGAACGTCGATAGGTGATACAGGCGCGCCGCGTCGTTGGCAGAATCGATCACCGCTTTCTCGAAATCGATCAGGTTCTTCTCCACGTTGGACTGCTCGATGAACGGCAAGACACGGGCCGCCCAGCCCCAGCCCGGATCTCCGAGGGAGAGCGGCTGACCGCCCGAATTGTAGCCGCTCCAGCCCGCTGGCAAATGTCCGTAGGTGTTGTGATGCATGTGGGCCGCCACCCCAATTTGATTGAGATGGTTGCAGCACGAACACCGTCGCGAACTCTCGCGGGCCGCTTGAACCGCCGGCAGCAACAGCGAAACCAGGATTCCGATAATGAAGATGACGACCAACAACTCGACCAGAGTAAAGCCTTTTCTACGCAAGAACATTGGAGCACCTTCCAAGAAATGATGGGCGGAATGATCAGACACGGCGCGCGGGCGTACTAGGACGCACATGCCGGGGACGGAACGGGTGAGCTCACGCGCCCAGCGGAGGTGCTCTAGTCCGCTGCAGGCGAAGAGAGGAGCGCGCCACAACCACGGGCGGCGCCTCGGTCGTGAATTGCGGCATGGCCTCCACGTGGAGTGCCTCGACGGGCCGCGTCGGCGCGACCTTCTGCGACAGGAATTGGCAGACGGCACAGCCGTGTTCAGGCGAACTGGCGACGTGATTCTCTCGCTCGCCTACAAGGAGGCCGCCACCGCCGTCTGCGGTGGCGATCATCCTGCCTCGGTCCCCATCATGACCGCAGGCGTCTGGACGGTGGTTATGGAACAAACTCGCCGCAGTTACCGCGAAGAGGTAATTGGAGAGCAACACCCACGTTGCGATGCGGCGACCGATGGCGACCATAGCTCACTCGAAAAAGTGGTGTCCAGAAGCGTTGGCAATTCTAGGGATGATGGTCGAACAAGTCAACGGCGCGCGGGAAAGCCGCGATACAGACGTAAGGTGGCCGGTCACGACGGCGGTGGAGCGACACGCGTTTCAGCAGATCCTCGGGTGCTTCAGGTACCAGGGGCGTTTGTCATTCGGATCCTGCCGGATGCTGATGATCGTTTGTCACCGCACGTCAGCGTCTGCCACGCCCGAACAGACCCGCTCTCGGAACCGATTTGGCGGGGCTGGGAGATTTGCTTGCGTTGAACTGAGGGCCACCTGCAATCGGGCCGGCCTGATCGTCACGGGCTTGAGCCAGTTCGTCCTTCCGCTCGGCCGGCTTCCCGCCGAAGACCTGTTTGTCGTACAGGGTCAAGGCATGCAGTGCATGGCCGCGGGGGCCGATTTCCCAGGACCGATCGCGATAGTTCCACATCAGGGCTGTTGTTGGAACAGTCGCGAGCAGCTCATGTGGGCCTCCATGTTTGGTTTGTCAGGGTTCCGTCCAGGTACGCGGCGAGTAGCTTGTCGGGGGTTTCGCGAGGCGCGCCGAGCAGCACACGAATTCCGTTTTCCGCAAAGCGCTGCTGGGATCGGTGCCCCAGGCTTCCGGCAATTACAACGTTGACACCATGGTCGTGCAACCAGCCGGGAAACAAATCTTGCTTAGGCGGCGGGGTCACAAAGATAGCGCTCCTGGATCGGCGCTGGACGGTGTCCAACTCCACCAGGGCGAAAGTATCACAGTGGCGAAGTCGCATTGCCAGGCGACCATCGGCCAACGGAATCGCAATCTTCATCCCTAGCGGGGACACGCGTCCTTGCCAGACCGGAATTGCAATCTTCATGGCCACCATGCCTTGTTCGAGACGGAAACTGACATCGCCTGGAGTTCCGATCCAGGCCGGGACAATTTGGCACGTCGTCCCGCGTCGAGTTCATGCCCCAACCCCCACTTCACTTCTCATGCCAACCCGATAGTTCGGCTGGTATTGAGATGGCAAGGATGATCGCGTAGAGCACATGGAGGATGGAACCGCGAACCGGGGTGATGCATGGCGATCCTGCTCACAGGTTGCTTCGGACCAGCGATTTGCTTGGTACATCGGCGCTCGGCAAGCGTTGGCCAAGGTGGCACGCTGGGAATCGCCGTTTGCCCCAGGCCACGATGCACCAAGGGCGTGGGCGAGCTTGATGTACCCTACAGAAAACAATTCTTGCGAGGCGGCTCGCGGACCTGAATGCATGGCAAATTGCCATGCCTGTCGACGTGATTATCGCATTTTGCCATGCCTCGGCGGCGGCTCAATCCTGTGGCGTCTCGATCTTCAGGGCTTTGATTTTGCGGAAGAGCGTGCTGGGGTTGATACCCAGTTGTTTGGCCGCTGCCGTGCGGTTACCTCCGTTCCGCCGGAGCGTGTCACTGATCAGAATTCGCTCCATGGACTCAAGTGTCATCCCCGCGATGCCCTGTGGGGGGTCGGTCGACGCGGTGCCGCGGAGGTGCGGGGGAAGGTGAGCGAGTTGGAGCAGGCCGCCCTGGCAGAGCACAAAGGCATGCTCGATGGTGTTCTCCAGTTCTCGGACGTTGCCTGGGTAGTGGTACTCCATCAGCCGCGCCAGCACTTCCTCGGACACGCCCACGACGTCCTTGCCCTGGAGGCGGCTGTACTTGCCGATGAAATGCTCGATCAACAGCGGAATGTCCTCACGCCGGTCGCGAAGGCTGGGCAACAGCAAGCGAATCACGTGAATGCGATAGAACAGATCCTCGCGGAACTGCCCCTTGCCGACCAACTTGGTCAGACTCTTGTTCGTGGCCGCGATGATGCGCACGTCCGTTCGGACCGGCTCGCTGGAACCCAGCGGCTCAAATGTCCGCTCTTGCAGCACACGCAGCAGACGCGCCTGCATGGCGGACGAGATATCGCCGATTTCATCCAGCAGCAATGTCCCACCGTCCGCCACGGCAAATCGTCCCGGCTTATCCTTCTTAGCGTCCGTAAACGCGCCCGCTTTGTAGCCGAACAGTTCCGATTCCAACAGGCTGTCGGGCAACGCGCCGCAGTTGAGTGCGACAAACCGCCGCTTACGGCGGTGAGACAGATTGTGGATCGCGCGAGCAAACAGCTCTTTACCCGTCCCGCTCGCGCCCTCGATCAGCACGCTGCTGTCGCTGTCACTGACCAAGGGCAGGAGTTGAAAGAGCTGCTGCATAGCCGCACTGCGGCCCACGATATCCGCAAAACTGTATTTCGCGTGCAGTTCTTTGCGCAGGTCCTCCACCACGCTCAGATCCCGGAACGTCTCGACGCCGCCGATCACCTGGCCTGTGGAATCGCGGAAGACCGCCGTGGAGACACTGATCGGAACACGATTGCCCCGCACGTCCAGGATATGCACGGCCTTGTTGACAATGGGGCGGCCGGTAGTGACGGTCTCCCGCAGCGCGCAACCGACCTCGCAGATGTTCGCCCGAAAGACCTCGCAACACGGCCGGCCAACGGCATCCTGCCGCCGCACGCCGGTGATCCGCTCCGCGGCTTGGTTGAACGAGGTGATCCGCCACTGATCGTCAACGGTGAACACTCCGTCGTTGATGGAGTCGAGGATGACGCTGTGGAAATCGCCGTCGGATGAGACAGTCATGGTGGTCGGGTGGAAAAACGTGGGCCAACAGGGCAGCGGACAGATCCCGCAGACTTCTGGTCCAGTGTAACAAACGTCTGGACGATCGAACTAGTGCCAAATTTCTTACCCGGTGTCCATGGGCGCAGGAACGGGTTTGCAGTGATAGCATCGGTCGGATATCATGCCGTCCCGAAATCGGGTTCGTTCACAGCGTGGAAGTTCAAGGAGGGACGGAAGATGTCGAGCAAGAAGCTCACGGAACGGAAAATCCAGGAAAT
>JAPLNJ010000763.1 GCA_026692885.1 Planctomycetota bacterium | reverse complement strand
GTATCTTCTCAGTCGGCTTCGTTTGGCGGCCGGAGCGTGTTTCTGGCCGCTGGCGGCATTATTGAGACCTCGGCTGCCCGTGGAATGGGAGGGCGAGGCTCCTGCCGAGCAGGTCATAATACGCGGCTCGGCAGGAGCCTCGCCATCCCAGCGTAGGGGCTGGAAAAGAACAAGTCCGTGGTTTGACCGAAGAACGGATTGGCACTTCGGCCCGATGTTTCGGGGCCGAAGTGCCAATCCGTCCTACCACCGATTCGCCAGGTTATTTCTTTACCGTATTGGCAGCGACTCGCCACGGAAGAGTCGCACAGACACGGCTCTGGAGAGCCAGGCTACTTTGGTTGCGGCCTGTGGCCGCGTGAGGAGATCCATCAGCATGTTGGTAACCGAGATGCCCGCGCGGAGTCATGACTTGATGTCGCGCGACGACACGGCGCTGTTGGTGGTGGATGTCCAGGACAGACTGCTGCGTGTCATCCCCCATCACGAGTTGCTCGTCTGGAACATCCGCCGACTAATTGACGGCGCCAAGCTGCTGGGACTGCCGGCGACCGCGACGGAACAATACCCCCAGGGGTTGGGAAAAACGGCAGCCGTATTGGCCGAACGACTCGGTGAAATTCCCGCCAAAGTGATGTTCAGCTGCCGTGAGTGCACGGACCTGTTCGGGGACTTCGCCGAACGCGGCCGACAGAAGGTGCTGGTGGTGGGCGTCGAGACGCATGTCTGTGTCCAGCAGACGGTGCTGGATCTGTTAAGCGAAGGCTTTCGCGTTTACGTCGCGGTGGACGCTGTGGGGTCCCGCCACGAACTCGACTACCGGATTGCGATCCAACGCATGGAATCTGCCGGAGCGACCTTGACCACGACTGAAGCCGCGCTGTTCGAGTGGTGCGAGGTGGCCGGAACCTCGGAATTCAAACAGATCAGCCTGCTGGTGCGCGAGGAACCGCCTGTCCCCGTTCCGTCTTGAAGACGGGCGCAACCGGTCGTCCTCGGAATGCAGCTGAATTCGCCAGAATTCAGGTCCTCGCTGGAGTGTTCACTTTGTCTGATTTTGCCTTGAATTGGTGTTTTTCCGAATGCCTGATTCTGTTCCATTTTGGTTTGCTTCGCGGAGTGATTACGAAATCCAGGATGACCGAGTAGCCCCTGGGGCACCCCTGATCGTGATCCACAGGTTTTCGCCCCACAGGGGCAGCCACAAATCAGCCCAGGGCAGAGCGGAGCGGCGTAGCCGCGTAGCGCCGCCCTGGGTTATGAGAAGATTGAGAACACCAGCCCTGAAGGGGCGAAACAAGCCTTGACCGCATCGGACGAACGATGCGTGCGGGAAGAACCGATTTGTTTCGCCCTTTCAGGGCTACCGTGCTGAATCGAACCCGTACCCAGGGCGTCGCTCTGCGGCTGTCGCCGCGACGCTCTGCCCTGGGCTGATTTGTTTTGGCCCCTTTGGGGCGGAAGAGTCGTGGATCACGCAGGCCTCCGCCGGGAAGCCTTCCCCAGCCCCAAACGCGGAATCATACTGCAACCCCTCCCGACCTCCCCTTGGTGAGGAGAGGTGTCACTCGCGAGACGGTCGCTTCGTCCGAGCACAGTCCCGGACGAATCGCAAGCTGTCTCAGGCCCTTAGAATTTCACTTCGAAACCCGCGGTACTGCCGTGGAACAACACCGTGCTATTGCCGCTGACCGAGGTGGGGTTGCGATCGAGGTAACGCTGATCCCACTTCCCGCTGAGGCTGCTGACGGGAATTTGGCTCGGTGCGAGCGCCACCCCCTGGAGCCACATGAGTTGGTATCCCAAGCGGAAGTCAATCCGGTCCGTGACTCGCCACTTAGTCATCACGCCGATTTCGCCGAGGAACGCGAGTTCGTCCAACTGGGCGCTGACGGGCCCATAATCTGGTGAGGAACTGGTTTGCTCTTCGCGATTGTAGTACAGACCCACCTTCGCGGAACTGCTAACACTCAACAGGCCGCCACGATCCCAGAGGGTAATGTCTGTACCCAACTGGCCACCCCAGAGATGATTCGCAACCTTGCTGGACCAGAAGGTCCTATTGGCTTTGCCCGCCGGCAGGATGATATAGTCCCCCGACACATCATATTCGGGAACTGCCGCTGGGAACTGCCCCAGTAGACTTTCCTCGAACTGTACGTAGCGAAAGCCGATCAACGAATGTATCCAGGGCCGATCGAACCAACGCAAGTTGACCTCCATGCTGTACAACCTAGACGCCCACTCGAATTGCATCGGGGTCTTGAATCCGACCGCCGAGAAGCCCGGTGCATCAAACTGCAAACCTAGGAGCTCTTTATTGTTCGGGTCCAGACTCTGGGGATCCGAGACGCGGGTTCTGGTACTCGACCAATGATTGATACCGAAGCCAGACAACTCCACATCATAGCCCTGATCAAGATACCGGGTCAGGCTGATCCGAGGGCCGGCTTCGACTCCCAAATCAAAGTCCCGCGAGTTGAGTTGTTCTGCACCGCTGCTTCGTGTGAGTCCACCTTCGTTGTCAAGGATCACGAAGGGCTGGCTCGCTTTTAGGTTCGTGTACCTAGTTCTTTCTTTGTCTCGCCAGTTATCCTGCCAGTCTCGCAGCAGGCTGACGTTCGGCGTGCCGAGTCGGGCCAAGACGATGGCATCCACGGATACTTCCCATCGCGGTCCCACACCAAAAGTGGAGAGTTCGTACTCCGGGAGAGACCTGTGCGTGGGCTCGACGTCGTCAGGCTGTGGGAAGGGAACTTGGCCCGCATCATGCCAGACACGGGCGTCGACCACGATGCTCTGCGGCGACGTTTCCCCTTCCGCGACGACCGCTCGGTTGCCCAGCAGCACGGTGATGACGCTTAGCAACGCCACAAACAACTTTTCGAGTCTCATTTTTCTCGCTCCCCGCAGTACGTCTTCATTGCGTCGTCGCCCTGTCGGCGAGTTTGCTGTGAGTGATCAATCATATGCCCCCGTCGCTTCTACCCTTAACGGATGTAACACCTGTATCGACTCGCACGTATTCCACTCGCGCGAAAATTCGTCACGGCTGGAAAAAGCCGCAGGAACGCTACAGCCGCTACAATCGCTACAGTCGATTGAACCTCGCAAGTCATTGATCATTAACAACTTACAGCATGGAGATTCGGCGTATTCCGAGCGGTTCGCGGGCATCGAATTCGACTGTCGCACGCTTGTTTGGCGAATCCATCCCGTGCGCAGATCATTGATCTAGTCGGCGACGGAACGAGATGGGTGAGCGGCAAGGCGCTAGCCGCCGGTTCCGAACGCCACCGGCGGCTAGCGCCTTGCCGCTCACAACCCCAATCCACCGGCGGCTAGCGCCTTGCCGCTCACAACTCACGATCTGAGCGGCCTTGATCGATGCGGCACCGCGGTGTTAGGAGTTGGCGGGCCTGTTCTCGCCGACTTACGTCGGGAGCTTCTCGGACGGGACCAGCTAGCAGCGTCGGCATTTCGCAGTGTTGCGATCAACGCCCGCAAAGCTATGCCGGAACGACGCAACCGACGCTCGTAGGAAGAACCCGCTTGGTGCAGACGCCACGCGCCGGAAGCGACCGAAGTTCCGGCAGTGCTTCCGGTCGCTTGTTCCGGCCTACAGGACCATGACTAATCCGGGCTAGCACCAAACGGTTTCTTGATCCTGTCGCGTAAAGAATGAGGTCTTACGGTTTCGCATAGCAGGACCGCCGGCTGGGGTCAGACGTACAGATTTCAGTTTTCGCGGACAGAAGGCTTTCCAGGTGGTTGGGCACAGGACCGCGAAAACTGAAATCTGTACGTCTGACCCCTTGTCTAGCGACCCGTCCAGGTTGAACCGTTAACTCCCATTCTTTACGCGCAAGGGCCGAAATACCGTTTGGTGCTAGGCCGCGGTTGGGGCTAGAACCGCACCTCGAGTCCGGCCGTCATTCCGTGCAGGAGCAGCGTGTCCTTGGCGCGGATCTCCGAGCTGCCCTGCACCACGTTGCTGACCGGAATTTGGCTGGGAGCCATCGCCACGCCCTGTAGCACCAGGAGTTGATAGCCCAATCGTAGAGACATCCAATCCGTGATCCGCCACGTGCTCTGGAGTCCCGTTTCCGCAACCAACGAAACCTCGTCACCCAGGGCGGTGACGGACCTGCCAAGACCTGGCAAGACACTCGTTTGTTCCGCAGAATTGTAGTAGAGTCCGGCCTTCAACATTCCTGTGATGGCCATCGGACCGCCGCGGTTCCAGAAGCACATATCCGTCCCCACTTGGCCGCCATACAAATGATTCGTGGTGTTGCTCGACCAGAAGACACTCGGGGCGAGGTTAGGGACCAAGGTATTCGGCAAGATAACACCCGGAGCCGCCTCGGAGAACGCGCCCTGGAGATTTTCCTCGAAGTCCAGGTAGCGGAAACCGATGAGCCACTGCAGCCAGGGGCGATCAAACCATCTCACGTTGGCCTCCACACTAGACAGCCTCGATTCCCAATCGAATCGCATCGGCGACTTGAACCCGGCGGCGGCGAATCCGGGGGCATCAAACTGTAAACCGCTCTTGAGGTCCTTGGAATCGAGGTCCGAGACACGGCTCATGGCTGTCGACCAGTGGTTGATACCGAAGCCGGCTAGTTCCACATCGAAACCGTGATCCGTGCTGCAGGTCAGGCTGAGCCTCGGACCGAGCTCATAGTCAAACTCAAAGTCCCGCGAATTGAGCAAATCCGGCCCGGTACTCGGCTTCAGCTTGCCTGTGTAGTCCAGCATGACGGCCGGCTGATCGGCCAGCGCCGGCGTCGGCGGATTCGCGCCGTTTCGCAGGATCGCTGAATAGTCACGCAGCAGCGGTACATTCGGCGAGCCGAACCGGGTCCAGACGATCGCATCGGCTGCGACATTCCAGCGAGATCTGTGAACCAGAGGATGAACCTCGTATTCCTGGGGAACCAAGTAGGACGGTTCAACTTCATCCGCTACCTGGGTTGGAACTTGGCCCGCGTCATCCAAGACACGGGCGTCGACCACGATGCTGGGCGGCAACGTTTCCTCTTCGGCGACGACCGCCCGGTTGCCCAGCAGCACGGTGATGACGCTTAGCAACGCCACAAACAGTTTTTCGAGTCTCATTGTTCTCGCTCCCCGCAGTACGTCTTCATTGCATCATCGCCGTGTCGGCGAGTCTGCTGTGCGTGATCATTCATACGCCCCAGGCCGCTTCCACCCTTAACGGATGTAACACCTGTATCGACTCGCAAGCTTTCTGCTCACGCGGAAATTCGTCACGGCTGGAAAAAGCCGCAGGAACGCTATAGTCGCTACAGTCATTACAGTTGTTCAAATTGTGTAAGTCGTTGATCCTTAATAACTTGAAATGCGTGGATTCAGCGTAGTCCGCGGGTATCCCATTGGACTGTCTCACTCTTGGGTGGCGAATCCATCGAGCTCGCAGGCTGTTGATCTAGCCCGCGACGGAACGAGAGGGTGGGCTGTGCCCACCAGGGCCGTTATCGGAACGTTGCGCACCGTAATCGCGAAGCGTCCGTGAGGAAGTGCGGCGTTTCCTTGCTGACGCTTCGGGTTTCGATCGTCCGCTATTACTGCGCGAGATCGGTCACCGCGCGGTGGCCGCCTTGCTCGGTAACGAACACGGCCGTGCCTTTCACTCTCTGGCCGCCAAGGTCCACCTCGCCAGCCTGTTTCTGCAGCAGAATCGTGTCGGTGCGGTCGCGGAATGTCACGCGTATCGCGTGGCCGCCAACCAGAGTGGCGAATTGCGGCGCCGGCTCGCCCTGCTTCACCGGCACCAGCGCCATGAAGTAGCCTCCGTCGCGTTGGGCCTGCGGGATGCGGAGCTGCACCTGCTCCTCGCGGAACGGTTTGCCGAACGTCTGCTGGTAGTGCCGCGCAAAGGCAAATCCGGCTGCGTGGCCGACAGCGCGGGTCCGCGGCACGAAACTGGCCGGCTCGGCAATGTAGCAGTGCAGGTCCACGCCGTGCTGGCCGGTATAGCTCGCCACCGGTCCGTGGACCGACACCTTGTCGGCCAGTGCCCACAGGTTGAGGCTGGGGTCGAGTTCGGCGTTGCCCGACAGGTCGTCGCGGATGACGAGGTAATTGTGGCCCAACGGGTTGGTGTCCTTCACGAACGCATACTGCCGCGTCCAGAGGAACGGCCGTTTCAGTTGGATCTCGACGTGAGGCGAGTCATCGAAGCCGTCCTGGCCGTGCGGTTCCTGCAGCGTAAATGCCACGCGGTGCAGGTAGCCCACCTGCCGTTCCATCCGGGCGTAGTCGGCCTGCGGCGTGGTACGAAACGCGGTGACCCGGCCGAACGTGCCGAGGTCGTCCTGGGCCGCCGGATTCTCTTTCATCTCGACCACGGTGAACGGCGCGGTCTTCAATTCTCTGTACTGCGCGTTCGCGCACTTCCGCCACCAGTCGTCCTGGGGGTCGTTTCCGGCCGGCCGCACGGCCTCGTCGTGGTTGAAGGTCAGTCCGCCCGGATGCATCCAGTTCTGGCGCATGGAGGGCGTATACATACCGGCGAAGTCCGCCATCAGCGGCACGCCCTGGGCATACAGTAGCCACGTGCCGCGGTCGTTGTGTCCGTGCCCCCACGAGAACGCTCCCGCGTAGACCTGCAGATAGGCTTCGTCCGCCCGCGGAAAGCCGTTGCGCATCACGAACCCGAAGCCGGGGAAATGTGCCGAGCCCAGTGACGGCGTCAGCGGCTCCAGGCCGGGGTCGATCAGCTTGAAACTGGCATCGGAATGGCCGCCGAGCAGCTGGCCGCTTTCCTTCAGGCCCCAGGCGAGCTGCCGGGCCAGTTGCGGATCGCGGGCCTGGAAGAAACCGGCCAGCGGCGCGAAGGTTTCGTCGCCCATGTAATAGCCGTCCCCCTCGACGCCCGCAGAACGCAGATTGCCGCGTAGGTCCCACGGCAACAGGATCGAGAGCCGCGAGAGCGCCGCCGCGCGGAAGCGTTTTTCGGCTCGGCTCAGATCGAGGCCAGTACCGTTGCCCAGCGCCGCCAGGGCGTGCACCGGCATGATGATCGCCATGGTGCCGTAGTGGGGGCATTCGAGCGTTGCTCCCGACTCATGGATTTGGTCCTCGGCGTAGAGCGTGACGACGTGGGCCAGGTCCGCACGCCACTGCTCAGCCGCGGGATGATTCGGCAACAACGCAACAAGGTAGCAAGCGCGGCACTGCACCTGCGCCAGCATGTTGGCCGAACCCCAGGCAAAGCCCGCCGTGCGTGGCGGCACGAAATCCGGATTCTGGGCGTGATAGACAATCGCCGCCAGCCAGCGGCGGATGTCTCCTGCCTGTTCGGGCGTGCAGGCCGGCGAGGCGAGCGCATCTTCGGCGGCATTGGCGAGCAGCCCGAGGTGGATGCCGTAGTCCATGTGACCGTACGCCACCTGCGCGAGGTGCTGCACCGTCTGGCGGAGTTTCTCCAGGGCTTCGGCCACCGCCCGCTTGTCGGCCGCAGTCGGTTCTTGCTGTGCGGCCAGCGTCTGGCGCACCTCGGCGAGCGGCTGGCGAGTGCGGCGCGATTCGTAGACCGCGCGGTCGCCCGCGGGGACGTACATGCGGGGATACTTCGCCGGCTCGTCGTACCGCACCGTCCACGCGCGCACCGTGTCCAGCTGGACGCTGCCCAAGCGGATCTGCCGGAGCATCAGGTTCGAGCCCCACTGTTCCTTGTCAGAGACAACCGGGCCGTTGCGTTCGGGCAGGATCTGCTTCGCAAGTTTGCGCTCGACGCCGCCGACCCCGTAAACCCGCTTGCCCAAGCAGACCGGTGCCCGCAGATACGCTGCACCGGACTTCCGCCGCTGGAACGTCGGGCAGGTCGTCTGGACGTATTGTTTGAGGATGGTGCTGGGGTGCGGATCGATGTCGGGGTGCAGCCACTGGTTGGGACGTAGCCCGACAAACGCGAGTTGCTGCGCCGGCTCCTTGGCGTTCCACAAGCCGAGGTAGACCGTCTCTTCGTCGCCCCACTGCAAGTAGGCGTTGAGGTAGGCGAAGCGTCCGTCCTGGTCGTAGGTCAAGCCACCGTCGCCCTGTTTGAGGTGGCCGTATTGGCTGCGGCCGTGAAAGTCGGCGCTGTCGGGCTGGAGCCCCTCCGAGACCGAGAAACAGTAGGCATTCGGCGTAGGCAACTTGGCATGCGTTTGCCCCCACCAGTCCCACATCAACGCTTTATCAGGTGAGGCGAAGGTGGGCAGCACGTAGGCGTAGCGGATCTCGGGCTGCATGCCGTCGGCGCCAGTCATCGGATAGCGCCGGCCGGCGGAGAGATTGTATTCCTCGGTCACCACTGCCAGATCCTGCCCGGCATTTAACTCGACCGTCGCGGCGTAGCAGGTACCGCCCTCGAAGTCGTAGCGCAGCTTCGCGCTCGCGAACACCGGCCCGTTCTCGGTGACCTCGGCCTGGTAGCCGGTACAGCGGATCTCTGTCTCCCACCAACCTTGGCCGATCCACTTGCCATTCGGCAGCCGCACGCCCTGGAGCGGTGCGGGCACTTTGTCGCCTGCGCGCGGCACAGGGTACGACTCCCTCCCGCTGGCTAAGCGGATGCCGGTCTGGGCGTTCGACAACTCGATCACCTGGCCGTGGGACTGCCCACGCACCGCGCCGGCCGGCTGCGGAACCGGCTGCGCGCCGGCAGTCAGCTTCCAGATACCCGTCTGGTCGGGTTGCAGCACGACCATGAAGGAAACGACCGCCTGCTTCACCGACTTGCCGTCCGGCCACAACTCGATCGCGCTGAGTTGCACCGGTACCGGCTGGCCAGCGGCATCCTGCAGCGTCACGCCCTGCGAGATGACCTGGCCGGGAAAGAACTCGACAGGGTAGTTCACCCGGTCGGGCCCCCAGGCCAAGCCGAACGGCTCGACGATCGTAAACACTTGCTCGGCAGCGGGAGCAGGGATGACCGTGACGAGCAGGCAGGCGGTGGCGCTAAGCAGGCGGTTCATGAGGGGGTTCCTCAACGAGCCCAACGACACTTCGCGGCCCTGCGTCGTGGGCTGTGGACGCGCTCGTCGCAGGCGACGCAGGGCTGATGACGCAGGGGGCGAACGTTTCATGAGCAGTACTCCTGTCCGAGACCGTGACCGACCGTCTGGCGACGATTTCCGCGCCGTGCTCTTGCCACACCCGCACGAACTCAGCCGCCTTTGGAGGCTGCTGAATTAGTCGTGGGGTAAGCTTCCAGCTTGCCAAATGCGTAGCCGAGGAAGACGAGGAAACGGAGAATACGGAAGATTGGCAAGCTGGAAGCTTACCCCACGTTGCTTTCCGCTACTTTTTCAGCAGCCGCCTTTGGCCAGCGCACGGATTTCCGCCGGCGTCAGCACGCGGTTGATGATTCGGAAGATGTGCGTTGTCCTCGGGCCTGATTATCGGGGCCGCGGGCTCAGGTGGGAAGATATGGTGCGGCGCGCACGCCTATCCGCGCGAGAGGCCTATGCACCCCGCACGCCACGATGCCTTGAGGATCAGCGGCGTGCTGTTCAGCTGCGTCGGTCGTCCACAACTGGCATTCCCTGGCTGGCTGGCATACACTGATGGTCCTGAGTGGGCGACATGCGACAAAGGACCGGGCCAACAAGTGTGAGACGCGGGACATGGTGATCGGCATTATCTCGAAGATCATTTCCGAAAAGGGAATCGGCTTTATTACGCCTTGCGCTCTCGGCGGGGACGTCTTCTTTCACGCCAGCGCGGTGGTCGGCGAGCAATTTGAGCAATTGAAAGAGGGGCAATCGGTGTCCTTCGATTTCGAACGGGCCAAAGAGACGGGAGACCGCCCCCGAGCGGTCAAGGTGGAGCCGTGCGACAAAAAACTGCTTGGCCGACGCGCTGCGGACGAGATGCCGCCCACCCCGCATCCGCGCGCGCGACATCGAAAGCCAACCTGGCGAGAGTAGACAATCCGGCTGATTACTTGTCCGAGGTCCCGTTCCTGGAACAAGTGCCGCGGCAGGTCCAGGTCGATCTGCTGGCAGAGACGTGGAACCGTCACCTGCAAACCGAATTCCTCAAGGAGGATTGAGCGATGCCGCCGCGTGCCCGCGTGCTGATTGTCGATGACTCGCGGATCTTCCGGGCGGCTTTGCAGGCGTCGCTGACCGAACAGGAAGGAATCGACGTCGTCGGCTCGGTGTTCAGCGGACAAAGGGCCCTGGAATTCATCCAGGCAACTCCGCCGGACGTCGTGACGCTGGACGTCGAAATGCCGGGCCTGAATGGCCTGGAGACACTCACCGCGATTCAGCGTTGGAATGCCGGCCGGGCGCCAGGAACGGAAGTGGGGGTGATCATGGTGAGCGCCCACACCAAACGGGGCGCCGATGTCACGATCCAAGCCCTGCAGGACGGGGCCTTTGACTTTGTCACCAAGCCGACGGGGCCCCGCCCCGAGGAAAACCTCCACACGCTACGGCAGCAGCTCAATAGCAAGATTCAGCTGTTCCTGGCCAGCCGAAGTCGCCAAGCGGCGACGGACCGTGCCCCGCGTCCGCTCGTCACTCCCCGGCCGGCGCGGACCGAGCCGGCTCCCAGTTCATATCGCCGGCAGTGGGCCCGCCTGCGATCGGTCCGGGCCGTTGTCATCGCCGCCTCGACGGGTGGCCCGAAGACGCTCGAAAGGCTTGTTCCGGATCTCCGCGGCCGCCTCGACCTGCCGCTGTTGATCGTGCAGCACATGCCGCCCAAGTTCACGCAATCGTTTGCCGAGAGCCTCGCTCGCGTGTCGGCGGGCACTGTCGTGGAAGCCCAAGAGGGCGACCTCGTTCGTTTGCGAAGTGTCTACATCGCTCCCGGTGGCAAGCACTTGCTCCTGCGACAGGACGGGGGCCGACTGGTCGCTGCGCTCAACGAACAACCGCCGGAGAACGGCTGCCGTCCGTCGGCCGACGTGTTGTTTCGTTCCGCAGCGGCCGTCCTGCAGGGCCACGTCGTGGCCGTCGTGCTCACCGGCATGGGCCGCGATGGCACCGCCGGAGTCGGTGCCCTTAAACGGGCCGGCGGTTACGTGCTGGCCCAAGACGAGGCGACGAGCGTGGTCTGGGGGATGCCCGGCAGCGTGGTCGAGGCCGGATTGGCGGATGAGGTGCTGCCGTTAGGCGAGATCGCCGCGGCGGTCGCCATGTTGGTTTCTCGGACGGAGGCCTGAGGGGTCTGGACATGCAGCTGTCGCGCGAAACGTTCGACGAACTACGCCGCTTGATCCACCGCTTATGCGGCATCGTGCTCAGCGACGACAAGGCCTACCTGGTGCAACATCGGCTGGAACCGCTGGTTCGTCGCAGCGGAGGGCGCAGCTTCGAGGAATTCCGGCAGAAACTGTCGGGCGGCGAGGCCGCACTCTGGCAGGAGGCGATCATTGAGGCCATCACCACGCAGGAGACCTCCTTTTTCCGCGACCGCCATCCGTTTGAGACCTTGCGCCGGCAGGTGTTGCCGGAACTGGTGCAAGCCAGCCGCGTCGCACATGGGGGCACGCCGCCGAAAATCCGCATCTGGTGTGCCGGCGCAGCCACGGGCCAGGAACCCTACAGCTTGGCCATCGTGATTCACGAATTCACCGCCGCCCAACGGCCGGGCAGCCTGGCACCGGGGGCTTTCTCGATCTTGGCGACCGACATCTCGACCAAGGCTTTGGCCACGGCTGCCGCCGGGGAATATCACCCGCAGCATCTGGCCCGAGGCCTGTCACCCAGCCAAGTACAGCGGTTCTTCGAACAGTGCGACGAGTTGTGGGTCGCGCGGCCAGCGCTGCGGAAAATGGTGGAGTTCCGCCGGGTCAACTTGGCACAGCCGTTCCTCGGCCTGGGCACCTTCGATGTGATCCTCTGCCGCAACGTCCTGATCTATTTTGATGAAGTCACCCGGCGGCGGATTTGTGACCAGTTCTACACGATGCTGGCCGATGGCGGCTGGTTAGTGCTCGGCTCGGCGGAGAATCTGTACGGCATCAGCGATCAATTCCAGTCCCAGCGACTGGGCGAAAGCCTGTTGTATCGCAAGACACCGCGCGCCGGCTAAGGAACCGCGCAGAAATAAGTTACTCAAATCCTTGTAGGACGGATTGGCGATCCGGCCCACGGCCAATCGTTCAAGTTATTCTTGCGCGGCCACTAAGTGTCGCCCCCGTGCTTCACCAGACAACCTGATAGGTACAACTCGGCCCGCCCTGTTGTCGGCAAGACTTCGAGTCGTCGTGCGCGACCTGGAGGAATGACCGACAGCACAGCGGCCCCACTCACCTCAACCCCTGGCGCGGCCGTTGGGAATTGTGTCATTGCCAACCTCCTGGTCTCGGTGATGCCTGCGGGACCAGCCTTCCAGATCGCTCCCAAGAACGATAGCCGGCGTATGAGGGAGTTGAGAAGGGGCTAGGCCGCGCAGAATTGTATCCCAGAGAGTCCTTGCCATGGTGAGATCTGGTTCGGCTGTTGTTCCAGCTTAGCAGGTCAGGTCCCCATCCGGGCTTGCCCCGAATGGTACGAGGTTAAGCATAAGTCGTTGTATTCCGCCACTTTCCCCACGGGGCTTGCCCCAGTGGAAAAAGGGTTTGGTCACTAACAGCGGCCCCCTCCCACCTCTATTCCCCTTCGCCGCATTCACCGCCGCCGCAGGTGGCGGTGAATGCGGCGAAGGGGACGGGATGTGGTTGCGGTACGCGGCCTTGGTTTTCAAACCTCTTGTCCA
>JAPLNJ010000762.1 GCA_026692885.1 Planctomycetota bacterium | reverse complement strand
ATATTTGCCTTTCCCGACCGCGTCGCCGCGATGGTGTTCTAAATTGTGGATTGGGACGGCGAGGCAAAGTCGGGGTTGACGCATGAAAGCCATCGGGCAGGTACTGTTTACAGAAGTTGGGCGGCAAAGACGGTGGATGTTCCTGGTTTTCTCGCCCCTAAGGGCCAAACAAATCAGCCCAGTTGGCTAGCGTTTTGTCAAGGCTGAGATCGTGAGTTGTGAGCGGCAAGGCGCTAGCCGCCGGTGGCGTTCGGAACCGGCGGCTAGCGCCTTGCCGCTCACGCATCGCGCCCCCAACTCGGGGCGAAAACCTGGGATCACGATCAGGGGGCCTTGATCGTAAGGTTGCGCACTGCTGTTGGAGCTGGCAACGGTCCGGGTGGCTGGCGGCTGAGCCTAAGCGAAGCCCCAGTACCCGGTTTCTTGGGCATCGCTGCACTCTGCCCCAGCCACCCTGACCCCCTGCTGCTAGCGTTTTGCGCAACTTTCCGATCAAGGGCCGATCAGGGCGTTGTCCCGCGCTGTCATGTGCGCCCCTGCGGGACACCCTAGGCGAGCAGGATCGCGCTGAATCATCCGCGATAGCCCCGCCCGTGCTAGCTGCTGCCATCCGCAGAATTTGCCGGCCTACCTTACGCCGACGGTAGGGTTTCCCAGGTTCCGCTCGGGCTTACACCGCAGACCCGGTGCCACCCACCTTTTGCCTAATTCCGGCAATCCCAGGCAGACGATTTCCTTGTTATCTGCGCCCGCCGAAGCACTGGACTATTGGCGGGTCTAAGTCGAATTCCCGCAGGGCGTGGTAGGCGGCTACGCTGCAACGCCCTATTTCATGGAGTGACATGGTCATGAGAATCTCAGTAAGGGCGATGGCGGCCGGTTTGGCCGTAATGCTGTGTCTTGGGAGTACTGTTTCCGCGCAATACGCGGGAGTGTCGACCCGCAACGGCGCCCCGGTCTCGGCTCAGCCGGTCGCGTATGCTGATGAGTCAACCGACGGCGCGTGTGCCGCCGCACCCGCCTGTAACGCGAACGGCTCGTGTGATTCCTGTGGTTCGTGCGGTTCCTGGGCGGACTCGTTCCTGCATCCGAGCTGCTGCAAGGTGGCCGACCTGGGCGATCCGTTCAAAGTGGCGGATGGCTGTTTCTTCAAGGAGAACAACATCCAGGTCGGCGGCTGGCTGGCCCAAAGTTTTACTTGGAACCCGGACAGTCCTAGGGATAAGTACAACGGACCGGTCACGTGGACGGATCGGTCGAACGAGTATCAGCTGAACGAGTTGTATTTCTTCTTGGGTCGCGCCGCCGACACCAAGGGCTGCGGTTGGGACTACGGTTACCGAGTGGATGCGTTGTACGGCACCAACTACCGCTGGGATACGGCGGTCGGTTTGGAATCGTTCTGGAACGGCTATCCCGAATACGGCTTCGCACTGCCGCAATTGTACGCGGAAGTCGCCGTCGACAATCTCACGGTCCGGGCCGGCCACTTCATCTCGCCCGTCGGTTTCTACACCGTAGGCACGGCGAACAATTTCTTCCCCTTCATCCCCTACACCTACCAATACGGCGAACCGTTCACGCACACGGGGATGATGTTCCAGTACAAGTTCAACGATAAATTCACCTGGTCCAACGGTTTTGTCCGAGGCTGGGACAACTTCAACCCGAACAATGTCCCCGCCGCTTATCCTGACAACGGCACTACGGTCCTGACGGGCAACCCCAACCTGTCGTGGTTGTCCAACGCCACCCTGACGCGTGAGAACGGAGACACCCTGGCCTGGGTCGGCCTGTTGGGCCAAGACTACAATGCCGTGATTGGCGATCGGTTCAGCAACCGCTACTTCCAGACTTTGGTCTATACCAAGAAATTCTCCGACGACGTGACCGGCGTGCTGCAAAGCGACCTCGGCGCTCAACAAAACGGGACGCCAAACGGCAATCCCGCCTATTGGTACGGCGTGAACTCGTACCTGTACTGGAACCAGACATGCCGCACACAGTGGGGCACGAATTTCGAATGGTTCCGCGACGAAGAGGGCTTCCGAGTCAGCGCCGCGCTGCCGTCGGCGGCCAGTCCCGCAGCTCGTGGTTACGGCGGCGGCCCTGGCTTTGCCGGCAACTTCTGGTCGTGCGCCTTCGGCCCGAAGCATTTCTTCACGCCCAACATCTACGGTCGCGCCGCCCTTCGCGTGGACTGGTACGACGGCGCGAAGCCCGGTGGGCTGAGTCCGTACAACGCGGGTACCAAGGACAACCAGGAGCTGGTGGTGTTCGACGTGGTGGCTACGTTCTGACCATCGCTCAATCGCGTCCGACACTTCCGTGCCATGCTCACGCCCGCGTCCTCAGACGCGGGCGTGTTCTGTGCGCGCGGTTCCTTGGATCCCTGATTCCCAGGCGGCTGCCAGAGACTCGTGAGCCAGCCAGCTAGCCCGTTTGGAACAGCTGGCGGCTGTACGTCGCGTTCCGGCGGTCGTCGGCGACGCGATCCTTCGACGGGCTGGACGCCTCCAGGACGATCCATCCCTGGTAGCCGATCTCTTGGATCGCAGCGGCGATGGCCTCAAACTTCACCTTGCCCTCGCCTAAGTAGTGCGGACCATCTTTGAAGTGGAAAATCGCAATGCTGTCTTTCAGGAAGCGGATCTCCGCGGGCACGTCGTAACCCAGGTTCGTCGTATTGCCCACATCGTAGTAGAGGCGGACCGACTCGTGTCCGATCCTGTCCAAGATTTCAGCATTCTGTTGGGCCGTGAGTGTGTTCTCTATGCCGAGGATCACGCCGGCCGCTTTCGCCCTGGGAGCCGCAGCCTTGAGGCGTTGGACAACGACTTCCACATCGGCCTGCTTCACCCGTCCCGCCTCGAGTAGGTTGCCCTTGCCGAAGAAGGCCACCAGGATCACTTTGGCCCCCAGGTCCTGGGCGGCGTCGATCGATTGTTCGAGCCAGGCGGGTGCCCGCGGATCGCTGGCCAACGGGCACGAGTTCAACAGTCCCATCATGAAGGAGGAAATGACCAGCCCGGTCTCTTTCATTTTGTCCTGGTATTGCTGTCGGACGGCCGGATCGGCAATGTGCAGTCTGTCGGCCGGACTGCCGACGCCGATTTCCACGCCATCCAATCCGGCCTTCTTCGCGTCGTCCAAGCCAATGCTGCAGGAGCCGATGCGAACTTTCACCTTTGGCGAGGCGGCAGCGTGGACCCGGACAAGGAACTCCGGAAGTAACAGCTCTGCGGCTAATCCCACTGCCGCGCCCTTCAGCAAGACGCGTCGTGACAGCGCCGTCGGCTCGTTCACATGTGTAGGCTTCTGGAACATGGTATGTCTCCTGTGGTACGTTGTTGTGGCAGTAAGGCGAGATAACTTACCCGTAGGACGGCCCTCCGAGGCCGTCTGGTAAACCAACCTGCGGGACGCAGTGGACGGCCTCGGAGGGCCGTCTTACGGGAAGACCATCCTACATCGGGTTGGGTAAGTTATTTCCTTCCGCTCGCCTAAGTTTCTTTTCCGGCGGCTTTCCGTGGGCTCACGGCTGCGGCCCTAGCACCAAACGGTTTTCGGGATTGTCGGTGTCAAGCATGGGATTTTACGGTTTCGCAGAGACGAACCGCTAGCTGGGGGTCAGTTTGTGCCTGTCAAGGCCAATTGATTTGATCCCGTTTCTATTCCGCGTTTGGGGCTGGGGAAGGCTTCCCGGCGGAGGCCGGTGTGATCCACTACTCTTCCGCCCCAGAGGGGCAAAACATACATACAAGGGCAAAGCGTCGCGGCGACAGCCGCAGAGCGACGCCCTGGGTACAGGTTCGATTCAGCACGGTAGCCCTGAAAGGGCGAAACAAATCGGTGCCTCCCACACGCATTGTTCGTCCGATGCGGGCAAGGTTTGTTTCGCCCCTTCAGGGCTGGCGTTCTCAATCCTCTCATAACCCAGGGCGGCGCTACGCGGCTACGCCGCTCCGCTCTGCCCTGGGCTGATTTGTGGCTGCCCCGTTGGGGCGAAAGCCTGTGAATCACGATCAGGGGTGCCCCAGGGGCCACTCGGTCATCCTGGATTTCGTAATCACTCCGCGAAGCAAACCAGAACGGGACAGAATCAGGCATTCGGGAAAACACCAATTCACGGTAAAATCAAACAAACTGAACACGCCACGTCTGACCCCTTGTCTCACGCCCCGTCTCTGCCGAACCGTTAAGTCTCATGCTTTGCGAGCAGGGGCCAAAACAGCGTTTGGCACTAGCACCAAACGGTTCTTTACGGTGCGAGTGGCAAGAATGAGGTTTAATGTTGTCGCCTGGACGGGGCTTGCCGCGAGGGCTCAGACGTACAGAATTCAAAATTGGCGGTTTGGCGACTTTGCCAAGTCAGTGTGG
>JAPLNJ010000761.1 GCA_026692885.1 Planctomycetota bacterium | reverse complement strand
GCGGAGCGCCGCCCTGGGTATGGTATCGATTCATCCCGGTAGCCCTGAAGGGGCGAAACAAATCGGTAGTCCCACACGTATCATTCGTCTTCAAACAAGATAGATGTAGTTCTTGACTAAGGAATGTGGCGCGGTTGCGCTGGGCGGGCTTGTTTCGCCCCTTCAGGGCTGGCGCTCCTGATACTCCCATAACCCAGGGCGGCGCTACGCGGCTGACGCCGCTCCTCTCTGCCGCTGGGCTGTCATGTGGCTGCCCCTATCGGGGCGAAGAACTTGTGTACAACCTTGATGTGGGGAAGCCGGGGGCATCCCCGCCACCAAACCGTAGCGGCTAGTATTTCGCAACGTTCCGATCAAGGCTTCCGTTGGCCCACCCACCATGTACCATCCGCTCTAGTTCACCGGCCGTTGTCTTTGACGCAGGGCCTGTTGGACCTTTTCGAGTGCCGAAGGATGTCCAGAAAAGCTGACTTCGTACCCGTCGAAGTCGAGGACCTGAGCGAATTCCTGAGCGAGTAGGAGCACGTCGTTCACATCACAAGTGCTCACGAATTCCAGCCCGTCGGAAATGTCGGCGTAGTACACCGTGGCCTGGTCGTTGCCGGGAAGAAGAACCCGAAGATGGGCGGTCAGGGCTGATCTTTTCATCGGTCGAATTTCCCGTGCGGTGAGAAGTGTCCCTGGCGATAAGATGTTCAAAGGAACGCTGCCAGCGACGATGCGAGTCGAACGGCACTCGCATTCTTAGACGCCACCACCACGAATTCGTCGCCGATTTCTTCGGGAAATCTCCTTCTAGCCGGATCTCTTCCAGGGAAACGCGAGTCCCGCGTCGCTCAGTTCAAGCCACTGTGTCACCCAGGGTTGGTCACCACGCACGTGCTCCAACAGAATCCCGTCCCGCGGATTTCCCGTCTCAGGTTCCTTGGCCAATCGCCAGCGGACTTCCAACGTCAACAGCCGACTCCGAACCATCCCTCCTTGCGGTGTCATGTAGTCGAAATCATGCAGCCACATCCCCGTGTGGTCCGGTCGCAACACCAGCGTCACGGTGGTAGCCGACTGGGTCCCTTTTGTTTCCTGGACCCATCTGCCTGTCGTCCCAGCGTTGGGACTCTGGCACAGCCTCACGCTCCACTCGGTCATCGGCCCCGAACCGTCTTTCACGAACCGCATTCCAGTTATCCGGTCCGCTTCGACGTGGCCTCGATAGGTTGCGATCGGCGTCTGGAGCAGCAATCCGTCGCCGGTTTGGGTCCATTGGCCTTGCCCCTGCATTTCCCCGCCGACAGTGAATTCACCGGCCTCGGCGAAACGGATGACGACGCTGCGATTGTCGATCTTGCCCTGGAACGCCTTTCCCGCGACGGCCGCCCTTACCGGCCTGCGTTCGCGATACGCATACATCCACTTGGTCGTCTCCTGCTCCGCTTGGTTAAGACGAGCTGCGCAGTCTTGGGCTTGTCCCCTGGCCGCGAAGTCCGCCACAGTCCGGTCGCTCTTGCCCGTAAGGTCTTGAAGACTGCTTTGGATGACCACCCAGGGCTGGCTGCCGGAATCGCGGAGATCCCCGGCCGCCGGTGGTTTACTCGTCTGGCCGACGACAGCCGTGTTCAAAGCGAGGACGAAAACGACCGCGAGGCTCAGAAGCAGGGGGTGAAGACGTGTCATGACCGGGTCTCTCCGATAAACCGAGAATGGAACGTGTGGTAGCCGCGGGAGGCCGCACGATCCGAAGACAACGTAGCGGGCCCCCGAGCAAGTGTCCTCAGCGGGCTGTGGCGAGTCAAGAACCAGAATCGGTGTCCGCCAAGGGAGTCAATTAGCACGAATTATGGCACCTGCGGGCAAGGCTGCGGCTGGACACGGCGAGGGTCTATTGCAGAATCGACCATCTTCCCTTAAATTTATTGTTCTTGACAGACAGCTTCGGTTGTCTTTGGTGCCAGCGTAGCTTCAATCGGCAGAGCACCGCATTCGTAATGCGGGGGTTAAGGGTTCAACTCCCTTCGCTGGCTCTTTTTGTTTGGTAACGCAGGGATGGGTACGTCCGTCCGTCCTGCCCGCGTGCGAAGGATACTTCTTGGAGTGGCCTATGGCCAATGTCTTGGAAGCAACAACAACTGTCGACATCAAAGATATCGTGCTTTCCAACAGCTCGTTCGGCCCCCAGGAAATCCGTGCGATCGTCGGGGCCGTGTCCAGGGATTTCGCTCAGCACTCCGTGCTGCGCGGGGCCACGGCAGAACTGGAGGGCCGCGGGGATCAGACGCCGGCGAGTGCCGTGCGATTGGGCGTCTGTTACTTCCTGCTCGGCAAATACCCGCTGGCGGTCCGGACCCTGTCCAGTGCGGATGGCGGCGCCGTGGCGCAATTCTACCTGGGCAAGGCACGTGTCGAATTGGGCGATGGCGTGACGGCGGTCCAGAACTATCAGGCAGCGAAAGCCGCTGGCTACGACGTGGATACCTGTTCGCTGGCGATGGCGGAAGCCCTGCGTTATCTGGGACGCAACCAGGAAGCCATGGCGATTCTGGACCAGATGTTCGGGCCTGTTGAGCAAACCGCTGACTATCTTTACCAGCGTGGTGCGACCGTGGCGGCCATTGGCGGTAATCCGACCGAGGTCGTGGCCCTCTGCCAGCGAGCCGTTGAAGTCGATGGCCGCCATGTCGGGGCCTTGTTCGGTCTGGCCCTGGAAAATGATCGCCGCGGCAACGACGAGCGCGCTTTGGACCTGTACCAGCGAGCGGCGGATTGCTTCCCCACGCATGTCGGGGTGCTGTTGAACCTCGGTCTGCTGTATGAGGATCTGTTGCAGTTTGATCGAGCTCAGCAATGTTACCAGCGCATTCTGGATTCCTTTCCGGATCACCTGCGAGCGCGTCTCTATGCCAAGGACGCCGGTGCTTCCGGCGATATGTTCTACGACGAGGAGGCCCAAAAACGCCACGACCGGCTGACCCAAGTCCTCAATATCCCCGTCACGGATTTTGAACTGTCGGTGCGTAGCCGCAACTGCCTGCACAAGATGGGAGTGCGGACGCTGGGAGACTTGGCCCGCACCACCGAGGCGGAGTTGCTGGCAAGCAAGAACTTCGGCGAGACTTCGCTGACGGAAATCCGCGATATTCTTGGCGCCAAGGGGCTGGAGATGGGGCAGTTTGCTCACGAACACACCGAGGCCGAGCCAGTCCTCGATCTGTCGAATCTGTCGCCGGACGAGCAGGCCCTGCTGAGTCGGCCGATCTCCGATCTGAATCTCTCGGTCCGCGCACGTAAGTGCATGGTTCGGTTGGGGTTGACTAGTATTGGCGAGCTGGTCCGCAGGTCGGGCGATGACCTGCTGGAGTGCAAGAACTTCGGCGTTACCAGCTTGAACGAGGTCCGCAGTAAGGTCCAACAGTACAACCTCAAGCTCCGTGGTGATTGAGCGGATTCGCCTGTGTTCGAATTCTCGCTTCACCATGCCGACGCCGGATGTGCTGCCCGACGGGGTGTTTTCAGCACTCCGCATGGTCTTGTCGAGACGCCTGCTTTCATGCCGGTCGGCACCCTGGGCACCGTCAAGGGATTGACCATCGATCAGCTGCGGGCTACTGGTTCCCAGATGATTCTTGGGAACACGTACCATCTAACGCTGCGGCCTGGCGAAGAAGTGGTGCGGGAACTGGGTGGCCTCCATAGGTTCATGGGCTGGGACGGCCCGATTCTGACCGACAGCGGTGGCTTTCAGTTGTTCAGCTTGGCCCGCATCACCAAGGTGACCGACGAGGCCGCGGTGTTCCGCTCGCACATCGACGGTCGCTTGTTGGAGTTGACGCCGGAGCGAGCCGTCGCGATCCAAGAATCGTTAGGCAGCGATGTGGCCATGGTGTTGGACCACGTGGTATCGCTGCCCAGTCCGCCCGAACTGGTGCGCGACGCCTGCCAGCGGAGCATTCGCTGGGCGGCACGCTGCCAACAGGCGGCGCGACGCGCGGATCAGGCCCTGTTCGCCATCGTGCAGGGTGGACTTGATCCGACGCTGCGCGTCGCTTGTGCCGAGCGGTTGGTCGAACTCGATTTCGCGGGCTATGCGATCGGCGGGTTGAGTGTCGGAGAGACGCCCGAGGACATGCTTCGTGTGCTGGATTTCACCTGCCCCGTACTGCCGGCTTCACGGCCGCGGTATCTGATGGGAGTGGGCACGCCGCGCGATATTCTCGAAGCGGTGGGGCGGGGCGTCGATCTGTTCGATTGCGTGATGCCGACCCGGAACGGGCGGAACGCCATGGCCTTCACCGACCAGGGCCCGCTGAAGATGCGAAATTTGCAGCATCAGCGAGATCCTCGGCCGCTGGAGGAAATCTGCCCCTGTCCCGCTTGCCGTCACAGTCGCGGATACCTTCGCCATCTGTTCATGGCGGGCGAAATGCTCGGTCCGATCCTGCTGTCAGTGCACAACCTCGCGTACTACCAGCGATTGGTCAGCGAGGCTCGAATCGCGATTGAGCAGGATCGGTATCTGGATTTCGTGCGTGGGAAAATTGCGAATTGGCAGACAAACCGCCTGCAGCCTTGAGCGTAACGTCGTGCAAAATGCTAGCAGTGCCGTGATCGCCCCCGAGAAGCTCCCGACGTAAGTCGGTGGGAGTGTTCCCGCCCTGTGCCTAACCCGGAGCCCCCTATCCGACCGGCCCGACTCGTCGGCTGCCCGCCGCTTCCGGCGGCGGGCAGCCGACGAGTCGGGAGA
>JAPLNJ010000760.1 GCA_026692885.1 Planctomycetota bacterium | reverse complement strand
AGGGCTCAAAGAAGGGCCGTTTCCGTTCACCCACTGGATGAACCTCCATGCTCGAAGTGGGACAGTCAGAAAACCCAGTGAACAGCGGCCAAATTAGCAGAATTCCTCCAATGCGCAAGGGGGTAGCGTGAATAATGCGGGATCACGCAGATTGTTCTTGCCCAACGTCGCGACCGACGTGATGCCGGTGCCGAATCCCGACAACTCGTTTTATGTCTCGATCTTCAGCATGTTGTTCACACCAAACAAGGGAAATCCGCGACGAATCGTTGCAGCAGTCCAAGGCCGCGGTTTGCGAGGTCAATAGCATCGAATTCGTCAGTGCCACTCAATACCTTGTACTCAACTTTCTTAACGATGCACAATTTGCCGTTGCGGGTTAGTAGCTTGCCACCCCGTGTGGCCGACGCACCAGAAGTGCGCTCTTCCGTTTCCACCGGTCGCGTGTGGACGTCTTCCGTACGAAGGTTTGCGATGGTGTCCCAGACTCGCTGCTCGATCGGTGATAGATTTGTCGCGGTCCAGGTGTTCATGGTTATCTTTGCCGCACCGTTTGCGTCGCCTCGTGCTTTGTGGAACTCGCCGAGATAGAACCAAACCAGTCTTGAGGCATGTAAGAAACTCCAGAAGTGGTCCTGGACATCCGTCGCGTTCTTGTCGGATCTTGCGACGTTCATTCGCTCTACACACCGAGCGGCCCATTCGAGTTTTTCCGTCATGTGTTTCTGTGTGCGGTCGATGTGTGAAGCTGTCGGCATTTTGCTGAGTGCGGAATAGAGACATAACGACCGCCATCACTGGGTGGCGGGAGTAGGCTTCGATTTCAAGAAACGCGGGCCACCGCCACTCCGTTGCATGGCATAGGCATTTGCAGTACCGTCAACGTCGCACAACCTACCGCGCAGTCAACGGGCTGGCAAGCTTCTCCGTTGATTTTCAGTCGACTGGGTACACGCGTGATGCGGCTGGAGCCAGCGGCCGAACCACCGAGCCACTGGTCTGGCCACCACGAATCCGCTGTTCAGCCCGGTGGCTGTCGGGAGCGGAGGAACGACCGTGGATGATTGCAGCGACTGGAAGAAATCCGTTCCAACTGATCGCTGACTTGTTCGCGCGTCGCCATGCACACGAACTTGTCGACGCACCAGCCGGGACACCCATCGCCTGCAGTCGTTCGCCGCGAAACCGAACCGGCAAAAACAAGTTCGTGCGTCGCGTGAGCCAATAAATGCTGGTTTCGAACCTAAGCTACGCAGACAGCCTGAAGTGACATTCGCAGCAGGCTACTTCTCCGGCGTGTTTTGATCGGACTTCGGTTCCGCCTTCACGTACAGTTCTTTCGGTGCATCGCGGTAGTACTTGAATAACCCTGGACACAGCCAGCCTTCCATCGGCGGGTCTTCCGTGCGATACCAATTCCCCGTCGCGTCTCCCCGCACCCATGTCAGTTGCTTCTGGTAGCCGGGAAACGGGCTGGCCGAGAATGTCAGTCGAAAGCCCTGATCAGCATCGGGAATATCGGCGACCAAGTTGTCGATCATTTCAGGGACACCGGCAACGAACGGCTCGCGAACAAGCCCCGCCGCTGGGTCGTCGAAGACCCATGTGCCGCTGTAGCGGTAAGGCGAGATGACCATGATGGAGTTGCCGGGCACTTGACGCAGCGGCGAAGAAAAGACGCCGTAGTACCAGGCCACGCCGATGCCGAGGCAGATAAGGCACACCGTGATGCCTGCGAGCAAGCGGAGGTCTACCGATGGTTTCATCGTTTAGGTTCCTCATCCGAATCGACAGGCTTCTGAACGGATTCCACAGCAGCGGTGGCTCGGTGATCACCCGCGGTACAGCACGAGCGTTGCCACGATCAACATCACACCGCCGGTGAAGCGGACGTACCACGGCGGATCTTGCCACCATTGCTGCCGCGTCCAGCCATATCTGCCGGTCCAATCCGCGACTTCTTCACTGGCGACGAAGCTGACAAGTCCGAAGGCCGCTATCGCGAAGGGCTTCAATCGCTGTTCTCACTCAGCGAGCTGGATGTAGCGGACCACATCCGCGGCAAACACGCCTGCGGCCAGCAGGTTGAGCCAGTACTGGCGAACGAACAACTTGATCAGGTCCATCGCGTTCCCCCTTCGACTGCCTGGCGTTGCTCCTGCTATTGTCTCGCAATTTCCGCACCGGGCAAGCTGGCACGTTGCCGATCCGTCGCCGAAACCGCGAACCGGATCGCTGGCCAGCAGCGGGCTGATGGGAAGTCGACTTCCCGCCAGCCCGTGACGCCACACTCGAACACGGCAGCAGCACGACTGCCAGGTAAAACGACTATCGGCCCGGTGCCGCGATTGAATGGCCAAGGTCCGAGTGTCGCGGTTTCTCGGCGACGGTACAATGCGGCCAGTTGTTGTGCGCGCCCGACAGGCCAGTTGCTGTGCGGATGCGACGATGACAACCCAGGTGACGCAGGATGGACCGCCCGTGGCTGACGCGGAACCCGAACGCCGATTTCAGTTCAGCTTGAGGAAGCTACTGCTGTGGATGGCGGTAGCGGCCGTGTACCTGAGCGTCATGCGGTGGGCGGGATCTCCAACGGAATACACCGTTGCCATCGGCCTGCTTGTTGGCGTGGTCGTGGTCGTACGATACACGCTCCGGCCTCGCCCAGGATTCAAGGCCGCAGTGATTCTGTCGGGGTGCGGCCTTGCTGGTATCGTCTTCGTCGTCTACTTTCCCGTTGCACTGTTGGCCTCGATGGTGGACAAGATCGACGCTCTGCTGGAAACGAAGACGCCACACGCGACCGCCACCGACTCGTACCTGCCCGACGCCGCTTCGACTGAGGACTAACGTGGCACGGTTCATTCGACCACAGTTCAGCTTGGCGACGCTGCTGATCGCGATGGCGTGGTC
>JAPLNJ010000759.1 GCA_026692885.1 Planctomycetota bacterium | reverse complement strand
GGCGCGAAGGTTCAATCGCCTGGATCCGTTCCCTGGGAACGCCAACGATCCGCGAAGCCTGCACAAATATGTCTACGTGCATGGTAATCCCATCAATGGCCTGGACCCGCTGGGCCTGTGGTCTATCAGCGGCGTTCTCAGCAGCATAACAATCGGTGCGACCATCGGTTCGCTTGTGGCACCGGCAGCGGCAGTCGCGTACTTGGGACTTCAGGGGAAGATATCTCCGATTAAGGTTGGGGAGAACTTGCTTAAGGGTTCTACCTGGATCGGAGCTGGGGCAGCACTGGCTGGTGGTGCAGTCACCTCAGCAGCAATGTCAGCCCTTATCCAGAAGGCCGGAAAGAAGTTTGCGGAAAGGGCTGTGCCGATTGCGGGCACAGCGCTCGCGCTGTACGGTTTGTACGAATCTATAAAGATGTCATGGAAAATCGCTACGGAAGATCTACCACCGAGCGATGCCGAGCAGTATGTGGCGACGATGGTTGCAACTACCATTCTCTCCGTCGCAATCGGCGCGAAGCTCAAGAGGATGGCGCAATCTGGCACGGAGCACGATGCAGCCTACTGGAACATGACGCCGGAGCTTCAGCAGCAATACCAGACCGGTCAAATGCTGCTTCCGTCGAAGGTTTGGAACAAACTCGTAAATCTCGGCCTCACGGGGCAATCACTCGATGACATCGTTGCACGGGGTGGCTACCTGCAGGGAGCCTATTCCCGTTCGAGGCGAATGATCTTAGCGGGACAAGGGCTAGCGGATGCATTGAAGAATCATGCAACCAACCCATTTTCCAGCAATCCAGGGATCACACTCATGCAATGGCTCAAAACAGGCCTTACCCCAGACTTCAGATGGGTGTTCGCAGAGCACGGCGAAGTTGTCGCTGCCTCAATAGTCGCTACGTTTGGGTTCAGCATTGACAATTTTCTTGACTAGAGCCAGTCTCGTCGAGTGTCCACAGGAGGGGTCTCATGACACAAGGCGGCTGCTTGGTGCGAGTCGTGATGATGATCGGGATGATGTGCATCGGAATACGCGTGGCGCAGAAACTCGCACTTGGTGGTGTTGCCACGCCGCTTCTCGCAATACTGTTCCTCCTTGTAGCGCCGATTGCTGAATTCCTGGTGGCGATTGTTCTTGACTGGCTACATCCCACCACAAAGAGTGCCAATGGCAAGCCGAAGTCCAGATAGCTGTTGGATTGAACGTTGAGGGTCAAGGGACTCGTCCCAGTATCCTGGTGTCCTGCTCGACCGACTTCCCACTAGCGAGTGCATTATAACCGCGTATTGGCATATTTCGGGGAAAGTTCGACAGTAGTGCGCGTTCGAGTTGTTCTTTGACAATTTGGTGAGCTGATCGCGGGCGCGCAGGGCGTCGGTGCGTACGGCGATCGCGACGTGAGGGCGAGGGCGAGGGCGAGGAGCCGCCGTCCGTTGTGCCGCGCGGCGAAGCGTGACGATGGACAGGTGTTCTCGACCCGCCACGTGGTCAGCATTCAGCGTCAGCCGCACCGTCTGGCCATTCGTCGCTGCAGATTGTTCTTTGACAATTCGTTACCGAGAGCAGGGTACCCAGCCACCGCAAGTGGACTGGCCAACCGACCGATCGACCAAGTCAGATTGATGGTCACCCTGAGCCAGCCGAAACACGAAGCTCGCTCGAACCGTGCGCACGGCAAAAGTGGTCTACCGCGTCCCGCTCCTGGAAATCGCTGTACGGATGTTCCTCATGTCGCCGCATAAGTCCCTGCCGTTCTAGGAACAACGCCGCTCTTACGCACGGCGGCGTCCTTCGGCCGGCGCGAAGGTTCAATCGTGGCGATCCGCTCACAGACCCGCCGCTCACGGACCCGCTGAGCCTGCACAGGTATGTGTACGCCAGCGTTGACCCAATTGCATACACCGATCCAACTGGATGGGAGTCTCTGGCGTCGCTCATGGGGACCATGAACGCTTTCGCCGCTCGCGTCAAGACTCAGGTCGTCGCCGTCTTTGCAGCTGGCGGGGCAGCTATCGGGAGGTTCTTTAACGAACTGGGCATAGCAACCCAACGGCTCGCAGAGACGGTACTCCAGTCATTTCCTCGCTTGCAGGTCTTGTACAACCAACCGATTGGCAGTCGCTTCATCGATTATGTCCTAAGATCTGGCGACCGCGTTGCGCTCTTGGAAGTCAAGTATAGAATCCCCATATCGTCTGGCCCCGCGTTCGACCGCTTAGTCGGTCAGATTCAGGCGATGGCGTCCTCAGGCCAAGGGCAGGTCGTAGTTTGGTCGTGCCAGGCCCCCGGTGTGACGACGTTGAATCGAATTCAGGACGCGGTTGGGCCGACCGTCTATTCCCAGATACAGTTCATCGACGGGCTCTGGGGGCTGCAGCAGTGGATATCCATGTTCTTTGGGATGTGACAGGGTGTGTGGCCTATGGAACGTAGTGTGGGCACGAGACTCAAAAGCGAGTTCGAACGACAACTGGCCGAGAGGTTGCCACAGTTTCGCGCAGCCAGGGATGCGGTCCTGCGTGATGCTGGTCGTGTCTTCCACTGGCACGTGTCGGGGTCCTGCCACGTGTTCATCCTGCTTCTTCTCTCGCGTCGCGACAACGAGTTCACGATCGAGCTGGCATGGACTACCGACACGGAGTTTCCGCCAGACTTACCGCTCATGAATCCAATTGACATGCCGCAGTTTCGACTGCGGCGTGATATGCCGAAGGATGGTCGTTTTCGCTTTCGCTTGGCTGGCCTCTTTCATCCCCGTGGGGAGTTCTGGTGGCCCGCATCGAGCCGACGGCAGTTCACGGATTGGGTCCACGGCGGATCAGGCGCGCCGGGTCCCGCTGCGGCCCCGGCCGACGACGACGCCCTACTCGTCGCGGCTGTCGCCGCGGCCATCGAAGCGATCGAAAGACACGGGATGCCGTACCTGTCGATGAGCCTCAACCTCGCAAAGGAGTCGACGTAGCTGCAGTTTCGGCGTATAGGAGAAACGGTCGTGATCGATGTGACTGGCGTTTGACGTATCGGCAGGTCAGGGCCCGGAATTCGATTCGAAGGCCACATCCCGCCGCAGATTGATCTTTGACAATTCGATAGCCCAAGCGGGGCGTAAGGCAAGCGTCACGGATGCGCCTCGGCGAGACCGCCAGGCTCGTCGGTGGATACTCGCCTCGGCCGGACGGTGAGCCGGGTGCCGGACACCGCAAACGAGAAGTGGTTTGCCGCGGTCCGCGCCAGGATTTCGCTGTACGCCCGTTCCTCGCGAGTCTGCGCAAGTCCTTGGCGGCACAAGGGAGCCGACGCCCTGAATTGTCGTGGGCCGCTTCGGCGGGCGCGAAGGTCGGCCTGATCGGCGGCGCCCCGAAGTGTTCCAAGACCTGGCTGGGGCTGGATCTGGCCCTCAGCGTGGCCACCGGGACGGCCTGCCTGGGCCGCTACGCCGTGCCGGAACCAGGTCCGGTCCTGATCTATCTGGCCGAGGATGCCTTGCCGATCGTGCGGCAACGCGTGGCGGGCATGGCCCGCCATCGCGGTAGGGAACTGCAACCGGTCGAGATCCACGTGATCACGGCCCCGACGCTGCGACTGGATCGCGAACAGCACCGCGGACAACTTCTGGAGGCGGCCCAGCGGCTCCGGCCGCGACTGCTGCTGTTGGACCCGTTGGTCCGCCTGCACGGCATTGACGAAAACAACGCCCGTGAAGTGGCCGAGTTGTTGGCCTACCTCCGGACCTTGCAACGGCAGTTGGATCTGGCAGTCATGCTGGTGCATCACACCCGCAAGAACGCCCCCGGCGGCATCGCCAGCGGTCAGGCCCTACGCGGCTCCAGTGACCTGCATGCCTTCGGCGATTCCAACCTTTACCTGCGACGCACTCAGGATCGCTTGCTGCTATCC
>JAPLNJ010000758.1 GCA_026692885.1 Planctomycetota bacterium | reverse complement strand
CGATCGCCGAACTGGTTGAGTCTGCTCGGCGATGACGAAGCGACTTCGGAGCGGTTTCGAAATACTAGCAGTGTCGCGATCGCCCCCGAGAAGCTCCCGACGTAAGTCGGTGGGAGTGTTCCCGCCCTGTGCCTAACCCGGAGCCCCATATCGACCGGCCCAACTCGTCGGCTGCCCGCCGCCGGAGGCGGCGGGCCGCCCACGAGTCGGGAGAACGCGGTGAGGCGCCGCGGTGTTAGGAGTTGGCGGGACGGCTCTCACCGACTTACGTCGGGAGCTTCTCGGACGGGACCAGCTATCTCTTCGAACAGCTGTACCCCGCCCATCAACATGGCACTGCCAGCAGTGGATGTAACTCTTTGTCGCAACAGTTGTTGCGCATCGCACGTTCCGGTAAGCTTTCTCTGGCGCAGAAGACCTCTTGAGGATTCTCACATCTGCTCGTGTGTCGCGCAGACGCATTCACGACACCACTTGACGTGCGACGATGACGTCATGCGATATAAGTGTCGCACATGTATTATTATCTTCGATGTGAGGTGGAAGATGGCCGTTCAGATTGGTCCTCAGAATGTCGTCGGAAGAGATCGGCTGATTGAGCAAATATGGAAGAAACTGGAGTCGAAGTCGCTCCGCCTCACCGCGGAAAGGCGCATCGGCAAGACAACCGTCATGAAAATGTTGGCGGAACCGAGGCCAGGAACCGCCGTGCTGTTCCTAGATCTGGAGAAAGCGGATTCCCCCAGGCGGTTCACGGAAGTCTTGCTGCAGGAAGTCAAGCCGCTGCTGTCGACAAAGCAGAAGGCGGCCGGTTGGTTCGAGACGTTCCTGATGGACATCGGCGGGACAGAAATTGGGGGAGTAATCAAGATCCCCGAGGGAGACAGAAACGCCTGGAAAGGGACGCTCGACAAAACGTTCGATCGGGTTTTCTCGCAGAATGCAGAGACCCAGGTCGTGCTGTTGTTGGACGAGCTTCCGTACATGCTCCAGTAATCGCGCTCAGATCATCCAACTGCTCAAGTCGCTGGCACAGGATCACTACCTGACCAGCGATTCGGAAAAGCGTTATGCGTTTCGTTTTCCCTTGATTCGGCAATGGTGGGTTTTGGCCCAGGGGATTTCCACATGAACCGTCGGCCTGTCATCTCCGCGTACACCCCCAGCAACACGGATCGCGAACTGCTGAAGCGAATCTTCGTTCAGCGCGAGCGTCTGCTGGACAGGATCGTCGACCGACTCGCCCGCAGCATGTTGACCGACGACAAGCACCACATTCTGCTGATCGGTCCACGCGGTAGCGGGAAGACGCATTTGGTCAGTCTCATCGAATACGAATTACGCAGGCGGAGCGAGCTGTCGGATGCCATGCGGGTCGCCTGGTTGGGCGAGGACGATACCTTCACGGGCCTGATCGTCGCGCTCGGAATTGCCGGCCAGTTGGCGACTGAATACCCGGACGAGTTTGACACCGACTACCGCACGCCCGTGCGCGGTCTGGATGCGGATGATGCCGCCGAATCAATCTTGAAGTCGATCATCGCTCGCCTTGAGAAACGGAACATCCTGTTGATCATGGAGAACTTGGATGGGGTCTTCGCTGGACTTGGCGATCTGGGGCAGAAGAAGTGGCGGGCTTTCCTGCAGGAGCAACCACGCATCGCCACACTGGCCACATCGCAGCAATTGTTCGACGGAATCGCCAGCCGCGACGAGGCGTTCTTCGGGTTCTTTGATATCCAGCACCTGACACCGTTGTCCGTTGACGATGCCCAGGAATTGATCCGCAGGATTAGCCTGGAACAGGGGAAGCCTGATCTTATGTTCTATCTCGATTCGGCGGAAGGACGCTATCGAATTCGCGCCCTGCATCACTTGGCTGGCGGCAATCATCGCATGTACGTGCTGCTGGCCGAGTTTCTGACCAAGGAATCGTTGGACGATCTCGTCAGGGCGTTCGAGGGTCTGGCCGAAGACCTCACGCCCTATTTTCAGGAGCGAGTTCGTTCCTTGCCGCCGCAGCAGGCCCGCATCGTGCAATGCCTGTGCAACGCCAGCGGTGCGATGACGGTCAAGCAGGTTGCCGAAGAGACCTTCATTGCCGAGGGTAATTGTTCCAAGCAGTTGGGCAACCTGAAGCAGAAGGGTTACGTGCAATCGCAGAAACGGGGCAAGGAGTCGTTCTATGAAATGGCCGAACCATTGATGCGGCTTTGCCTGGAGGTCAAGAACCAACGCGGCCGTCCATTGAGACTGGTAGCTAAGTTCTTGCGTGCCTGGTTCCCCGAATCGAAATTGCAGAAGACTCCCATTCCGGCATTTGGGACACCGTCTCGCGGCGATGCCTATCGGGCGGCCGCCTTGGAGACAGACACCGGCATCGAGAAGTTCCTCGAGACGAACCTGAGCGATGAGATCAGGAAGAGCATCAGCAAGCGGCAGTACGACAAAGCCCTGGAACTGTCCAGCGAGCTGAGTCTCATCGCTCCGCTTTCCGCCAGTCTATTGAGCGCCCAAGCTCTACTTGGTAGCGGGAATTACGAGGGGTGTGCGGTGGCCCTGAGTCAATTCATCGACATGGCCGAGGCCCCGGCGGAGCCCAGAGGTTCTCGGAATGCTCGTCGGAGTCGAACACCTGGGCGTAGTCCAAGCCCTGATGTTCGTCGGCCTTCGAGCGCAGGAGCGCGAAGCAGCGGAGAATCGTCGCGCGTCCGTAGATCTCGATCGCCGCGCGCGTCGCCACGAGCGGCTTGCCCTCGGAGGGCTGGAACATGTACGTCGACCGCGGATGGTCGAGTGGAATTCCGTGGTCTCTGAGTGTGGGAGGGCGGGTCATCAAGCGTTCGGAAGTTGCCATCAGCTATGCTGCTCCGATGCGTCGGGATCACGCAAGACATTGCGTTGAGTGTCCAGCTCGATCGTCGACCGTCACGCGGCAAACAAGAACCGAGAGCGCACAGAACAAGCTTGGCGAGGCGGAGCCTGCGCCCACGAGTGCCGAACGCGAGCCAAGTCGGGTTGCGGTCAGTGGGTCGCGAGGGTACCAGGGGGTATCTTGGGCAAGTCCTTTCCCCCGAGGCGATAACCGCTGGCAGGCTTGCTTCGCTCAAGGGACCCGCCACAACGCAGGCGGTGGCGCTCGGCCGGATGCTCTGGAAAGGTGACGCATGATTCAGACCAGCCCTACGATGCGTATCCTGGTCGCGGTCGAGCCGGTCGATTTCCGGAAGGGAATTGATGGTCTGGCGGGCTTGTGCCGGCAGAAGCTCGCCCAGGATCCCCTGAGCGGATGCGCCTTCGTCTTTCGCAACCGCAAGGGAACGGCGGTGAAGGTTCTGGTCTACGACGGCCAAGGCTTCTGGCTGTGCCAGAAACGGCTTTCGCAGGGGCGCTTCTCCTGGTGGCCTAGCGGCACCGCGGTGAGCCGGGCGCTGGATGCCCATCAGCTCCATGTCCTCTTAGCCGGTGGCAACGCCGATGCCGCGGGCGGCGCTCCCGTCTGGCGTCCAGTCAAGGTCACAGTCTGAACCAGCGACGCAGAAAAATTTGCGGAACCGGTCTTGCGTTCTAGTCGCGCCCGGCGTATGGTGGTGCGCATGAACACGCTGCTCACCTACCGCGGACGAACGGTCACGGACGAGGATCTGACGTTCCTGCAGCAGCTCCTCGCCGACCAGCCGACGCTGAGCCGCCGGGCGCTCTCGCAACAGGTCTGTCAGGCGTGGAACTGGCGGCAGCCCAACGGCGTGCTCAAGGATGCCGTGTGTCGCGGCCTGCTGCTGCGGTTGCATCGGGAGGGCCACCTCCAGCTTCCCGCTCCGCGTCAGCCGCATACCAATCGTCCCGGCTGGCACCGCCGGGCGCCGGCCGTGCCGATCGACCGCATGCCGATCGCGGCGCCCCTGGCGGACCTTCTGCCGCTCTCGTTCCGCTTGGTGCGGCGCACCGACGAGGAGCCGCTGTTCAAGGCCCTGCTGCATGAGCACCACGAGTTGGGTTACACGCAGCCGGTCGGCGAACACTTGAAGTACTTGGTGTACAGCGGCGCGCGGGTAGTGGCCGCGTTGGCCTGGTCGTCGGCGGCCCATGGCCTGGCCTGCCGGGACCGATTCCTCGGCTGGTCACTGGAGGCCAAGCGCAGGAACCGACACTTGTTGGCCTACAACAGTCGCTTCCTGATTCCCCCTTGGATTCGCGTGCCGCATCTGGCGTCGCACGTGCTGGGCCGCCTGGCCCGCCGCTTGTCGCAGGACTGGGAGCAGAGCTACCACCATCCGATTTGTTTTCTGGAGACGTTCGTGGATCCGGCGCGTCACCGGGGAAGTTGCTATCGGGCGGCGAACTGGATCGTCTTGGGAGAAACCTCCGGGCGTGGTCATCGCTGTCCCACCTTCCAGCCGAATCGGCCGGTGAAGCTGGTGCTGGGTTATCCGCTGGTCAAGTCCTTCCGCGAACTGCTCCGCGGAGGTCGCGCACCGGTCACCTCGGAGCCAGGGTCAGGGCATGAAGTCGAACCCGGAAGTGATCGAACTGGATGAAGCGGATCTGGTGTCCAAGCTGGACCAGATCGAAGCCGTCCTGGGCATGGAGATGGCTCAGCCTTTCCGTCAGCTCCTGCGCTGGTACGCCGTTCTGCTGGGACTGCTCCGCGAGAAAAAGTTCAGTCTCCAGCGACTCCGGAAGATGCTGTTTGGTGCTTCGACCGAACGGACTTCCCAGGTGCTGCCTTCCCCCGCCGAACCCTCCGGCCCACTCGAAAAAAGCGTCGGCCGAGAGTCCTGTCACCGACCCGGCAACTTCCTCCCCGACCGGGGGCCAAGGAGCGTCCGGCGATTCCCCGCCTGACCGTCCTGCGCCGCGCCGCCGGGCACCGGGTCATGGACGGATGCCGGCCAGCCAATACACGGGCTGCGCGAAAGTCGTGGTCACGCACCCCTCGCTGCGCCCGGGCGACGCCTGTCCCCAGTGCGCTGGACAACAACCTCTGCGAACGGGCTTTGAAGATGGCCATCCGCCATCGGAAGAATTCGTTGTTCTACAAAACCCTGCGGGGTGCCGCGGTCGGCGACTTGTATATGAGTCTGATCCACA
>JAPLNJ010000757.1 GCA_026692885.1 Planctomycetota bacterium | reverse complement strand
GGCAAGGACTCTCCAGGATACAGTTTTGCGCGGCCCAGGTCGGGGGTGAGGGGCCGGTTCTCGCTGTCCGGGACGACGATCCCTTCATGGCGACTCAATTCACGACCGTAAATCACCTGACGGTCAGGACAGCGAAACAAGCTGGTATGATTCTACCACCTGCCCAGTTCAAGACGGTGCCACAGGGCCAAAAGTTCTTGGCAGCCGTAGACAAATGGCGTGAGCCCGGTGGAACGGTCCAAGGATTCTCCCGATTCGACATGCTTGGCGAGCCGCGGCAAGGCTCCAGCACAGTCGCAAAATATCTCCCTCGCCCTGGTACCTCGGGGAGCGGGTTGGGGTAAGAGGCGGAACGGCAAATGCGGAAGCTACTTCTCGGCCAGTCCTACGGCTCCGACGCGCAGTGGCTAAGGGTTATTGCAATTTTCAGGCGAATCAGCTCGATCCCAAAAGAACCTGTTGCCGCCAGGCAGTTGGGGCGTCTGTGTAAAGTTGCGGACCCCATCCGCCTTACGCGGATGGTGAACGAGATTGGCAGGCTAGTCACAGGGAGCAGAGTCCCAGTGGGACCCCATCCAGCTCGTCTGGATGGGGCCTGAAAGTCCCGGCATAGCCGGATAAGTTCGACTGCCCTCAGGAGCTTCTCTTCCACGTCGACCATTCCCTCAATCTTCACGTACTTGGGGTGACCGCACCGGAGTTCACCGAGCAAATGGTCGAGCTGGACGGCCTGTTCGATGTCTTCAGGGCGGTGGGCATGGGGATACCGGACGTACGCCTCCGGCACCCGTACCGAGGCACATTCCAGGTGCACCACCAAATCGTAGCGGCGGTAATGTTCGTCGAACGTCGTGCCGGTCATCTCGAAGAACGACTCCCGCGAGTTGCCGAACGACTGCCAGAAGGCACACGGGTCCAGCGTGCCGCGATGGCTCACGATGGCGCAGGCGTCGGTCATCGTAACCTTATGATCAAGGCCGTGCGTGAATCCCCAGATACTCCACAGCCTCCGCCACCAGTGCCCCGGCCCGCCGTTGAAGCCCTGCGCACTCCACCGGCGGCGCATCGAGATCTTGTTGGGTCGCCTCTCCGCCCCATGCCCGACAGGCTCCGCCACAAAGATAACGCAGGTCGCACTGCCTGCACTTTGGGTTCGTATCCACCGTGTGGCAGGACAGGTCACCGAAGGCCGCTGAGGCGAGGATTGTCGCCAGCCCCCACTCGATGACATTGCCCAAGTACGAGTGCGATTGGTGGTAGGCGTAGCAGGGGAAAGACTCGCCCGAACCCATCGAGCGTTGGCGGCTGGGGGAGTTCGACTTCCTCTACTCGGCGGACACACTGGGAGAATATGCCGAAAAGTTATTGACTCTGGGTGTCCCGCGGGCGGATGCAGTTGCCTTTCTTGCTCTGGTGATCGCGTTGGGCGAGGAGGTAGAGATTCGCTTCTTCCACCTGTTACGTTGTCAGGGATATCGCCGAACTCTCCTTGGCCCTCTTCCGGCTAAACAGCTCCTCAGGGTACGATGACGTTTCCAGCCTCGTCCACGCGGTAGCCTCAGGAAGTGAAACAGCAACTCATTCCTCTGGCAGCCCCGGCACGCCTTTCGGAGAAGAACCATGCGAATCGAACCAACCGTTTCCCTCACCGATCGTCGTGAATTCCTCAAACAAACCGCTGGGTGCGCACTGGCCGTGGGCTTCTCCAGCGTTCTTCTGGCTCGCACGCCGAGCGTTGAAGCGGCGGACGTTTCCCACGCCGCGGACTGGCTGAAGGACGCTCGTCTCGGCGTGTTTATGCACTTCCTGCCGGGAGACCCCCAGACTTTGCCGAAGGTAGATTACTTTGACGTGCCAGCCTTGACGCGGCAGTTGAAGGCGATGGGAGCGTCTTACCTCGTCTTCACCTTGGGCCAGAACTCGGGCTTCTTCAACTCGCCCAATGCGGTGTATGACCAGATCGTGGGCAACGTGCCGGGCGAACGGTGTGCCCGTCGTGACCTGCCGCTCGATCTCCATCGCGCGCTGCAGCCCGAGGGGATTCGTCTGATGCTCTATCTGCCTTGCCAGACGCCGAACGCTGACCGCCGTGCCCAACGGGCGTTCGGACTGCCGGAGGGAAGCCAGGACCAGCCGATCAACGAGGAGTTCGCGCACCAGTGGGCCAAGGTCATCCACGAATGGTCTGCGCGTTACGGCGACAAAGTCGCGGGCTGGTGGTTCGACGGTGGCTACCAGCAGATCCACTTCAACGAAGCCATCGCCCGTATCTATGCCGACGCAGTAAAACGAGGCAACCCGAGGGCGATTCTCACCTTCAATCCAGGCGTCAAGCTGGTCCGCCACACCCGTGCCGAGGATTACACCGCCGGCGAATTGAACGAGCCGTTCGATGTCCTCCCGGCCTCGCGCTGGGTAGCTGGCTCGCAGTGGCACGCACTGACGTACCTGGGTTCC
>JAPLNJ010000756.1 GCA_026692885.1 Planctomycetota bacterium | reverse complement strand
AATCTTGAGAAGATGGCCTTGCTTTCGCTGGTGGGCCGCGAGTACTTGGCCCACCCTACGATGTTTGCTGGTGGGCCGCGAGTACTTGGCCCACCCGACGATGTTTTCACAGCATCTCCCCGCTCGCCGAGAAAGCGCACGTCAGACGGATGGTACATGAAACTCTCACCGGTCGGCTGAAACAGGAAGCTCAGCGACAGGGTTTCGAGCTGGTGGGCGTGTGCCCGGCCGTCGCGCCGGCCGGGCTGTCCCGTTTGAGAAACTGGCTTGACGCGGGATATGCCGGGGAGATGTCCTACCTGCCGCAGCGTCTGGCTGCCTACGAGCATCCCCGGTCAATTCTCGACGGCGTGCGCAGTCTGCTGATGCTGGGCATGAACTACCGCACCGCGGAACCGTCGCCGCCAGCGCGCAGCGCGGGCCGTGTGTCGCGTTACGCTTGGGGGACGGTGGACTATCATGACTTGATTCACGGGCGGCTCAAGCAACTGTCCCGCTATCTCTCGGACCAGATACCCGGCGCGCAGATCCGCGGTGTCGTCGACACGGCGCCGCTGTTGGAACGCGAGTTCGCCCAACTCGCCGGATTGGGCTGGATTGGGAAGAACACGCTCTTGATCAATCAGCAGCTGGGGAGTTGGTTCTTTCTGGCGGCCTTGTTGACGGATCAAGAACTGGAGTACGACGCGCCGCAGGCAGCGAACCACTGTGGCACCTGCCGGGCTTGCCTGGATGCTTGTCCGACCCGGGCCTTCCCGGAACCTTACGTCCTGGACGCCAACCGGTGCCTCAGTTACCTGACCATCGAACTCCGCGGCACGATGTCGCCGGACCTGCGTACGGGTGTCGGCGATAGGGTGTTCGGCTGCGACGTGTGCCAGGAGGTTTGTCCCTGGAATCGTCGGGCGCCGGCCGGCACGGAACCCGCCTTCGCTCCCGCAGCCGGTATGAATCCATTGCCGCTGGAGGAGCTGTTTTTCTGGAATGAGGCACGTTTTCGGGAACGCTTCCGCAGGACGCCGTTGTGGCGGTCCAAACGCCGCGGCCTGCTGCGCAACGCCGCGATCGTGTTGGGCAATCAACACTCGATCGAGTCGCTCGAGGCGTTGATCTGTGGGTTGCATGACGAAGAACCCGTGGTGCGGGCAGCGTGCGTCTGGGCCTTGCGACAATTCGACCAACCTCAAGCGGCGCAGGCGTTGCGAGAATGCTTGAACGTGGAACACGATCCCGACGTGCGGGCCGAGCTACTCTTGGCGGAGAAGGCGAGCTCCGCAAGCCAGCAGCCCAGTGCTGGATGAGTGCCGAAGGAGGGTCGAGGCCCGCTGCCACCCCATACACACGCAGGAACACAGATGCCATGTTTGCTCCCGGAACCTTACGCGAGAAGCTGACGCGGGTGACGGATGCGGCGCTGCAGAGCGGCGTCTTGCAGCCGATTCCAACAGAGACGAATTTCCTCGAGGACGGCGGGATCCGCTTCCTCGTCCGCATTGTGTCGAACTTAGCTCGCAAGGATCAGCTGCGCCGCGCCGCGGGCGAGCGGCCCGCTGGGTCGTGCAATCCGTTCCTACCATATGATCCCGCCCTGTTTGTGGCGGATGCGTCGGATACGCACGTCTGCCTGCTGAATAAGTTCAACGTCTTGGAGCATCACCTGCTGCTTGTCACACGACGGTTCGAACCACAGGAAGCGCCGCTGAACTTGCAGGACTTCACGGCCCTGTGGACGTGTTTGGCCGAGTCCGACAGCTTGGGTTTCTACAATGCCGGAGCCGAGGCCGGAGCCAGCCAACCACACAAGCACCTGCAATTGGTGCCGCTGCCGTTGGCCGGCGGGGGACCGCGTGTCCCGATCGAACCGGTGATCGACGCGGCCGCAGTCCGCCCAGATACGATCGGCCGGACCGCCGAATTTCCCTTTGCCCACGCGTTGGCTCGTTTCGAACCGCGGCTTGCCGAGTCGCCCCAAACGGCGGCCCGGTCGACGCTGAGGTTGTACCAAGCGATGCTAGACGAGCTCCGTCTGCTTCGGGATTCAGGACCGTCGCCAGCCATTACCGCGCCGCACAACCTGCTCATCACGCAGCACTGGATGCTCGTGGTCCCGCGATCTCGGGAACGGGTCGATTCACTCTCGCTGAATGCACTGGCTTTCGCGGGAGCTCTGTTGGTTCGCAATCACCAGCAGTTGGCGTTCTTGAGGGACTGCGGACCGCTGGCGGCTTTGCAGCAGGTGGCCCTGTCGCGGGACGCGTCGACTCCGGCGAGCCGCCCCGAGTGAATCCGAGATTGCTCATGGGTCCACTGCTGAGGGGCACAAAATTGGGGAGTCGGGCGTCAAACGGATGGTCCTGTCTTCGTTCCGCCCCCATCCGGGCTTGCCCCGAATGGTACGAAGTTAAGCGTTGAGGTACGGGTTTCAGTCATGGATCGTCCGTCCTCCCACCGCGGAGCTTGCCTCCGTGGAGGAGTGTTTAGAACCTGATTGGCGCTGCAATCCTGATACTTCGCCACCACGCGGCTGGCCCGCGTGGAGCGGTGTTTCCCAGG
>JAPLNJ010000755.1 GCA_026692885.1 Planctomycetota bacterium | reverse complement strand
CGGCGCTACGCGGCTACGCCGCTCCGCTCTGCCCTGGGCTGATTTGTGGCTGCCCCGTTGGGGCGAAAACCTGTGGATCACGATCAGGGGTGCCGTGAGGGGCCACTCGGTCATCCTGGATTTCGTAATCACTCCGCGAAGGTGTACACTAACCTCTTCACGCCTCTCTCGTTCCCACGCTCCGCGTGGGAACGCAAGTGTCTTGACGCTCCGCGTCGTCTGCCCCAGGACGCAGAGCGTCCGCGGCTTGCGTTCCGACGCAGAGCGTCGGAACGAGAAACAGGTGTACACTACTTCTTTGCGCGACTGGTACACCTGCCTCGCTGCGCCTTCCGCTCCGGCTCGAAGGGGTTCGACTCCGCTCCGCTGCGTGCGAACCCCTTCGGCCTACGCTCTTGGCTCCGCTCGCTCTTGCCTGCCAGGCTGCTCAGCCTAGGAACCCGACCGGACTCCGGCCACGCGGAACCCGCCGATCCGGTACAGGGCCCCGGGATCGTCCCCGGCGCGGTACGCCGACCGGCAGCCCCCGCCGTCGCTGACCCAGCTGCCGCCACGCAGGACCCGGTCCGTGGCCGAGCCGTGCCCCGACGGATCACTCGTCGGCCCCGCCGCATAGGGTCCGTACCCGTCCTGGCACCACTCATACACATTGCCATGCATATCGTACAGCCCCCAGGCGTTGGCCTGTTTCGCGCCCACCGGGTGCGTCGTGTTGCCCGAGTTCTTGTCGTACCAGGCGTACGTCCCCAATTCCGTCTCGGAGTCGCCGAACGAATACTTGCTGGTGCTGGCGGCCCGGCAAGCGTACTCCCACTCGGCCTCCGTCGGCAAACGATAGGTGCGCCCCGCCGCTCGCTCTTCAGCCACTTCCGACAGCCGTTTGCAAAACGTCACCGCATCGTCCCACGAGACGTTCTCGACCGGGAGGAATTCGCCCTTGAAGTCACTGGGGTTGCTGCCCACGACCTTCTGATATTGGGCCTGCGTCACCTCGTACACGCCCAGATAGAACGGCTTGCTGATCCACACCCAATGCTGCGGCTTCTCGTCGGAACCGGCGTCACCATCCGAGTCCGGCGAACCCATCAGGAACTCGCCGGGCGGGAGTAAGAAGAACTTTATGCCCAGGCTATTTTCGGAAACCTGGAACGCTCCGGCCGGCTTGGATGACTTCGGCTTCGCGTCCAAAGGAGGCTCAGCCGGTTTCGCCGTGGCCTGCGGCGATGGTGCAGGCGTGGCTCGGCGCGACGGAAACAGGAACTGCTCCGCATGCCGCAGCTGGGACGGGGTCAACGTCTGCACCTGACCTTCCGTGACAATCTGCTCCAACAGCGGCACGTGCTCCAGACGGTCTTCCGTCGCCAGGAGCAGACGCCACGTTAACGCCCGCACCTGTGCATCCCCCAGCTCCAACAGGTGCCGAAACGTCGCCGATTCTCCAGGGTTCTGGTAGTCCGACTCGCGAAACAGCAGATTCTCGCCGTTGTCGCTCTTGAGCCACAACTTGCCACCCCCCACGATCAGGCTCTGGATGGCCGTGTAGATCGCCAAGTGCGAGAACCGGTCGATTTCGGCACTGAAAATCCCCTCCCGCAATCGCTGCGGATGCTGGTAGTTCGGATGCCCGACCTCGCCTGTCTTGTGTCCGGTCAGTGTGGGCACAAACATGCCGTCGTAGTCCACCAACTTCAGACTTAACTTTTCAGTTCCCGGCACCGGGACCAGCAGCACGTTCCCATGCTGCAAGTCTCCGTGCGCCAACTGGGCCTGGCGCGACCGCAT
>JAPLNJ010000754.1 GCA_026692885.1 Planctomycetota bacterium | reverse complement strand
AATCGGCGAAGACCTCCCGCGGGTCCCGGTTCGGAGGCAACTGAATTTCGGTTCCATCCGGCAAGACGGCCGTTTGTGGCCCGCTGTTGGCTGGCGGCGCAGTCGTCGCTGGCGACGCGCTGTCGGTGGCCGGTCCCGCCGCGGCCTTGGCAACCTCGGCGCTGGAATGGAGCGGATCCCAGAAGACGTTTTCCTCCTTCCACTCGCGGGTGGGCTTGTAACCGATCTGCGAGAAGAAGACCGCCAGCCGTGACAAACGGTCCGGCGGCCAAGCCTCGGCGCGCGCTCCCATGAACGTCAAAGCCACGGTGGCGGCAATGCCTTCCGGAGTCCTGTTTTGCATGGCGCGGTAGAAGTTGACCTGGCCGACACGGAAATTGCTGCCGCTGGAAGTGAGCAGTTCCCGCACAAACTTGTCATACGACTTGTTCTCGACGATGGACGCCCGCACCCAACGATGATACGCCTGTGCCGCATTAGGCCAGAGATTGACGGGGAATTCCGCTTTGATTCGCAGAATGTCGCCCCATCTCATCGCCCAATAATCCGGAAATTCCTCCCGCTCCAGCAAACGATCAATCAACACGCGGCGTTTATTCCGCGCGTCTGGAGCCTGAATAAACTCGCGGGCCTCTTTCGCCGTGGGCAGCGTGCCGATCACATCCAAATAGACGCGTCGGACAAACACTGCGTCGGAACACAGGACGGGCTGGATGTCCAACGACGACAACTTAGCGAAAACGATTCGGTCAAGCTGGGTCGCCGGTGTCGGCAAGGCAGAACTCTCGAAAGGGTTCGACGCCGCTTCCGGCGCCACTTCCGGCGCCGCGGCCCCGCCCGCCACTGCCAAGCAGACCACCGCCAAACTCAAGAATGTCGTCTTCATACTTCTTCAGCTCCCTACCGGGCCTTGATCATAAGGTTGCGCAGAACGCTAGCAGCGGATTATCGTAACCCGACGCTCCCTACCGTGACTCACGAAGCAATCATCTTACCAAGTTACCTCCACCCCGTGTCTAGCCCGGTTGGTGCGAGGCGGGCTTCCGGGGCGATCGCCAACGTCGGCGCCGACGTAGCACGTAGCAACGCGCCGGACTGGTCCTAATGACCGGCGAATCAATAAGTGTCGCAAGTATAGTAGCCGTCACGCTCCGCCGTGACGACATGTCATCACGCGGAGCGTGATGACTACTTTGAAAACCCGGCACTTGTTGATTCGCCGGCCCTAACCGTCCGTGGGGGATTTCTCGACGGGGTTGAGCGATTCACCTTGGGCCACCCGTTTCTGCTCCGCCTGGCAGGCCACGATTTCTCCTTGCAGCAGCTCCTCGACGGTCTGCATGTTCTGGCCGCCGATCAGTCGCTTGCGGTGCCAGCCATCGGAGGCTTTGCGGCAGATGATCAATTGCGGGATGGGACCGCCTCCCACGAGTTTTTGGCCCAGTTCTCGTTGCCGATCCAAGTCAATCTGGGCGAAGGCCACACGGCGCAGAATTCCCAATTGCCTGAGTTGGGGGATGATCGTGTGTTTCATTTGCACACACGCCGGACACCATTCGGCGCCGACCAGCACGACCAAGGGTTGCCCGGTTTCTGCGCTTTTTCGATATGCGTCGGCGTACGTTTCCGTCTCGGCTGCCTCCGTGGGAGCCGCCAGCATCGTCAACTGCAGTAGCGTAGCCAAAGTAAGACTCATCAAGACAGAACTCCCTTTTGTCCAAGGTGGGAAGAAGCGAAAACGAACATGCCCCCTAGAACTTCCTGAGTGATTTGATCGCGAGCTGCCCGGCAGTGCGATCGGGCGACGACATCCTGTCCGTTCGCTGTTCGGGGAGGAGCCGTTTCCCGCCTCGAAGTCTTTCGCTTGGGCCAAGGGGAAAGGGCCAAGCGGCGAGGCCCAAAGTTTAGCGGTTGGGCCGGCTGATACAAGCACCTGTCCAAGAACAACGCGATGGTGGGCCGTGGTCGCGGTGCCAAACGTGGTTACGTGCACCAAACGTTATTTTCGCCCTTACGCGTAAAGAATGAGACTTAACGGTTCAGCAGGGACAGGGCGCGAGACAAGGGGTCAGACGTACAGATTTCAGTTTTCGCGGTCGTGTGCCCAAACCCGTAAAAAGCCTTCTGCCCGCGAAAACTGAAATCTGTACGTCTGACCCCGGCCGGCGGTCCGTCTATGCGAAACCGTAAAGCCCCATTCTTGACACCGACAATCCCGAAAACCGTTTGGTGCTAATGAATCAAGGGGTACACGACTTGCCCCGCGGCTTGGGCCTCGGTCTCCTCGTAGGCTCCAAAAAAGTCGGAATTGCAGTCCAACCAGAGCGTGAGCCGATGCCCGTCCTCGGGCGGAAGTTTCACGCCGTAGTGGTCGCGTTCCAGCAGTGCGTTGAGTTTGGACGCCCGCGCGCCGAACTTGCCGGGAATCGTGCGGGGCGTCTCCCAACCGACGCCGCCAAAGAAGAAGGCGTACTTCTCCAAGTTCAGATACGACGTATACCAGCGGTTGGGATTCCGCTTCCAGTCGCCGGCCCGCAAGTCCGGCGCCTTCGGTTCCTGGCCGTGACAACGGATGCAGTGACGGTCCAACACGGGCTGGACCAAACGCGGGAAGCTGAACGGATAGGAGCCGTCGACGTCGGGCCGGATGTCCGCAGGCGGGCGGCGTATGGCCAGCGGCAAACGCTCGGGCGGATGGCGCCGGGCGCGCGGATCGTGGCACCCCAGGCAGACGAGAGTCTCGCCCGGTTGCACATAGGTATCGCTCCGCATCGACTGCACGGCGCGACCCTGAGCGTCCAACACCTGGAAGAACAGTGGCTTGCCCGTCGGCAGCCGGAAGTGGGCGCTGCCGTCGGATTCGACCGGCACCGTGCCGAGCACGGCGCGGGCGTTCTTCTGGCCGCCGTAGCCGATTCGCGGGCTGTCGGCGCTGGGTGTGGACTTGGGCAGTACCTGGATGATCCGCAGGGCGGTGATTCGCGTGTCTTCCGGCCAGGGAAGCAGGCCATCATAAACATTCATCACCGCGGCGGACGCCATCTCGGGCGCCCGTTCGGGGTCTTCCGCGACCGCGGGCCTGCCGACCAGAGTCGTGTGGGGAAGCCGTGGCGGGGCAGTTCGCGGGCGCAGGGGCAGCGGACTCAGGCACGAGATCGTCGGGTCGCGGTAGAGCGGCTCTTTGTTCCCAAAGGCGTCGATCAAGTAGATCCCGAAATTGTTGTGGGTGCCGCGTTGCGTCCGGCCGTCCGGGTCATAGACGCACAGGGTGAACTCCTCGCTGAGCGGCCAGGCCGTGGCGTACACGACCTCGCCCCCTTCGGCCTCCGGGAACCGGACCTCCGGTGTCAACCGCTTGACCGGTCCCATCTTGTCGTCGTCCGGCACGCTCGGGTCCACCACCACCAGCGAGCCGTAAGCCTGGCCGTGGTGAGCGGCCGCGGTGGCGACATATTTCCGCGAGGCGGGAATCGCCCGCACATTCATTTCCATGAGCGGCCGGTCGCCGCCGTTCTGGGCGTAGTTGCCCTGCATCGCCCGCGCGTCGCAACCGTCGGGCGTGGTCAGCCAGGGATGGTGTGCCTGATTGAAACCGCGGTCGACGTAGTCCCAGCGCGTGTAGACCAGCAGACCGTCGTGGTTCACGCTGGGATGCCACTCGTTCGTCTCGTGGTGGCTGATGCACACGATGTCGCTGCCGTCCGGGTTCATCGTGTGCAGGGTGTATGTGGGCACCGGCCGGCCATGACAGCGGCCGTAGCCTCCGCGCCGCTCCGAGATAAATGCGATGCGCCCGTTGGGCAGCCAGCAGGGATGCACGTCGTTCCAGGGACCGTCGGTCAGTTGCCGCAGGTGCGAACCGTCGACGCGGACCTGGAACAGATGGTACGTGCTCTCCGGTGTCCAGCGATAGCGGGTCGGTTCGGCCTCGGTGTACGCGAAGACGATCGTCTGGCCGTCGTACGATAAATCGGGCGATAAGAAGCCGCCGGCGTTCAATTTCTGCCCCTGGAAGCGGCCGTTCTCGCACACCGCGTCGGCCAAGATGTCCCGTGTGACCGGTCTGTCGCCCCAGGGGTGCTCCAAGACAAACAGTCCGCCGGCGCGGATCGCATGAAAACCGAAATACTGATCGCACATGTGATTGCCCTGCCCCTCCGAGGGCGGCAGGAAATGCTTCTTGATGAACAAGATGCGATCGAAGTTCAGCAGCGGATTGGCCAGGGCGATGGTGCGGCGCAGGGTAGCGATGCGGCTGAACAAGACAGCCCGCGCGTCCGGATCCGCCACGTCGATCCGAGCGACCTCCGCCTGGAGTCCCTGCAGCGCGACCGCTTCAGCGGAGAGGTTTCTAGTGCCAGGCAGGGTCTGCAGGTGGGCCAACAGGGCCACCGTTCGCCGCGCCGCCACGTCGACACCGTCCCGGTCGGCAGGCAGAATCAGGGCGTCCGTGCGGAAGACCTGCGATTGGTACGCCTGGAAGCGGCCCCGTTCGTTGGAGAACTCCGCCTGGGCCACTTCGTAGGCCGATGGCTGCGGAGGCTGGCAAGCTGCGGGGCGAGCACCGCTGACTTCGAACCGGGCGTCCACCCAGTCGACGTGATCGTTGCCATAGCCATCGCCTCCATCGGTGACGACCAACCGCAGCGACTTGACGCCCGTCAGGTCGACATCCACCGGCTTCGGCGGATCGCCGCCGCGTATCACGCCGCTCGTCCAGCGAAGCTTGCCATCGGCCTCGATTCTGAACTCGGCGCTGCCGCTCCGTCCGACTTCATCGTCCAGACCCACCAGGGCGGTGAACCGTCTTGTACCGCCGGCCAGCGCGATGGTAAAGGCACCCATTGGGTGCGTCCCGATGCCGCGTTCGTAGGTTTTGCCCGCCAGTCGCAGCGGATTGCCGCCGATGGATTTCTTGCTCTGCGTGTTGCCCCAACCGGAGTGGGCCAGCGACACATCTAATTCGTCCAGCCAGACGACTTCGCCGGCCCCGCCAACGGCGCACACGGAACCCCACAGCCAAACCGCAGCAGACAGGGCGCAGGCTCTCAGCGACATGAGCAGGATCTCCGGTGGGATGTTGGGGCGGCGGAGCTCCGCTTTATCGCAGCGCGGCGCGGGCTTGTCCAGCAGGCACAATTCTTGAGTCCTAAGGTGCCCATGGCAAACGGGAGAACGGGGACTGGGAGGGCGACGGGCCCAGCGGGCACCCCGCGGAGCCGTAGGCCGTCCCCGACGGCCCGCTCCGGCTGGGCCGGAGCCTCGCCCTCCCAGGCCGTTGGCAACCTAGCACCAAAACGGTTTTCGGGGTTGTCGGTGTCAAGCATGGGGTTTTACGGTTTCGCAGAGACGGAACGCCAGCTGGGGTCAGACGTACAGATTTCAGTTTTCGCGGGCAGAAGGCTTTCCCTAGGCTTGGGCACACAACCGCGAAAACTGAAATCTGTACGTCTGACCCCTTGTCTCACGCCCCGTCTCTGCTGAACCGTTAAGTCTCATGCTTTGCGCGCAGGGGCCAAAATATCGTTTGGTGCTAGAACTCAATAGAACTGCGTTCGCTCCTCCGTCATCCTTCGGAATCACTGACCTAGCTGGCGGCGCCACTCCGATGCTGTAGAATTCGGGCATGCGATCTGGCGTCCAACTCGACCACCGCTTCCCAGGAGAACGAACCCCATGCGACACCACGTGATCACTTCCGCCGTGTGCCTTGCCATCTGCTTCGGCTTGGCGATCCTCGCTCATCCGGCCAGCGCCGAAGTCAAGCTGCCGCCCGTGTTGAGCAGCCACATGGTGCTCCAACGCGAACTGCCGGTCCCGATCTGGGGCACAGCCGCCGCGGGCGAGAAAGTCACCGTCACGTTCCGTGGCCAAACGAAGACCGTCGTGGCGGAGGAAAGCGGCAAGTGGTCGGTGAAGCTCGATCCGCTCCAGGTCGGTGATCCGGCGGCACTGACCATCACGGGGACCAACACACTGACGTTGGAAGATGTGCTGGTCGGCGAAGTCTGGGTCGGCTCGGGCCAGTCGAACATGGCGGGTGGCGTGAAAGGTTACGTCCAGAACGACGATGTCTTGGCCAAGGCGGCAGAGGGCGCACCCTATCCGCGGCTGCGGCTGATCGGTAGCGGCGGTCGCGGCTGGAGAGAAGCGACGACCGAGAGCATCAACGGCTTCTCAGCCATCCTGTTCGCCTTCGGCCTGCGTTTGCATCAGGAGCTGGACGTGCCGGTCGGCTTGATGGTCGGCGCGGTCGGCGGGACGCCGTCCGGGTTCTGGCTCAGTGAAGAGGCGTATCACGCCGATGCCGCCTGCCAAGAAGTCGTCCGGAAGTTCGCGGCCCACTACTCCGCCGAGGCCGAGCAGAAGAGGTACGAACAGTCGCTGGAAAAGTGGGAGAAAGATGCGGAGAAAGCCAAGCTAGACGGCAAACAACCGCCGCGCAAGCCCAGCCTGCCGCTGAAGCCGGGCGAATGCAGCGGAAAGGTCGGCCATCTCTACGAGGCGCACATCCGTCCGTACATCCCTTATGGCATGCGGGGCGTGCTGTGGGACCAGGGCGAGAGCGGCACCGCCATCCAGGGCGTCGACCAATATACCCTGATGGGCGCGTTGATTCGCGGCTGGCGCACCGAATGGGGCCAGGGCGACTTCCCGTTCTTGCACGTGCAGAAGCCCAGCGGTGGTGGCTGTGCCTGGGAACCGAGCGATCCGGTGACTAGCAAGGCCGACAAGTTCGCGCCCTTGCCAGCCGCGGTGCCCAACCTGAACGATGGCCTGTACCGCGAGACGCACATTCGCATCAGCCGCTATCCGAACACGGCCATGGTCACGGCCAGTGACTTGGGTCCTGGCGTGCATCCGGTGAACAAGTCCGGTTACGGAGCGCGCGCCGCACGGGTGGCGTTGGGCATGGTGTACGGAAGGAAAGTGGAGATCTACGGACCGGCGTACCAATCGCACGAGATCGACGGCCGTCAGGTGCGGATCAAATTCTCGCACATCGGTCAGGGTTTGGCGTCCCGCCCGGGCGAGAAGCTGCAGGGCTTTGCCGTCGCGGGCGAGGATCGCCTGTTCCACTGGGCCGTTGCTGAGATTGATGGCGAGACCGTCGTGGTCACAAGCGACAAAGTGGCCGACCCCACCGCCGTCCGTTACGCCTTTTCCCAGCAGCACCCCTGGGCCAACCTGTTCAACAAGGACGGCCTGCCGGCCCTGCCCTTCCGCACGGACGCGTGGTGAAGGTGTTACTGTGAAGGTGTTACTGGCTTGACGATCGATACCAATAGTGATCCCGGATTAGTCATGTAGGCCGGAACGAGGTCGCGCAAGGCCATGCCGGAACGGCGCAACCGACGCTCGCAGGAAGAACCCGCTTGGTGCGGACGCCACGCGCCGGAAGCGACCGAAGTTCCGGCAGTGCTTCCGGTTGCTTGTTCCGGCCTACAGGAGTATGAATAGTCCGGGATGATGGCATTTCGCGGTGTTAGGCGAGCGGAAGGAAATAACTTACCCAACCCGATGTAGGATGGTCTTCCCGTAAGACGGCCCTCCGAGGCCGTCCACTGCGTCCCGCAGGTTGGTTTACCAGACGGCCTCGGAGGGCCGTCCTACGGGTAAGTTATTT
>JAPLNJ010000753.1 GCA_026692885.1 Planctomycetota bacterium | reverse complement strand
ACAAGTCCGGTTCTGTGAGGGGCGTTGAAGTCGCCTTCAACGGTTGAATATTGTGACACTCTTCAGATCGAAAGAGAAGAGCAACAGGGAATACAAACCAGACCTACCGAAGGAGACCATATTATGCCTACTCGACAGATTAGAAAAGCCGTCATCGCTGTGGCGGGTTTTGGGACCCGCTTTCTGCCGGCCACGAAGGCCGTGCCGAAGGAACTGCTGCCGATTGTGGATCGGCCTATCGTGCAGTGTCTCGTTCAGGAGCTGGTCGAATCGGGCATCCGCGAGATCATCCTCGTGACGCGCGCGGGGACACAGGCCATCGCGGACCATTTCGACACCCAACGCGAGTTGGAACTGCATCTGATTGACAGCCAGAAGCCCGACTTATTGCGCAAGGTTCAGGCCGTCGCCCAGCTGGCCAATTTTGCGGTCGTCCGGCAGGGCAGGCACCTGCCCTACGGCAACGGCTCGCCGCTGTTGGCGGCCAAGAGCTTTCTCGATACGGGGGAACCTTTCGTCTTCATGTTCGGCGACGACTTGGTCTTGTCGGAGATCCCTTGCGTCAAGCAGCTCATCGAGGTGCACACGAAGTACGAACCGGCGGCGACGATCGCCTTTCAAGAGGTGCCCGAGACGGAGATCTTCCGGTACGGCGCCGCCCAACTGAAGGCTGGTATCGAACCGAAGGAAATCGTCGAGATCGTGGAAAAACCTAAGGGCGTGGCCCCTTCCAACCTGGCGCAACTTGGACGGTTCATTCTGCCCTGGCGGATTATCGAGATCCTAGAGCGATTGGCAATCGAGGTCCAGCAGGGCAAGAAAGACGAGTTGTACTTGACCTATGCCCTGAACCAGTTGTGCCGCGAATCTCGCGTTCTAGCCCATCCGATTGAGGGCCAGTGGTTGACGACAGGCGACCCCCTGCGATACCTGGAAGCGTGTGTCGTGTATGCCCTGCGGGACAAGACGATCGGAGGCGATTTCGCCAAGTTCCTGAGCACCCTAGACCTGGGCCAATCATCCGTGGTCCGCTAGGCCGGATTATTCACGAGTCACGTATGACGGCTCTCCGAAGCCGTCGAAATCAGTGACGGGCTCGGAGGCCCGTCGTACAGGGTGTTTCTGCCTCGGTCACTGCAACGTATGCCCATTTTGTTCAAAGACGTGACCGCCGAGCAGTTGCAGGCGAGCCTGGCGCACGTGGGCGTGACACCACGTCTGGCCCGACTGCTGCAGGGGGCGGCCGTGCGGCGTGGGGAGTTGTTAACGTCGGCGCCCGGCGTTTCGCCCAAGGTGCTGAAACAGGTCCACGCCTTGACAAGGATCCCGCACTTGACGCTGGTGGACAAGGTCGTCTCGCCGCAAGACGGGTTCACCAAGTACCTGTTTCGCAGCGCTGGCCCGGAAACGTTCGAGGCGGTCTGCATTCCGCTGCTGCACCGGCCGGAAAATCTGAAGGTTATCGTCTGCGTCAGTTCCCAGGTGGGCTGCGCGATGGGCTGCGAGTTCTGCGCCACCGGCCGGATGGGATTTCGCCGCAATCTGGCCGCGTGGGAAATCGTCGATCAGGTGATCAAGATCCAGGCCGATTCTCCCTATCCGGTCCGCGGCGTGGTATTCATGGGGATGGGCGAGCCACTGCTGAACTACGAGGCGGTGATCCAGGCCGCCCGCATCCTGTCCGAACCGTGCGGTCTGGCCATCGCCGGCAAAGCCATCACCATCTCGACGGTGGGCATTGTGCCCGGCATTCGCCGCTTTACGGCCGAGCGGTATTCCTACCGGTTGGTCGTTTCGCTGACCTCGGCCGACCCGGTCCAACGCCGCGAGCTGATGCCCGCCGAACTGGCGTATCCGACCGCGGAACTCATGCAGGCGCTCCGCGAGTATCACGCCGCCACGCGCCGCCGCGTCACGCTGGCCTGGATCATGATCGCCGGCGTCAACACACGCGAAGAGGACGCCCGGCAACTGGCGGAACTGACCCGCGGCCTGCCGATTATGCTCGACCTGATCGATGTGAACGATCCCACGGGGCGATTCCGACCGCCGTCGCCCGCTGAGTTGCATGTTTTTCGTGACGCGCTGACGGCCCATCTGGGCGTGCCCGTGGCACGCCGCTACAGCGGCGGCCAGGACATCCACGCGGCCTGCGGCATGCTGGCGGGAAACACCCTCGCTAGTTGCCCAGCAGCCAGTTGACCGCGGCGTCGGATTGCTCGGCGGGCGTTCCTCCGAACGTGACCAGTTTCCGTTCCGCGCTGGCGGCGCGGTAGGCGGCGAGAATCGGCTGAGGAGCTGCCGCGCCTTCGCCAGCGAGCCAGAGGGGGTTCGGTGCGGCGACGGCCAGCAGGCCGGGCAGGTCGTCATACTTGGCGCCGCCGGGCAGGAACTCAGGTGCCTGCAGGTCCAACACTTTGCCGAACCGGAATCCGGCCGTGTCGATGACCGCTTTGGCCACCGCGTCACGAGCCACCGCGCGCGCCGCGGCCGCCCAGGGGCCGGCGCCGGCGAGTCCGACCAAGTAGATCTCGGCGGGTTTCGATTCGTGATGACGCACGAAACTGATGACCGTCAGCACGTCGTGGACGCGCTGCGCAAACAATGTGGAGTTGTAGCCGAAGGTAAACGCGGCGGCTTCCCGCGGGTTCTTCACGCGACGGGTTTGCGTGACCGGCTTACCATCCGCCAGGAATTCCCCCTGGAACAGCAAGTCCGCGCCGGCGACCGCCACGCCGGCCGCCAGTAATCGACGAATCGGCGGTTGGGGTTGGCCGTCCTCCTGAAACAGACCCGCCTTGCCGTCCGGGTGCAGCCAGATGGCCACTCGCGACGTGGCCTGCTTCGGCTGCAGCAGCACGACGGGCAGTTCCTCGCCATGCGATTTGTGGAGCAACAGTCCCGTGATGGTAAAGAAGTCGCCACTGTCGGTCTTCACGATCTGCGCGGCGGTCACCTCGTCGGCTGCGGATAAGCCGCGCCCGATGACCGTATTCAAGCCGCGTCCCACGAGATCTTGATAGCACTGTAGCGCGGCAGCGTCGGTGGGCTGCGCGGCGGCCACTTGCTTCTGTGTATCGGCGTGCCACCAGCGTAGCACGCCTCGCTCGAATTCATCGCCGCCCGCGGGCTTCGGGTGCTGCTCGTCCCAGACGGTCAGTTCCTTGGCCGTCAGCCGCGGATAGTCCTGCTCGACAATCGGCGTGGGCAGGCCGAGTTTCAGATGCTCGTTGACCCAGTGGTACATCGCCTGTCGGCTGACCGCGTTGTAGTTGTGCTGGAAATGGATATAGGGATTGTGCTGCACGTTCTGCGGCACGCCGAGCAACTGGAAGTGCTCTTGCAGTTGCGGAAACCCCTTCGTCGCCATCTCCTTGGTCCAGTCGTTGGCCGAGACCAGGCACAAGGGCTTGGGCGCGAACAACGCGGCGAATTCAACATTGCCGGTGTCCACCCGGAGCAGGCTGGCGTTCTCACATGTGCAGCCACCTTGCATGGCCGTGGACACCATGACGCACGGGATTGAGACCTTCACGCGCGGATCGATCGCACTCAGGATGAAGGTCTGCGTTCCGCCCCCGCTGGCGCCGGTCACCGCGATGCGTTCCGGATCCACGTCGGGCAGGCTGGTCAGAAAGTCCAAGGCCCGGATCGAATCCCAGGTCTGCAGGCCCATCACGGACTGCAGGTGGGCTTCCGCGGGCGGGCTGAATAGGCCCCAGTTCTCGACCGTGTTCATCTCCGGCCGCTGTTTGGCGAAGCCATGCGCCAGGGACTGCGAGATCTGCACGCTGTCGGCGTACCCGATCATGTCGTAGAAGAACGCCACGCAGCCCATGCGTGCCAGTTGGACGCAACGGGATTGCAGCGGACTGCGTCCGCCGTTTTCGAAACGTTCGGCGCCCTGCGAGATCTGCGCCTGGACATCTTTTTCGCCGCAGTCGTAGAAGCGGCCGTTGGGCCAATGCCCGTGCGGATTCAGCACGCCCGGCAGCTTGCCCGACTTGCCCTTCGGCCGGTACAGGTTCCCGGTCACGTAGAACCCGGGCAGACTCTCGAAGTAGACCTTCTCGACCGTGTAGTCGGGTTGCTCGATGCGGCCGTGAATCACGGCATTCAGCGGTGTCTTGGCGGGGGTGGGCCAGAGACCTTCGGAGACCAGGATGCGTTGCCGCACTTGTTCGGCGCGCCGCTCCCACTCCGCTTTCGATTTGGGCGGCGTGAAAGGAAAGTAACCGTCGAGGTCCTTCGGTGGTTCCAACCGCTTATCCGCCGGTACCTTGCCGTCCGGTAACACGTGCGGTCCCGCGGCTGGAGAGCTGCTCGGCAGCCACACCATGACCACCGCCAGGATGGCTCGCGATCCAAGTCGCGAGCAGAATCGACGCACGTAAGTCGGACCGGACGTTCTCATGGTAAGTGATCCTCGAAGGTGGACGGGTTGCAGGAATGATCCCACGGTGGTCACGTCCCTGGCAAATTGTCGAATATAGTGTAGCGTGATGTGGAGGCACGCAACAGAATGTCCGGCAGATCCAGCCGCGTAGGGTGCATCGAGCCAGCGGTTCGCCTGGTGCAGCGGCGCTCGGCAAGCGTTGGCCAACGTCGTACACTGGACATCGTCACTTGCCGCTGGCGACGATGCACCTTGAGCTCGGGCGAGCTTGATGCACCCTACAGGAACTAAGGACCGGCGAATCAATAAGTGTCGCAAGAATAGTAGTCGTCACGCTCCGCCGTGACGACATGTCATCACGGCGGAGCGTGATGACTACTTTGAAAATCCGACAGTTATTGATTCGCCGGTCCTAAGTCTGTGCGATGTGCGCACGGTGCGCACATCTTGTTTACTGAAATGTCCACCCCCGATTCCTCTCCCCGGAGTACCGGGGCGAGGGGAGAAGGGCACGTCGACGATGATTCCGTTACCTACCGACATGGGCGAAGCTCGGCGGCGAATCCAAGCTGTCTATGATCCCGAATTGCTGCGTTCTGCCGGACACCGGCTGGCCGAATTGCTGGCAGACCACCTGACGGCCGTCCAGGCATCCCTGGGACAAGTCTTGCCGTGGGTGGACCCGCCGGAGAACGTACGTCAGGCACTCGACCTGGCGGATGGGGCTCTGCCACTGGATGCCACGGTCGAGGCCTGGACCCAGCGGTTTGGGGAACTTGTGCAGATCATGCTCAGCCGCGGCAACAACCTGCACGATCCACGATACATCGGCCACCAAGTTCCCGCGCCGGTGCCGCTGGCTGGCTTGTTCGACGCCGTGGGCTCGGTGATGAACCAGGTCATGGCGATCTACGAGATGGGACCGTGGTCGACGTCGGTGGAACGGGCGATGATCCAACGCCTGGGCGAGCAACTCGGCTGGCATCCGGGTGATTTCGCCGGATTGGTGACGCACGGCGGTTCGTTGGCGAATCTGACCGCCCTGCTGACAGCCCGGAACGTGACGTTGGGCGATTGCTGGGAACGCGGCGTGGCGCGGCCGGGTCTGCCGCCGGTGCTGGTCGTCCACCAGGACGTGCACTACGGTGTGTCACGGGCAGCGGGCATCATGGGATTGGGTACCAACCAGGTCGTCCGCGCGGGATTGGACGATCGTCGTCGCATGGATCCGCAGCGGTTGGAGGAGACCCTACGTGATCTGCGGGCGAAGAACCAGCCGGTGGTGGCCGTGGTGGCCTGTGCCTGTGCCACACCGATCGGGGCCTTCGACGTGCTGCCCGACATTACCGACGTCTGCCGGCGATATGGCGTGTGGCTGCACGTCGATGCGGCGCATGGTGGTTCCGCGATGCTGAGCGCGCGATACCGGCATCTGGTGGATGGGTTGGGCGAGGCGGACAGCCTGATCTGGGACGCCCACAAGATGCTGTTCGTTCCTGGCTTGTGCGCGTTCGTGTTGTATAAGAACGTGGCGCACCGCTTCGAGGCGTTTCGGCAGGACGCACCGTATCTGTTCGATCCCACGGCGCCGGGCTTGGCGGAATACGACAGCGGCTTGCAGACCGTCGAGTGCACCAAGCGAGCGGCGGTGTTTGGCTTGTGGGGCGTGTGGTCGTTGTTCGGTCCGCAGTTGCTGGCCGACTTGGTCGACGTGACGTTTAGCATGGGCCGGACGCTGTACGAGAAGCTGTCGGCCCAACCGGATTTCGTGCCCCTACACGAGCCGCAATGCAACATCGTCGTCTTTCGGCACGTGCCCGCCGCCCTGCGAGCTGCGTCGCCGGAGCAGTTGGGGCAATTCCAATTCGAAGTGCGACGCCGCTTGATCCAGTCCGGCGAATTCTACATCGTCTCCACACGTCTAAACGGCGTCGGCGCACTGCGGGTGACGATCATCAACCCCCTGACCGGCCCGGACCACCTCGATCGGCTGCTGAACGCACTGCGCGAACAAGGACAACAGTTGTTGGCCGAGGCCGGCGCGTCTTAGACGAGCGGATCTGCGGATATGACCGGTCGCTGAGGTGCGAGGTCTTACGGAGTCCTGCGAAGCCAACGGAATGCCAAGCTGGGAGGGCGAGGCTCCTGCCGAGCCGTGGGGCGCGACCGGCTCGGCAGGAGCCTCGCCCTCCCCTTCTGTCGCCCTCCCATTCCATTGGCAACCTCGGACTCCGAAATGGGCCATCATTTGCCCGCGGCGAACTTCCGCAGGAGCCGCCCGTCCGTGTCGTGACCTTGGGCGAAGACCCGACTGGTGCTTTCGACGCCGCCACAGGACACGGTGTTGGCCTGCGGGTCCGTGCGGAACACCACCACGTCTTGCTGCCCATTCGGAGCGGTCAAACGGACACCGACGGCCCCGGTGCCCGGCAGCAACTCGACCTTCGGCAGCGTGTCCGCCTGCCCCTGACGATGGACCAGCAGCACGGCCAGGAACTGCGTACTGCGTGCCGCCTCGACCGTGCTGGCCGTCAAGTGCCAAGTGTTCGTCCACTCCCGCGTCACCGACTCGGGCTCCGGAGTGTACTTGTCTGTCTGGCTGAAGCTCACTTGGCCGGGCAACAGCAGCTGCACGCGCATGGCCGCCGGCGCATTTTCGACCTGGAGCACGCGGCTGGCCTCGTCCACGGCGATCCGGTTGTAGGCGTGCAGCAACCACTGGAACCGGGTGGGCTGCGGCGACTGTAGATCGTCAAACAGGACGAAGGCGCCTGGCCGCACATGCACCACGTGGCGGCGAAAACGCTCCAGCCGACCCAGGTAGGCCGGCGCCGCCTCGCCCTCGGCATAGTCGTAGCCGTCCACCGAGTCGAACGCGGTCAACTGGCCGTGGGCAGCCACGCGACGACCCACCTGACCTTGGCCGTCGACCAGGCTGCTGTTGACGGCCTGAGTCGCCCGCGTCCACTGGTCGTGGTGCGGCGAGCCGTACCAAGGATAGTACCCCGTGGCAATCGCCAACCCGCGGCCGAAGGCTTCGATCACGTAGGCATTCTGGTCGGCATGTCCGTGGCTGACGCCGCCGTAGGGACTGCTGCGCAGCAGGAAGCTGATGTCGCGCTCCCGGTCGCCCAGAGCCGTGTGAAAGGAGGCCAAGCCCACGGCGGGGAAACTCCGCGCCGGCGGCAGGTCCAGCGGCCGCCGCGCCATCAATTGGGGGTCGTAGGTGGCCAGACTCAAGACGTCGGCGCCGATCGTCACCTTCGATTCCTCGGCGTACCAGCGCAGGTCCGAATTCTGAGTTAATGTCGAGAAGACGTACAGCAACTGACCCAGACCGCGCGGGCTGCTGGTCTGGCCGTCGCCAAACGGGCTGTGCTGGTGGTAGGGCGTGGCCGTGTACAGCCCGTAGAACGGCGTGTTACGGAAGAATGGTTTCTGCATGAGATCGATGCCCGCGGCTTCGCGCAAGGCGACCACGTAGTGCAGGGCGAATTGCATGTAGGCGCCCCAGTAGCCGGGACCTTCCTGCCAGCCGCCATCGTCGTCGCCCCAGGCCGGATACGAGGTGTAGTACAACAGCGTGGCGTACTGGAGCCAGTCCCGAGCTTCGGGCCACTCGTGTAGGAACGACAAAGCACACTCGCCCAAGAATCCCGGCAGCCGCCCGGCGTGGCTATCGTAGGGGCGGCTCTCGAAGGGCAGTTGCTCCAGCCGTTTCTGGAATTGGGCCGCGCGGATTCTCATGTTCGCTTCGATTGAGGCACGCTCGGTCGGAGTGAAGAGATCGTAGGTCCAGTCGTAGGCGCGCGTGCCGCGCATCATCATCCACATGGGCGGCTCGTCATAGGCGAAAAAGCTGGTCGGCCCGTTGGGGTCCCAGGAAAAGAAATGCTGGAGACGCCGCTTGGCCTCCCGGCCGAGTCGCTCGTGACCCGTTACCAGATACGCCAAGGCACAGCGTTCCATGACGTCCATGGGCGGCCGAGTCGTGCGCATCACGTTGACTGCCCACGGCCCGTAGTCCGCTCCCCGCGGAGCGCTGCCCGGTTCGGCGACTAAGTCTCGACCGATCTCCCGCTCGCAGGCGGCCACCAATCCGACGATCACCGGCTTCAGTATACCGGCGGCCAACTGGCGGACATATTCCAGTCGTTGGCCGGGAAAGAACAACCGCGGCCGCGCACGCGGCACGCGCTGGACGACCTGGTCCCAATCGGGAAAGGGAAATGTCCGGGCATCCTGCGAGATCGTGAACGGCCGCGGCCGGCCGAAAATGGGAAGATCCTGCGTCTGGATGCCGTACCGCCAGAACCATTGTCCCGGCGGCAAGAGTTGGGACGGCACGAACACTGAACGGTGCAGGTTGCCGAACGTACGTGTGGCCTCGTCGGCGAAGGTCCTCGTGGTCGAAACTTGCAGGATGTAGGTGCTGTCCTTTTTCGCAGATACCCACAGGAACGGCGGTGGTGTGACCTGGACCACCTGCTCGTCCGCCGGCGAGTACGGCTTCTGCGTCGCATCCGGCGGAGGATCGAGTACGACCGGGGGCTCGCCAGCCCAGGCCAACGCGACCAGAGACAGGACGATCACCAGGCTTCGGCAAGCAGATTTCTTCATGGTTGGGCTCCCCGTAAATCGTAGACGCAGGCCGTTTCCTCGCAACTTGCCAGCATCGCTAGGGCGAGCGGCAGGAAATAGCTTACCCGACTTAATGTAGGATGGTCTTCCAAGACCGTCCCGATCGGCCTAGAAAGGCCGACCTACGGGTAAGTTATTTTCTGCCGCTCGCCTAGGATGGCGGCCCATATTGGTACGAGCTATTTTCGCTCGTCGCCGCCGTTCTTTGTTCCCGTCCCAAACCTCTGGAACTGGGCGAGGATCTCGGCGGCGGTCAGAGCTCGGGCGTACAACGTGACTTCGTCCAGCAGCCCCTGGAAATGCGCGGCGTGTCCGACGTCGTACGACCCGAGACACAGCGGAAAATCGTTGGGGCGAACAGGACCCGGACGTTCCAGCGCGCCCTGCTCCTGCCCGTCGACGTAGATCCGCATCGTCCGGCCGTCGAACGTGCCGGCGATGTGGGTCCAGCGGCCGATCGGCAAGTCGACATTCGCGCGCAAGTGGTGACTCCAATCGGTCAGTGGGACAGCGAAACAGAGCTTGCCTGCCTGCAGACCCAAACGATATCCGGTTGCGGTGCCACCGCCAAAGATGCGGTTGACGAACCACTTGTCGTTCTGCCCGGCGACGTCGGTCTTGACCCAGCAGGCGATGCTCAAAGCCTCCGGCGTCGACAGCGACCGATCGCTGTCGACCACGACGCAGCCGCCCTGACAGACGAGCGCCTGGCCATCGATGCCGACGGCCCGGGCGGCGTCCCGCAGCCTGCCGCCCCGCCGGTGGCCCGACGAATCGAGGGCGACGGGGCTGTCCAATGGCTCATCGAACGCCCACCAGCCAATCAGGCCGTCTTCTGGCACGCCGGTCTTGACTCGTCGTTCCCGCAGCAACTGCCGCAGGCTTTCGGCTTGGTGCAGCCAAGTCCGATACGCCGCGTCGTACGGCCCTCGGCCGATGTCTTCGGGCAGCAGGTCGAGGTGCGATTCGGGCGCTGTCGAGAAAATCTTGCGAACGGCGTCCAGGTAGCCGAAGCCGAACTCGCGGTACGGCGCGATGTAATGCCCCTCGCCCCACTCGTTCCAATTGTCCAGCAGCAGCATACGGCTGCCGAGTTGGTCGGGCGGTACGGTCGCGACGAAATCCTTGGCGCGCTGCAACAGCGTTTCGTAGTCGCGCGGCGGGATCGTCCAAATACTGCCTTCATCTTGCCAGCCGCTCCAACCCTGCGAGACGGTCACCACTTGCGGCAGGATGGCCAACTCTTGCGTCTTGCCGATCGACTGAAACTGCGTCTCGATCGCCTGCTGAGGCGTGGGATTGTTCTGCACATGCCAGCAGTAAGCGAAGGTGTAGTCGAGACCCAGCTGCTTCATAAGTCGCAGATGGTTGGGATCCAGCCCGCGATACTCGCCGAGGATCGTCAAACCGGAAAAGCCTGCCGCCCGACACGCTTGCCGCATGCGCTCCAGCGCGCGGGTCACGTGGTCCACGCCGCCCAAATCCTGGATCAGAAACTCCGGGCGGTAGATGAACAGCACCGGCCGGCCGTCGATCTTCAGGTAGCTGGGCTGCCGGAAGTAGTTGTCGATCCAGAACGGCAGCAGGTTGTCCAGCAAATCGCGTTCGTCGGCCACGCCCGCTTGCCCACGGGCTTGGTTCTCCCACATGATCGTGAACTTCATCTGGTCCACGAATTTCGACTTCAGCAGGGCGTCGTGAATCGCCGTGCCGAACCGCATCTTCACCGGTTCGCCCTGCACGCTGCGATACCAGCAGTAGATGAAGAACGAGATGCCGTGTTCGACGGCCCACTTCGTTTCCCAGTCGGACACTTCCGGGTTTTCCTGCGCGTAGAAACCCAAGGCTGGCGTCCGCTCCGGGTGTTTCCGCACGTTGGCCCACATCTGCGGTTGGTCGGCCTCCCACAGGGGACAATGGTGCGCACCGATCAGATCGGCGTCTTGACTGCTTCGGGGGGCGGGATATACGGCAAGGTGTGCACGGCGACCGGTTCCAGGATCTGCACCGCGAGCGACCGGGTCGCTGCCAAATCCGATCCGGCCTGGACTTGCAGCGTCAGATCGCCTCGTAGGGGACTGTCAGCGGTGATGGTCCAGGCGAGCGTCGCCTCGTCGCCACTGCCGATCCGCACGACCGCCGGGGGCTCACGGACCGCGCGGACGCCCGCGGGCAGCAGGAGTTTCGGGGCCACATTGACAGCGGTCGGACCAGCGTTCTCGATCACGGCCTCAATGGTCGCCGGCCGCTGCGCACGCAGGATCGGCGTGGCCGAATCCAGGCTGCGGATACGGATGGTGGATTCATCCGGCGCGCGGGCCGCGCAAAACTCTGCGAAACCAGGGGCAGGGGTCAGACGTACAGATTTCAGTTTTTGCGGCGGCGGGCTCTCCCATCGGCATCGACGTTGAGCCGCAAAAACTGAAATCTGTACGTCTGACCCCATCGTCTTTGCGCGCCATAGAAACGGAATGAGCTCGCCACCGCCTCCCGTCGCACCCTTGCACAGTCCACCCTGCGCGTTCTTGGTAGCTAACAGAACGCTGCAGCAGGCGAGCATCAGCAGCACCATCGTGAAGCGTTGTCTTCTCATCGTTTGGCTCCCGTCTTTGGTTCGGGTTCTGTACGTGATCTTCGTCCCTGCCCGGCGCCGCGCCCATTGATTCTACCGCCGGCCCGCGGCGGGGACAGCAGACAGTCTTGAATCGTCCTGATCCCGGATTATTCATGCTCCTGTAGGCCGGAACAAGCAACCGGAAGCAGTGCCGGAACTTCGGTCGCTTCCGGCGCATGGAGTCTGCACCAAGCGGGTTCTTCCCACGAGCGACGGTTGCGCCGTTCCGGCACAGCCTTGCGCGACCTCGTGACCCGAAAGCTCGACGATCCCGACAATTACGTGCGAGCCGCCGCGATCGGGGCGCTGCTGCCGCACAGAACGCACCAGGCCTCCGTTCTCGCACTCGTCTGCCACCGCGATTGGCGCACGCGGCGCGATACGGCGACGGCTCTTGCCGAGAATTTGCTCGTCGACCCGAGTCTGACGCCATCGATCGTCCAAGTCGTTCACGATTTGCAGTGCCTCGAAGCCTCTCCCTCGCGAGCTGCCGCGATCGGGGCGCTGTCGGGTTTGCTGGCCGAGCAGGCGCCCTTGCGCGAGGCCGTGGAACGAAAGCTGGGCGATGAGCATTTCGTGGTGCGCGCGGCTGCCGTTCGAGCGCTCTCAGCATTTGTTTCCTCGCCCAATCTGCGTGACCTGCTGGTGCCGGCATTGGCAATGGACGACGGCGAAGCTTCAATGTGGGACTACTCACCCCGGAGCAGCCCCCGCAAAACGCTTGTGGAACATTGGGGCCGGTGGGTAGCACAAGACGCGGCCGGTCGGGACAAAGTGATTGAAATGCTAAGGTCCGCCGACTGTCGACTGCGTCAGAGCGCCGCTGAGATCCTGGCGGCGGCCGGCAAGGATGCGGTCCTGCAGGGCGCGTCGCAATTGGTCAACGCGATGGACGACCACCGGGGCTACGACTCGTGGCCCGCCCGGATCGCGGCGGCCGAGTTGCTGATCAATCATCCGCAGCACAGCCGCCTGTGCGTCGATACGATTCTGCCGGCGCTGGACTACGGCACCCACCCGCTGGTTATCGTGCCGATGGCCGCGGAGATTCGCAAGGCCGCCGCACTGGCCTTCGGCAAGCTCAAGGCGGACGAGTATCGCGTCGAGGTTGCAGACAAGCTCAAGTCGCTGCTGGGCACCGAGCGAGACCCGCAAGTCTTGAATGCCCTGTTCCACGCCCTGGAGTCTCTCGCCGCCGCGTCGCTATGGTAGGGCTCAGACGTACAGAATTCAAAATTGGCGGGCAAACCGCACGACGGTGGAGAAGTCCTTCGACCGCCAATATTGAATTCTGTACGTCTGAGCCCAGATCGGGTATGCTGCTGCCATGTCAATCGGCGAGCGTTTCCCCATTGCCAACGGCCTCTTTCACGTGACCAATCGGGGTGTCGACCGGAGAAGCCTTGTCCTGGACGAGCAGGACCGGAAGACGTGGTTGCGATTGCTCGGCCGGAACGCCGCCCGGTGCGGGTGGCGAGTCTTCGCCTTTGCCCTGCTCGATAATCACTTTCATCTCTACCTGCGAACGCCACACGCCAATCTCTCGACTGGTATGCGTGACTTCGAAAGCGGCTATGCGACGCTGTTCAATCGGCGGCATGACCGTGACGGGCACCTGTTCCAGAGTCGCTTTCACGCCGTCATCGTGGAAAATGACGGGCATTCGTGGGAATTGACGCGTTATGTCCATCTCAATTCGTTTCGCGCCGGCCTGACCAAGGACCCGTTTCAGGATCGCTGGACCAGTTATCGGCATTACCTGAATCCGGACCACGCTCCCCCGTGGTTGGATTGGAGAACCGTGTTGGCGGAATTTGGCGGCACGGAATCGCAGGGGCGTTTGGCCTACAAGCGATTCATCGAATCCGGCATCGCTCGGCCGGCGCCCAATCCGTTGGAGGCTGCCGTGGATGGCTGGATTCTGGGCAGCGAGGAGTTTGCGGCCCAATGTCGGGCGTGGTGTGAAAAGGCCGAAACGCGCGCTACGACCGTCAGCGTACAGCAGGTTTTAGATGCAGTGGCGTTTGCGTTGGAGACCCCGGCCGAACAGATCATCCGGGCTGGGCGGCATGGAAACATCGGGCGCGACGCGGCGATCTTGTTGGCGCGGGAACTGGTGGCGGAGCCGCTTGAGGCGTTGGCCGATCGCTTTGGCGGCGTCAGCCGCAGCGCGATCACCGAGACAGCCCGCCGCGCCAGGGAACGAGCCGAGTGCGAACCGTCCTTTGCGGCCCTGCTGGCCGAAATCCGCCGCCAGTTCGGGCAGTGAGTAGGGCTCAGACGTACAGAATTCAAAATTGGCGGGCAAACCGCGCGACGGTGGAGAAGTCACACGACCGCCAATTTTGAATTCTGTACGTCTGAGCCCGGCGTCTCCGGCGGCCAACGCGAACTCGTGTCTTGCGCAACGTTCTGATCAAGGCTCATGCTTGGTCTGGATCGTTGGCCAAGAAACCCTCATTTCCGATGCCCGATGCAGTAGAGGTTTTTTAGGCCGACGAGGAACAGCCGGCCTTGGGCGACGGCGGGCGAGGGATGGTTGCCGTCGCCGAGATCGTTGACGGCCAACACGCGGAATTCCGGGCCGGATTGGATCACGTAGCTCTTTCCGGAGCTGGCGAAGTAGAGACGGCCATCACCGTCCACGACGGGACTGGCCCACGTCGTCGAGATACCGCTTAGTCGCTCCTCGTACACTTTCTTGCCTGTGGAGACCTCCCAGCACTTCAGCACGCCCGGAGCGGGTAGGCGATACACGTGGGGACCGACGATGATGGGCGAGCCGATCGCCTCGGAGATCTGAGGCCCAGTCCAGCGGATATGGGTTGCGGAGACGTCACCGGTGCCGCCGGGATCCACGGCCACGCCCTTGCCCCCGCGTCCGCTGTCGAAGTAAACGATGCCCGATCCGAACGCCGGCGAAGCCGCGTCACCCGCCCCCCGGCACCACCACAGCAGCTTGCCGCTGGCCGGATCCAGACTGCGCATCGCGTTGCTCGTTTCGCCCATCCCCGAGGCCAGCACCAGCATCTGGGGCTTCTCCTTCACCGAAATGATGACGGGCGTGCTGTGGCCAAAGGCCATGTCCGGGAGCTGCTGCTGCCACTGCACCTCGCCGCTGGCTTTGTCGAAGGCGATCGCGCTGGAATCGCTGGGCTTGGCCATCGCGCAGAACAGGATCACCGTGTCCTGATAGAGGATTGGGCTGCTGCCCACCGTCACGTCGAAGGTGTACGGGACGATCTCTTTCCGCCAGACGATTCTTCCCTGGAAATCCAGAGCCGCGAGGACCGAGGAACCGAAGGCGCAGTAGACAAGCTTGCCATCGGTAACGGGCGTGGGGCCGGCGTAGCCACCGCCGGGGCCGCTGCGGAAATCCTTCCTCAGCCAGGGTCCGGGCGGCACCACCGTGTCCCACAGCCGTTTCCCATCTGCAACACGGTAGCAGGTGATGTGGTGGTCCGGGATCACGTCGGCCTGCGGCGCGCCATCCGCCGGCCATGTGACGGTGCAAACAAAGACCGTGTCGCCCCAGACGATCGGGCTGGCGTGCCCTGCGCCGTTGAGTGGGTTTTTCCACAGGACATTCTCATCGGCGTCGCCGCCCCATCGGAGAGGCAGATTCTTCTCCGCGGTGTAACCCAGCCCGGTCGGGCCGCGAAACTGCGGCCAATTCTCGCCGCCGTTTGCGGGAAGCAAATTGGAAAGCATGCCAAGCAGAGCAAGCATGATCACGCGCGAGCAATTTCGCTTCCCAGGCTGCTCCGAACGGGGGCAATTCATGTCAGTGCTCATGGCCTATTCCTATTTTTCGTAACCCGTTCTGGGCTGATTTGTGGCTGCCCCTTTGGGGCGAAAACCTATGGATCACGATCAGGGGTGCCCCCAGGGGCCACTCGGTCATCCTGGATTTCGTAATCGCTCCGCGAGACAAATCAGAATGGAACAGATTCAGGCATTCTGGAAAACACCAATTCACGGTAAAATCGCACAGACTGAACACCCCACTCCTGGGCCACGCAAAACAGTGTCGCGAGGCAGGCCAGAGTTTGTTCCACTTCTGTTCCACCCGTAGGCCAGGGTCTGTCCTTCAAATTTCAGTTTTTGCGGCCTCTGGGCAACGAGGGTGGAGAGTCTCGCCGCCGCAAGAACTGAAATTTGAACGACAGACCCTGGCCGCTGTTTCCGCCCAGTTTTGCGCGGCCCACCCAACTCCCGACCCCGTGTCAACCGCCCGTCAATGCCGGAACAGAATTGGGACAAACCCGATTCGGCCGTACATGCCAATTTTGCGTGGCCGAGCCCTTGCCTGTCCGAACGGTCTGAACACTCGGTGCCCACGCCCATCCCGGAAGCTGCTCCGCATTTTGCAGTCGTGGCGATTCCCCGCCATGATGTGATTCGTCTATAATACGAGCCCATGCCAACCCTGTTTCAATTGTCTGGCGTCACGCACTACTACGGTCGCGTCTGCGCGCTGCGCGACGTTTCGTTGACCGTCCCGGACGGTTCCATTGGGTTGATCGGGCAGAACGGCGCCGGCAAGTCGACCCTGCTGCAAATTCTGCTGGGGCTGATCCGGCCGACCGCGGGGACCGTCCAGGTGCTGGGGCATGCCGGTCCTGCGGCGGGAGTCCGGTTGCGGGGCCGCGTCGGCTTCATGCCGGAACGCGACGCATTCGTGCCTGGGCTGAAAGGCATCGAATACGTGGCGCTGGCTGGCGAACTGTGCGGCATGCCCCGGCGTCAGGCCCTGCGGCGGGCCCATGAGACGCTCTCCTACCTGGGTCTCGAGGAAGCCCGCTACCGTCTCCTGGTACAGTACTCCGTGGGCCTCAAGCAACGGCTGAAACTTGCCGCGACGCTGGTCCACGATCCGGATGTGTTACTGCTGGACGAGCCGACCTCGGGACTCGATCCCGAAGGACGCG
>JAPLNJ010000752.1 GCA_026692885.1 Planctomycetota bacterium | reverse complement strand
ACTGGTGTCCGACCGTGTTGAACAACGGCCGGGTGCTGTATCTCCGTTGGGAATACACCGATCTGCCGCACGCCTTCTCCCGGATCCTGTTTCACATGAACCCGGACGGCACGGAGCAGATGGAGTATTATGGCAGCAACTCCTACTGGCCGGCCGCTATGTTCTATGCGCGGCCGATCCCGAATCACCCGACGAAGGTGGTCACGGTTGTCGGCGGGCATCACGAGTCGCCGCGGATGGGCGAGTTGGTAATCCTGGATCCGGCCCGCGGGCGGCAAGAAGCGGCCGGAGCCGTGCAGCGGATCCCCGGCTATGGACGTCAGGTCGAACCTGCCGTGCTCGATCTGCCCACGGGTCAGAGTTGGCCCAAGTTCCTGCATCCTTTTCCGTTGAGCGACAAGTATTTCTTGGTGTCATGCAAGCCGGCCGAGCAGGCGCTGTGGGGCATCTATCTGGTCGACACGTTCGACAATGCGGTGTTGTTGCACGAAGAGTCCGGCTACGCGATGCTCGAACCCACTCCCTTGCGCACGACGCCCAAGCCGCCGTGTGTGGCGGACAAAGTGGACCTGGGCCGTCAGGATGCCGACGTGCTGATTGCGGACATTTATCGCGGCGCAGGGCTCCAGGGTGTGCCTCGCGGCGCGATCAAGTCGTTGCGCGTGATCGGCTACCATTTCGCCTATGAAGGCATGGGCGCCGAGCCTTATGCCGTCGGACTGGACGGGCCGTGGGATCCGAAACGCGTGCTGGGGACCGTGCCGATCTATGAGGACGGCTCGGCCAGCTTCCGCGTGTCGGCGTACACGCCTATTTCGCTGCAGCCCTTGGACGCCGAAGGCAAAGCGGTGCAGCTCATGCGGAGCTGGTTCACGGCCATGCCCGGCGAGGCCGTCTCGTGCGTCGGTTGCCATGAGCCGCAGAACACGGCCCCGCCGGTGCGTCACCCGTTGGCCGCGCGCCGGCCGCCGGTCGAGATCACGCCCTGGTACGGGCCGCCGCGGGGATTTGCCTTTCGCCGCGAAGTGCAACCGGTGTTGGATCAGCATTGCACCCGTTGCCATGACGGCCAGCCGCGCGCCGACGGCCCCGCGTTGTGCAATCTTGTGGATGGACCCCTGGCTCCGTTGCGTAACAATGCCAACCGCCACAATCAGGCGGCCCGCTTCACGCCGTCCTACTACCATTTACGCCGCTTTGTGCGCACGCCGTGCAAGGAAAGCGACATGCACGTGCTGCGTCCGTGGGAGTACCACGCGGACACGACGCGTCTGGTGCAAATGCTCCAGAAAGGACACTACGATGTCCAGCTGGACGCGGAGGCCTGGGATCGATTGATTACTTGGATCGACCTGAACGCGCCCTGCCACGGCAACTGGAACGACATTCGCGGCGACGAGATCGGCGATCTTGTCCGGCAGCAAACTCTGCGACGCGCTCAGATGCGGAAGCTCTACGCGGGGATGGACGAGGCCCCCGAGGACCTGCCTCCGGGGCCGGGTGGCAAACCGGTGTTGTCCCCGCCTGCTCGCGCTAAGGGTGTCGTGGCCATCATTCCCAACGCTGTGGCCGAGGTCCAGACGGGACTGCGTGCCGCGCCGTCGCTACTCCCGGCCGCGCCGTCACCTCAGCCCGCGTCTGCAGGCGGCGGACGTGGCGAGATCGCTTCGCTCGCGATTGAGTTGTCCCCGGGAGTCAGCCTGCAACTGGTGCGTGTACCCGCGGGCGAGTTCATCATGGGACAGCAGGATGGGTATCCAGACGAGCGTCCCACGTGCCCCGTGAAAATCGACAAGCCGTTCTGGATGGGCCGCTGCGAGGTGACGAACGAGCAGTTCGCGCTGTTCGCTGCCACGCACGACAGTCGCTGGGAAAACGGCGATTTTATCAAGTTCGGTCCTGGCGAGCTGGGCTGGACACTGGCCCGCTCCAAGCAGCCGGTGGTGCGCGTGTCTTGGACGCAGGCGCTGGCCTTCTGTCACTGGCTCACGCAGCAGACCGGTCGGCCGTTCACGCTGCCGACCGAGGCACAGTGGGAATACGCCTGCCGGGCAGGCACCACGACGCCGCTCTGGTACGGGACCGTGGCCGACGATTTCTCGCGAGTGGCGAACGTCTCCGACCTGAGCCACCAGACCATCGACACGTTCGGCGATCCGAATCTCCCGGAGATGATTGCCCCGTGGCGTCTGGCCGACACGCGTTTTGACGATCACAGCCGTGTCTCGGCACCCGTCGGCAGTTTTCAGCCGAATCCCTGGGGCCTCTGCGACATGCACGGAAATGTCGCCGAGTGGACCCGCTCGGAGTACCGGCCGCATCCCTACCGCGACGACGACCGGAACGACGGGGCTGGCGGAAAACGCGTCGTGCGCGGCGGCTCGTGGTACGACCGGCCAGCGCGGTGCCGCTCGGCGTTTCGTCAGGCCTATCTGGTTGATCAGCCGGTGTACGACGTCGGCTTTCGCGTCATTTGCGAGTCGGCGTCTGCGATTCCTGCGGATTGACAAAACCAGGCCTCGCAGATGTTCACAGCAGTGACCCCCAGGCCGTCCGCTATGTCCAACCGCGACCTTGATCATAACGTTGCGAAATACTAGCAGTGTCGTGATCGCCCCCGAGAAGCTCCCGACGTAAGTCGGTGGGAGTGTTCCCGCCCTGTGCCTAACCCGGAGCCCC
>JAPLNJ010000751.1 GCA_026692885.1 Planctomycetota bacterium | reverse complement strand
TCGAGGAAGCCCGCTACCGTCTCCTGGTACAGTACTCCGTGGGCCTCAAGCAACGGCTGAAACTTGCCGCGACGCTGGTCCACGATCCGGATGTGTTACTGCTGGACGAGCCGACCTCGGGACTCGATCCCGAAGGACGCGATGCCATGCTGGACGTGCTGCGCGCACTGGCAGCTCGGCCGCACAAGTCGTTGGTGCTGTCCAGCCACCTGCTGAGCGATATCGAGCGGGTTTGTCAGACGGCGATTATGCTCCACGCCGGACAGGTCGTGGGTCTGGGCCGCATCGCCGAGTTATGTTCTGCGTCCGCGCGCAGCTACCAGATTCGCTGGGACGGAGACGGCACGGGACTCATCGCCCAGCTGCGCAGCCGGGGGGCCGAAGTCCTGGTTCGCGAACGCCCGGGTGAGGCGCGGGTCGTTGTGCCGGAGGGCTGGACCAACCGAGCGTTCTTCGCGGTGGCGCGCGACCAACAGGTGCTGTTGACCGGGCTGGTGCCCGAAGAAGAGGACTTGGAGGCGGTCTACCACCGCTTGCTGGGGAACGGTAGATGAGTGACGACGTGGGCCTTGCTGTCGAACGTTACCGCGGCTGGTCGGATCGCCTGCGACCGGCTTGGTTCGTCTGTTGGTCGATCGCCAGGACGGGCCTGCAGTTGGTGCTGCGCCGCAAGTTGTTCTGGCTGCTGCTGGGGGTCGCGTTGCTGAACTTCCTGTTCATGTTCGCCACCATCTACCTGAAAGCTCAGATCAGCGTCCAGAATCCGGCCTTCAAACAGTTTGTCGACGGCATCCTCAGTTCTGTGAGCGGGGTGGGCAAGACCTATCGCGATTTCATGTTTGCCCAGGGCACGGTCACCATGCTGATGCTGGCCTTCGCCGGCGAGCTGCTGGTGGGCAACGATTACCGACACGGCGGTCTGACGTTCTACCTGTCCCGCCGTTTGGGCCGCCGGCATTACGTGGTGGGCAAATTGTTGGGCATCGGCCTGTTGGTCGAGTTGACCACCACGGTTCCCGCGCTGATCCTGTACGCCGAATACGGCCTGCTGACCGATTCGACCACCTACTTTCAAGACAACCTGCGGATCTTGCTCGGCATCTTGGGCTACGGACTGGTGATGGCGGTGGCCCTGAGCCTGTTGCTGTTCGCCCTGGCGGCCTGGCTGCAGAGGACGGTGCCCCTGGTGATGAGTTGGTCCTGCATCTTCGTAATGCTGCCGATTCTGGGCGAGATCCTCCGCAATGTGTACGACGATCGGCGCTGGCGGCTATTGATGTTCTGGCGGGACATCCGCTTGATCGGCTCCTGGTGCTTCGGGGCGCTGGATCCGGGAAAAGATGAGCCGTTGATTGCCGGCGCGGTGGCGGTGGTCGTGGTCGTGTGTCTGGTTTCGGCTTTGGCGGTGATTCCTCGCGTGCGAGCGGTCAAGGTGGTGGCATGAATCCTGTTGTAACCGACAATTCGGTTCCTCCTTTGACCGAGTTTCAGGCGGTCTCGAAATGGTACGGTGCCGTAATCGCGGTGAACGACGTCACGCTGCAGTTGCGGCCGGGAATCACGGGTCTGGTCGGGCCGAACGGAGCGGGCAAGAGTACGCTAATCAAATTGCTGACCGGCCAACTGCGGCCCAGCCTCGGCCACGTCCGGATTCGCGGTCGCAACGCTTGGTCCGCGAGGGCCAAGTCGCACATCGGTTACTGCCCGGACGTCGATGCGTTCTACGAAGAGATGTCGGGACGCGATTTCGTACGAACGATGGCGCAGCTGCACGGTTTTCGCGGGCGGCCGGCGGCCGAACGCACCGCAGCCGTACTGGAACAGGTGGGGATGGCGGACCGCGCCGATCGCCGGTTGGGTTCCTACTCCAAGGGCATGCGTCAGCGGATCAAGCTGGCCCAGGCCCTGGTCCACGATCCCGAGCTGATCGTGTTGGACGAACCGCTCAACGGCGTCGATCCCTTGGGCCGCGTCGAGTTCGTGGAGCTGTTCCGGCAGTTGGCGGCGCGGGGCAAGGCGATCCTGGTCTCCAGCCACATTCTGGAAGATATGGACAAGTTGGCCGATCGGATCCTGTTCCTGCTCCGGGGGCGGATCATGGCGGCCGGCTCGCTGACACAGATTCGCGAGATGCTGGACGAGCATCCGCTGCAGATCCGGCTGGCGACGAACCAGCCCCGGGAACTTGCGGCGAGGTTGTTTCAGGCGGAGTGCGTGCAGGCGGTGGAATTGGAAGGCGCCGGCGGTCTGCTGGTGCAGGCTCGCCGTCCGAAGAGGTTCTTCGCGGTGTTGGCCGACTTGGTGATCGAGGAACAGTTCGAGGTCCAGCGTCTGCAGGTCAGCGATGCCTCGACGCAGGCCGTGTTCAACTATCTCGTGCATCGCGGCGAACATGGATAGGCGAAGAAAACATGAGTTTGGCTGGCTTCTGCGGAGCAAAGCCCCTCACCCCCAACCCCTCTCCCCGGAGTATCGGGAGACTGCTGAATTAGTCGTGGGGTAAGCTTCCAGCTTGCCAAATGCGTAGCCGAGGAAGACGAGGAAACGGAGAATACGGAAGATTGGCAAGCTGGAAGCTTACCCCACGTTGCTTTCCGCTACTTTTTCAGCAGCCTCATCGGGGCGAGGGGAGAGGTCGCTGGGCGCGTGGGAAATAGGATCGGGAGCGACAGGCTCCGTGAATCGACGTCAGGCTGGAAAGCCTGACCTACGGAAAGGGACGAATGCTAGAATCCATGGTTCCCTCCTCCCGCTTCGTCGGGCAACTCCTGGGTTGTCTGCTGTTGACCCGCGTCTCGCTGCGGCGATTGTTCCGTTCGCGACAAACGTTGGTCTGTGCGATGCTGCTCGCGTTTGCCGGACTGGCTGTGGTTGCCTGGTCGATGCATCCTCGGCGGACCACCCAAGCGTTCGTGGGCGAGCTCGTGCTGCCCATGTACGTCTCCTTCCTGCTGCCCATGTTCTGCTTGTGTTACGCGACACCCGTGATTGCCGGCGACCGCGAGGACCAGACGCTCGTGTATCTGCTTGCCACTCCGCTGCCTCGGCCGCTGATCTTCGCGGCTAAATATACCTCGGCGCTGGCCCTGGCCCTGGTCTGGACCTTCGGAACCTGGGTGGTGCTGACGCAGCTTGCCGGCTCGTTCGGCAAGGAAGTCTTTCGCCCGTTCTGCCCGGCCGTATTCTGGTCCACCGTGACTTACGTGGGGCTGTTTACACTGTTCAGCGTGCTCTTGCGGCGCGCGACCATCGTGGCCTTGGTGTATGCCTTGTTCCTGGAGACGTTCCTGGGCAACGTGCCCGGAGTGATCAAACGCGTAGCTGTCTCGTTCTACACCGAGTGCCTGATGCTGGACGCCGGCGCGCGGTTGGGATTGCATCCGACTGCCGGGCGGGAACCGGCTCTGTTGGTGCCGATCTCCGGCGAGGCGGCCTGGGTCGTGCTGGGCGTGCTGGGTGGCGTGTTGTTCACCGCGGGCCTGTGGCTGTTCTCGCGGCGGGAGTATGCTTGACGGGGTCAATGAGGTGCAACCATGCAGAAGCTCTGCTCGATCGTGATCTGGCTGCTCGCGGGCGCAACGGCTGCGGCGGCCGCTGATCCGCTGAAACTGGAACTCACTGCCCCAATCCGAACGTGGGATGAGGCCGTGCCGCTGGGCAACGGTCTGCTGGGCGGATTGCTCTGGGGCGAAGACAACACGATCCGACTGTCGTTGGACCGGGGAGACCTGTGGGACGAGCGGCCGGCCCCCGACATGCCCTGGGATAAGTTCAACTTTGCCAACCTGATCCGTTTGGTCCAGGAGCAGAAGGCCGGCGAGATCACCGCCATCTTCGACCGCAACTACAGCGCCGCGCATCCGACCAAGATTCCCGCCGGCCGCCTGGAAATCGTCCTGGAACCTACCCAACAGGTGCAGCGTTTCGAGTTGGCGATGGCAGCCGCCCAAGGCCGGGCCTGGCTGCAGGATGGCACGCAACTGGACGTCTTCTTCAGCGCCACCGAGCCGGTGGCCCTGCTGCGCATCCCGGGCCCCGGCCCGAAATCGCTGCGACTGCTGCCTCCTGCGTCGGTCAAGGCACTGGGCTACCCGGACCCGCGTACCGGCAGTGCGGCGGGAACGCAGTGGTTCGTCCAAGCGGCGGCCGAGGGTCTGAGTTACTGCGTCTGCCTCCACACCCGACGCATCGATGACGCGACGCTGTTGGCGGTCGCCGTGACTTCGACGCGCGACGGCGCCGATCCGGTGGCCATCGCCCGCCAACGGGTCTCCGCTGCGCTGGACTCCGGCTACGACGCGCTGCTCGCGGCGCACACGGCGTGGTGGTCCAAGTTCTGGTCGCAGTCGCAAGTTACGGTACCCGATGTCGAGATCCAACGGCATTACAACCTGGTCCGATACTTCTACGGGGCCGCTTCGCGCCGCGGCGCACCGCCGATGCCGCTGCAGGGAGTTTGGACGGCCGATGCCGGATCCTTGCCCCCGTGGAAAGGCGACTACCACAACGACCTGAACACGCCGATGACCTACATCGCCTACCAGGCGGCCGGCCACTTCGACGAGGGCGCGGCGTTCCTGGATTTCATGTGGGACCTGTTGCCCGCTTACCGCAAATTTGCCAAGAAGTTTTACGGCACGCCCGGCGCCGCGGTGCCCGGCGTGATGAGCTTGGCCGGTCAGCCCTTGGGCGGCTGGCCGCAGTACAGCCTGTCGCCGGTGCAGGGTGCCTGGATCGGGCATTTGTTCTATCTGCACTGGCGCTATACGGGTGATGACCAGTTCCTGCGCCAGCGAGCCTATCCCTGGTGCCGCGAGATCGGCGAGTCCTTGCGCAGCTTGCTCCGCGAGGAGCACGGCCTGCTGAAGCTGCCGCTGTCGGCTTCACCCGAGATCTTCGACAACAGCCTACGGGCCTGGGTGAAGCCCAATAGCAACTATGACATCGCCTGCCTGCGGATGTTTTTCTTGGGGTTGTCCGAGATGGCTGCCGCCGTCGGCGATTCGGCCACGGCGGAACAGTGGGCGAAGACCGCGCGCGGCCTGGGCGAGTTCCATCTGCGGCCGGATCACGTGCTGAAGATCTCGGAGAACGAGGACCTGCCCGGCTCGCATCGGCACCTGTCAAACCTGATCGGCATCTACCCGTTCAATTTGATCTCGATCGATGGTGGCGATCGCGACCGGGCCGTGATTGCCGCGTCGCTGAAGCAATGGGACGCGTTCGGCACGCAGGCCTGGTGCGGCTACAGCTTTTCCTGGATGGCCTGCCTGCGGGCCCGGGTGGGCGACGCCGAGTCGGCACTGCACAACCTGGAGATTTTCACCAAGGCGTTCATTCTGCGGAATGGCTTCCATGTCAACGGCGACCAGCTGCGGGCCGGCTTTTCGACGTTCACCTACCGTCCGTTCACGCTGGAGGGCAACTTCCTGGCGCCGCAGGCCGTGCATGAGATGCTGCTGCAAAGCTGGAGTCCGACGCCGGGCGTACCCGACACGCAGGTCCTCCGCATCTTCCCGGCCACGCCCTGGCGCTGGCACACAGCGGCATTCAGTGATCTGCGTGCCGAAGGCGGCTATCGCGTCTCCGCGAAAAGGGAACTGAACGCCACGACCTGGTTCAGCATTACTGCGTCCCGCGACGGCGCGGTGCGCATCCGCGACAACTTCGCCGGACGGGCGCCGCAGTGGAGTCGTAACGGGATCAAGAAGGTGGGTGAGAACTTCCAGGTAGTGCTGAAGTCCGGCGAAACGCTGACCGGCAGCTTGGAGAAACCCGCGGCCATCCCGCCGGCTCCGGCAAACGCCGCCGAAGATTGGAAGCTGCCGGGCTTGATCCGTCCCAACCAACTGCCGCTACGACTGGGCGCTGACAGTAACGGCAACAACCGGTTCCTCGGCGACATCTGTTCGATACCTATCCCGGAAATTCCTTACGCGTGATCGTGTCCGATCCGTGGCTGGGGTGGAAGGCCGAACTGCAGCCCGGCCGCTGGGTCCACGTGGCCACCACCGTGGACGACACCACCCGCAAGATTCTGCTCTACGTCGACGGCAAGCCGGTGGCGGAGCGGTAGGAGACCGAGTCAGGACCGGGTCAGTTACAGCAAGGAACCCATCATGAAAATCGGTTATCTTCTCTGCCTTTCTCTGCTGTTCGCCTCAGCGCCGGTCATCGCGCAGAACAGCGCGCAGTCGGAACTCCAACTCGAACTCCTGCCCGGCGAAGCCTGGTGGGGTGGCGCTGTCACGCTCGGAACCAAAATGCCTTACGGTGTCGCGCCCCTCGACATCAACCTGGGTGGTGACAACCGCGGGAATCAATACGCTCCGCTGCTGCTCGCATCGTTGGCTGCGCTGCACGCCAGCGATGCTCCGCGAATGCCTGCGCGGCCCCTGGTGGGTGCGATCCGCTGGGATGCGTGGACCGGGGGCGAGGTGACCGTGCAGGTCGAGCGGACACTCGGACCGAAAAAGTACCATGCGCGCCTGCCGTGGTTCGCCGAGGTGCTCGGCGATGACCAGGTGCGGATCCAGGGCGGGCGGCAGGAGGTCATGGACCAGGAGATCGCCTTTGCCGCGAGGGCCGGCCTGGACTACTGGGCGTTCCTGCTTTATCCCGAAGCCAGCTCCATGAGCGAATCCCTGCGGCTGTATCGGAACAGCAAAGCGCGCCGGCGGATCAACTCTTGCGTCATCCTGCACAACAACTTCAAGGTGTCTGATGACCAGTGGCCACGCGAGCGCGACCGAGCAGTCGCTCTGCTGCGCGAGCCAGGCTACCAGACCGTGCTCGGCGGACGACCGCTGGTCTTTGCCTTTCAAACCAAGGAGGACCGCGTCGCCCAGTTCCGGCAGGCGGCGCAAGCGGTCGGCAGCGATCCCTACTGTGTCTTGATGGGCTGGAATCCGGCCGCCGATTTCCGGCGTGCGGCGCCGCTGGGATTCGAGGCCGTCTCGGCCTATGCCTACGGCAGTGATGATGCCACCTTCGCGGCTCTCTGTAAGCGAGTCGAGACGAACTACTGGCAAAGGGCCGTCGCCGACCACGTACCCTATGTGCCGCTGGTGACCACAGGCTGGGACAAGAACCCGCGCAAGGAGAGCCCCGTGTCGTGGGAAAGGGATCACGGCTATCATCGGCAGACGGTCTTTCCCGCCACAGCCACCCCAGCCGAGATCGCCAGTCATCTCGAGCGTGCGTTGGCCTTCGTCAGGGAGCAGCCGGATTGCTGCCGGGCCAACGCGGTCATTATCTACGCCTGGAACGAACATGACGAGGGCGGTTGGCTGTGTCCGACCTGGACGCCGGACGGCAAGTCCAATACCGACCGACTGGAGACCATTGGCCAAGTGCTCGGCAAACGGCCGTAACACAAACCAGTCTGCCCCACCGATGCCGGGTGAATTATTTCTGTCCGCTGGGCTTAGCGAAACGGCGGTTGGAGCACACCGTCGCGGAGGGCTGCGAACAAACCGGCGGCAAGCAGGTCGGCGGTGGTGCCGGGGTTGCGGCGATGGCCGTCGGTACGCAACCAGAAATCCAAGTCGTTCAGAGCTTCCACATAGCTCTCGTCTCCGGGATCGCCCGCCGCTAGCACTTGGGCTGCGTTGGCCGAAACCTGCCGGCCCACCTCGGGTCCACATTTGCGTTCGATCAGGCTGTCCGAGAATTGACTGAGCAAGGTGATCTGGGTGTGGATCACGGTGTCGGTCAGCGACCAGCCGACCTGCTGCCCACGACGCAGCGCGGGCACCACCACTTGCAGGACTTGTGCGAAGTCGTTTCCGTACTGGCGGGCGACCAAGTCGCGTCCGGCGGCAGCCCGCATTGCGACCAGCAAGTCGTTCGGCGGCTCGTCGGCCACGTCCAGGCGATCCACCTTGCCGAGCCCGCCCGGATTGACCACCCGGATGGCTTCATAGACCGACCGCGCGTCTTGCGCTGTCAAAGACTTCAGCACCGCGGCAATCCCCGTCGGCAACGGCAGGTTGCGTGGCACGACTGCTAGCGGAGCAATCAGCAGCACCGTTCCCAGGTTCGTGTTCACCGGAACCAGACGGCGGGTGGCGCGGATGGCCTCCAGGATCGTCTGGCCCGCGCCCCACTCCCGAGCTTTGTCCATCGCCGGCCCGATCGCGGCGGCACTGACGGCAAAATCCAGAAACGTCATGTCCTCGAAGTCCACGCCCCGATGGACATTACCCGGCTTGGGCGTAGTCGCTTCCAGCAGGCAGGCCAACGTCGCGCACTGGCCGATCGAGAGCTGTTCATCGTGGGGCATAGACGAAATCATAGCGGGGAGGAATGTCGAGGGGGAGACGGCCAGGAAGGACATCGGCCTTGATGGCCTTTGATCATCACGTTGCGAAATGCTAGCAGTGTCGTGATCGCCCCCGAGAAGCTCCCGACGCAAGTCGGTGGGAGTGTTCCCGCCCTGTGCCTAACCCGGAGCCCCCTATCCGACAAGTCGGGAGAACTTGGTGAGGCGCCGCGGTGTTAGGAGTTGGCGGGACTGCTCTCA
>JAPLNJ010000750.1 GCA_026692885.1 Planctomycetota bacterium | reverse complement strand
CGTTGGAGGAGCAGGGCGGGATCGTGGTCGAGGTCAACGCCGCCCCCGGCCTGCGGATGCATTTGGCGCCGTCGGTCGGCGTACCGCGTCCGGTGGGGGAAGCGATCGTCGACATGATGTTCGAGCCGGGCAACAACGGCCGCATCCCGATCGTCGCGGTGACCGGCGTGAATGGCAAGACGACCACGACCCGGTTCATCGCCCATCTCCTGAAGGGAACCGGCCGCCGGGTGGGGATGACCTGCACGGACGGGATCTATTTTGAGGACCGCCGCGTCGATCACGACGACTGCGCCGGTCCGAGCAGCGCCCGCCGGGTGCTGATGAACCCCAATATCGATGTGGCCGTGTTTGAGACGGCTCGAGGCGGCATCCTCCGCGCCGGCTTGGGCTTTGACCAATGCGACGTGGCGGTCGTGACGAATATCGGTGACGGCGACCATCTCGGCCTGCACGATATCCACACGCCGGAAGACCTGGCCAAGGTCAAGCGGACGATTGTCGACGTGGTGGCTCGCGACACGGGGACCGCCGTGCTGAACGCCGCGGATCCGCTCGTCGCGAACATGGCCCAGTACTCGCGCGGCAAAGTCCTGTTCTTCGCCATCGACGGCCAGCATCCGGTGATTGTCCAGCACCGTAGCGTAGGCGGCCGGGCCGTGTTTGTGCGCGAGCAGACGATCATCCTGGCCGAGGGCGACCACGAGACACCGCTGACGACCCTGGATCACATCCCGCTGACCCACCACGGCCGCATCTCGTTCGAAGTGGAAAACACCTTGGCGGCCCTGGGCGCTGCCTGGGCGCTGGGTCTGTCCAAGGAGACGATCGTGGCGCGCGCCGAGAGCTTTGCGGCGGACATGAGCAAGACGCCGGGCCGGTTCAATATCCTGGAGATCAAAGGCGCCATGGTGATTATCGATTATGGCCACAATGCCCATGCTCTGCGGGCCATGATCGAAGCCATCAACACGTTTCCCCAGCAGCGCCGGACGGCGGTCTATTCGACGGCAGGCGACCGCCGCGATTGCGACATGTTGCTGATGGGGCAATTGCTGGGCGACGCCTTTGATCGGGTGGTGCTGTACGAAGACCACTACGTTCGCGGCCGTGTGGAGGGCGAGATCATCAACCTGTTCCGCCAGGGTGTGGCCCAAGGCACCCGCACTCGGCAGGTCGAAGCGATTCAGGGCGCGGTCAAGTCGGTGGAGCACGCCTTGAACACAGTTCAACCGGGCGAGCTGATGCTGATCCAAGCCGACGCCATCGACGAGACGGTCGAATGTGTGCGCCGTTACGTGGAGGCTTTAGCCGGGCCGTCTCACGCAGCCGAAGTCGAGGCGATTACCGCGGTCGTCGAAGCGCATGCCCGCGCGTCCAAGAAAGAGCTGGACGCGCCCACCAAGCCGTCCAAAACGCACGTTTCCAACGAGCTGTGCATCGGTGTTATGGCCGAATCCCCCGTCGGCGCCAAAGCCGGTTAGAGTCTCAGGCTGCACGCGCCCTGCGCGCAGGTCGTAGTCTCCGCCACAACGTGGCATCCCCAGCGAGTCACTCCTCCCCTTACCAAAGGGAGGTTGGGAGTGGTGTCCGTATGTCCCGATACCCACCCAACCCCCCTTATTCAGTCCTAGGTTGCCAATGGCATGGGAGGGCGAGGGGCCCCGTGGGCACCCCGCCGAGCCGGAGCGGGCCATCAGGAACGGCCCACGGCTCCGCGGGAGCGTCGCCCTCCCATGCCACGTTCTCTCGTTTTCCATTGGCAACCTAGGACTCAATAGTAAAGGGGGGGACGACACGGCGTCACCGGCCGTGAGCAAAGTGAGACAGTCGAACTAGCACCAGGCGGTTTTCGACGTTGTCGGTGTCAAGCATGGGGTCTTATGATTTCGCCGTGACGGACCGCCGGCTGGGGTCAGACGTACAGATTTCAGTTTTCGCGGGCAGAAGGCTTTCCCTAGGCTTGAGCACAGGACCGCGAAAACTGAAATCTGTACGTCTGACCCCTTGTCTCGCGCCCCGTCCCTGCTGAACCGTTAAGTCCCATTCTTCACGCGCAAGGGCCACAAGCAGGTCGCTCCGCGACCAATTCTCCGTCGCCTCGCGTTACCCCCGGACTGGGCCGCGTAAAACAGTGTCGCGAGGCAGGCCAAAGTTTGTTCCACTTCCGTTCCGCTCGCAGACATGGGTCAGTCCTTCAATTTTCAGTTTTTGCGGCATCTAGGCAACTATGCTGGAGAGTCTCGCCGCCGCAAAAACTGAAATTTGAACGACTGACCCTGGCCGCTGTTTCCGCCCAGTTTTGCGCGGCCCACCCCCGGACCGAAAACTGGAACCTATTTCGGCCTGCGGCGCTACGGGGCAGTCTTTAGCCGACTTGCCTGTACCCCTTGCACGGTGTGTAATGGGTCCGACTCCGAGCCGATCCAGAAACCCGGCTCGCCTCACCACCTTGCGAGGACGCTATGACGGACCCGTCGCCGATTACGATTTTGCACATCTCCGACATCCAGTTCGGGCACCAGCATCGCTTCGGCCGATTGGCGTTGGGCGATCCGGACTCGCCGTTCGATACGCTGTTGGGGCGTCTGACCCAGGACCTGGATCAACTCCGTGACCAGAATGGGCTGAAACCCAATCTGCTTGTTGTCTCCGGTGATCTGGCCGAGTGGGGCAGGAAGTCGGAATTCGAAGACGCGCTGAAGTTCCTCGTCACACTGGCGGAACACCTGCAACTGCCGCGGCGGCGAGTGATCGTCGTGCCGGGCAACCACGATGTCAGCCGGAAGCTCTGTGAGTCGTATTTCAACGAGTGCGAAGCCCGCGAAACAGAGCCCGAGCGTCCCTTCTGGCGCAAATGGGAGTTCTTTCAGGCGATGCTCCAGGAGTTCTACCACGACGAACCGGACCTCACCTTTGTGCCTGCCGAACCGTGGACGTGGTATCAGCTGGATGATCTCCGCGTGGTCGTCGCGGGGCTGAATTCGACGATGCCGGAAATCCACGGCGAGGAGGATGTGCACAAGGCAATCAAGGCGGCCGCAGTTCCGCCGCGTGATGCGTACCAGAAGTGGATTCACGACGGCGCCTGCGGACACTTCGGCCGGTGTGGCGAGAAGCAACTGAACTGGTTCGCCGACCGCCTGAAACCGTTTGTCGCCGACGGCTGGCTGCGGATCGGAGTCATGCATCACAACCCAGTCCGCGGGCCGGAAAATGATGACGAGAACCTGAAAGACATCCTCGATCTGAAACGGCTCCTGGCTCCCTCGCTGAACCTGGTCCTTCACGGCCACACGCATTTCGGCGCGCTGAATTGGCTGAACCAGCACCTGCCTGCGATCTCCACCGGCAGCGCAGGGCTGGGACGGGCGGCTCGGCCCGAAGAGACGCCCAACCAGTACCAATTGCTCCAACTCTTCCCGGACCGATTCGTGCGCTGGATGCGGTGCTACGACCCGCCCAACAAGAAATGGATCGGAGACACCCGCTGCTCAGACGATGGCAATAACTGGCAGACCAAAGACCGTGTGACGTTTCAACACGCCCACGCCGTCTTTCCTGAGGATGAGCCGTGGGACAAACTCGCCGACCCAAAAACGAAGGAAGCGAAGACCGATCCAGACGTAGAACCATTGCGTCAGGACGCCGATCGCGACGACACTCGCGATGCTGGCGGGATCCGGTCCCATTCACGGACCGATTTCTTCTCCCACGTGGCAGACGTGTGCCGCCTGCGCGAGCCGGAGGAGGCGCGCGTGGTCGAGCAGCTGGACGACGAATCGGGCATCCCGTATCTCCGCGTCACCTGCCGCAGTGGCCTGGTCACGCGGCACTTCCCGATCGGGGTAATGGAGAACGACTGCTCGCTGGACGGTCTGCAGCGATTCCTCAAGAGTATCGACGCCTCGTTCCGCGCAGCCGATGCCAATCTGCAGTCGTATATCGTCTACGGCGGACCGCTGGCAGACGCCCTGGTCGTCTCGGCCGCCAGGAAGGCCGGCGTGCAACTGCTGTCGTTCGAGGAGTACCTGGAGCTGACCGACTTTCGCCGGTACAAGGCCGAGCAAAACGACCGGCTGGAACGAGATCCCATCTATCCGCCTCGGCTGTACGTGCCGCAACGGTACTGGCACCACGTGGGCAACCAGCGCCAGCCCGGAGACAACGTTACCGAACAGGTCTTCCAGTGGCTCGAACAGCCGGACGCCCGGTTTGTGCTGGTCCTGGGCGAATTCGGCACCGGCAAGACGTTCTTGCTGCACGAGTTGGCGCGACAGATGCCCAAACGGCTGCCGCACCTGACGCCCGTGCTGATCGAGATGCGGTCGCTGGAACGCGGGCATCCGGTGGACGTGCTGGTGTCGATGCACATGATCGCAACGCGCGAGGAGCGATTCGACATCGGCCGGTTCCGTTACATGCTCCGCCACGGCCGAATCTGCCTGCTGTTCGACGGCTTCGATGAACTGGCCCTGCGCGTGACCTACGACCGGGCCGCCGAGCATCTGGCCGCACTGGTCGACGCGGCCCAGGGACAGGCCAAGGTGGTCGTCACCAGCCGGACGCAGCATTTTCTGAGCGAACAGCAGGTCAAGCAGGCGTTGTACGCCCAGATCGACACCGTGTCCGCGCGGCGGCTGGTGGAACTACGGAGTTTTGAACTCGACCAGGTGCGCAGCTTCTTGGTCAACTACTACCGCTCCCCAGCCGGGCAATCGCCCTTGCCGCCGGACGACGCCGAGGTACAACAACTGGCCAACCACCGCATGACGCTGATCCGGGACGTCCAGGACTTGCAAGGGCTTTCAGCCAACCCGCGACTGCTCAGTTTCATCGCCGAACTGGACGACCAGCGATTGCTCGAAGCCCGCGACCCGTCGGGTCAGATCACGGCCGCCGACTTGTACCAGATCATCCTGGACAAGTGGCTGGAGGGCGAAGTCCGCCGCCGCCAAGCCCACGGCGGGTTGAAAACGCTGGAGAAGGACCACTTGTGGGCCGCCGTCACGCGTCTGGCGCTGCGGATGTGGGAAACTGGCCAGCGGAGCGTAGACGTGGGCGAGTTGACCGAGCAGGTGCAAGCCGCGCGCAAGGACTTGCCGGCCTTGGACATGACGGCCCACGAGGCGGCCTTCGAGATCGGAGCCGGCTCGCTGCTGGTGCGGGACCGCGAAGGCCGGTTCTCGTTCGTCCACCGTTCGGTCATGGAATGGCTGATCGCCCGCGACGCCGCGGCGGCTGTTGCGGCCGGCCAGACGCCGCAGTCGCTGGAACAGAACGAGGTCTCGCCGCTGATGGCGGATTTCGTCCTGGGGCTGGCCAAGCCGGACCGGGCGCTGGCGTGGGCCACGGACATCCTGGGCCAGCCGGGCGGTATCGAAGGCTGGCTGAAGAAGAACGCCCTGCTGATCCAGCAACGTCACCAGGAGCTGCGCCCGGCGCCGGCGACCGAGGCCGAGCCGCCTCCCGCGCCAGCGATCGATCTCGCCGGGCAAGACTTACGGGGCAAGGATTTCACAGGCCGTGACCTGCGCCGGGCCAACCTGCGAGGCGCGGACCTGACTGAGGCCCGACTTGACCGGGCCGATCTGCGCGAGGCGACGCTGGACGCGGCCATCCTGGCCCGCACCAGTCTGCTGGGCGCCGATCTGCGCGGGGCCAGCGTCGTAGGCGCCGTATTCAGGCGGGCCAAGCTGATCGGCGCGAAGCTGGGTGCGGAGTTCGCACAGGCGGTGGGAGAAGAGCGGTTGCTCGGGGCCGCGCTACCCATGACCCTCGCCCACCCGCCCAATTTTAGCAGTCCCGCGTCTCCCGGCAATACCCTCGCCGTGAGCCCCGACGGTACGCTGATCGCCTCCGGCCACAACGACGGCAGCGTCCGTCTCTGGGACGTCGCCTCCGCCAAGGAACTCCGCGCCTGCAACGGACACCAGGGCTCTGTCGGGAGCGTCGCCTTCAGCCCCGATGGACGACAACTGGCCAGCGGCTCGTCCGATAAATCCGTCCGCCTCTGGGACGTCGCCTCCGCCAAGGAACTCCGCGTCTGCAACGGACACCAGGGCTATGTCGGGAGCGTCGCCTTCAGCCCCGATGGACGACAACTGGCCAGTGGCTCGGACGACAACTCCGTCCGCCTCTGGGACGTCGCCTCCGCCAAGGAACTCCGCGTCTGCAACGGACACCAGGGGTCTGTCAGGAGCGTCGCCTTCAGCCCCGATGGACGACAACTGGCCAGCGGCTCGCACGACAAATCCGTCCGCCTCTGGGACGTCGCCTCCG
>JAPLNJ010000749.1 GCA_026692885.1 Planctomycetota bacterium | reverse complement strand
CTCCCTGGCGGTGTTGGTCGTGGCGGCGCTGGGCTTCGTGTGGGGCGCCCTGCTGTGGGGCGGAGTGCGGTTGCTGGCGTGGCTCGCCCGGGTCCGTGACCGGGGGGGCCAGGGAAAGGGGAAAGCGAATCCATGAGGCCTGACCGTGTTCTCTAGCTTTTTCATCCATCGGCCGATTTTCGCCGCGGTGCTGTCGATTGTCATCACGCTGGCTGGCGGAATCGCCTGGTTCGTGCTGCCGATCGCCCAGTATCCGGAGATCACGCCACCGACCGTGGAAGTCTCGGCTGCCTACCCGGGGGCCGATGCCCAGGTGGTGGCCGATACGGTCGCCGCACCGATCGAGCAGCAGGTCAATGGCGTGGAAAACATGTTGTACATGTCGTCGCAATGCACCAACGACGGCTGCTACACGCTGACGGTCACCTTCAAGCTCGGGGTCGATTTGAACATGGCCCAGGTGCTGGTGCAAAATCGGGTGGCCTTGGCGCAGCCGATCCTGCCGGACCTGGTCAAGCGGAGGGGAGTTTCTGTGAAGAAGAAGTCCCCCACCGTACTGATGATCGTCAGTCTCTTCTCGCCGGACGGGAGCCGCAACAACCTCGAACTGAGTAATTACGCGACGATCCAGCTCCGCGACGAACTGGCCCGCCTGCCCGGCGTCGGCGACATCACCTACCTCGGCCAGCGCGACTACAGCATGCGGCTCTGGCTCGATCCGCAGAAGATGGCCAAGCTGAACCTGACGGCCAACGACATCACCTCGGCCATCGAGCAGCAAAATGCGCAGGTCGCGGCCGGCCAGATCGGGCAGCCGCCCGTCCCCCGCGGACAGGTCTTCCAGTACACGATCACCACGCTCGGCCGATTAGCCGATGCCGACCAGTTCGCCGACATGATCGTGAAGAAGGACCTCCAGGGCCGTATCGTGCGTATGCGGGACGTCGCCCGCATCGAACTCGGCGCCCAAGGCTACGACCAGACCTGCACCCTGGACGGTAAGCCGTCGGTGGCCCTGTCGATCTACCAGCTGCCCGGCTCCAACGCCCTGAAGACCGCCCAGCTGGTGCGGGCCAAGATGGACGAGCTCGCGTTAAGCTTTCCCGAAGGCATCAAGTACGGGATCGTCTACGACACCACGCCGTTCATCACGGAATCGATCAACGAAGTCTACTACACGCTCCTCGACGCCGTGATCCTGGTGGCCTTCGTGGTGCTGCTGTTCTTGCAGAACTGGCGTTCCGCCATCATCCCCCTAATCGCTGTGCCAGTGGCGATCATCGGCACCTTTGCTGTCATGGCGGCGCTGGGGTTCAGCCTGAACAACCTCACCCTGTTCGGGCTAGTGCTGGCCATCGGCATCGTGGTCGATGACGCGATCGTCGTGGTCGAGGCGGTGGAGCATTACATCGAAACGGGCCTGACCCCCCGGGACGCGACGGTCGAGGCCATGCGCCGCGTCTCCGGCCCGGTGGTCGCGGTGGGACTCGTCTTGAGCGCGGTCTTCATTCCCTGCGCGTTCATCAGCGGCATCACCGGCCAGTTCTTCCGGCAGTTCGCCCTGACGATCGCCACCTCGACGCTGATCTCGGCGTTCAACTCGCTCACCTTGAGTCCAGCGCTTTCGGCCTTGCTGTTGCGGCCTAAAGAGAAAGGACATTACGAAGTCCTGCCGTCGCTGGCCTTTCTGTTCCTGGGCGGCTGGCTTGGCTATCGCTGGCTCACGCCTTGGCCCGGCGGGACGCTCGCCGGCCTGGGCCTGGAGAGCCTGCAAGGCGCGTTGCTCTGGTCGCTCGGGGCGGTTCCGGTCCTGCCTGTGGTTCTGGGGGCCGTCGCGGGTTGGCTCCTCCGGCGGCCGCTCAATGCGGCGGTCGGCTGGTCCTTCCGGATGTTCAACGTGGGGTTCAACCGCTGCGCCGATGCGTACACCCGGATGGTCGGGATGTTACTGCGGGTCAGCCTGATCGTGCTGGTGGTCTACGGCGGCCTCTTGTATCTGACCTACTGGGGCTTCACCGAATCGCCGTCCGGTTTCATTCCCATGCAGGATAAGGGTTACCTGCTGGTGAATGTACAGCTGCCCGACGCGGCTTCGGTCGAACGGACCGACCGGGTGGTCCAGCAGATGCAGCAGATCGCGATGGACACGAACAAGGTGCAAGGTGTCGCTCACGTCGTGGCCATCGCTGGACAGTCGATTCTGCTCGGCGCCAACGCGCCCAATTTCGGCGCCATGTACGTCATGCTGGACGACTTCCACGAGCGTGCCGGCCAGGGTCTCTCCAGCGACCGGATCGCCAATCAGCTGCAAGCGGCGTTTCAAGACGAGATCGAGGACGGCCTCGTCAATATTTTCGGCGCGCCGCCCGTCGACGGTCTGGGAACCGCTGGCGGCTTCAAGATCATCATTGAGGACCGCCGCGGCGATAGCGGCATGGTGGCCCTCCAGAACGTCAGTCAACAGGTTGTCGAACGGGGCAGCCGGCTCCCAGGCTTGCAAGGTTTGTTCAACAGCTTCCGGGCCGATAGTCCGTGGCTGTTCCTGGACATCGACCGCACCCACGCCCAGGTCCTCGGTGTTTCGATGAGCGACATTGCCAACACGCTCCAGGTCTACATGGCCTCGCTCTATGTGAACGACTTCAATCGTTTTGGCCGGACCTGGCAAGTCAACGTGCAGGGCAGCCCTAAGTACCGGAAGCAAGTCGAGGATCTCAAACAACTGAAAGTCCGCAACTCGCAGGGGGCCATGGTGCCGCTCCACTCGTTCTCCGATGTCAAAGCGATCAGCGGTCCGGTGATGATTCTGCGTTACAACATGTATCTTTCGGCGCCCATCAACGGCACCGCCGCGCCGGGAGTCAGTTCCGGCGAGGCCATTGCGCTGATGGCGGAGGCGGCCGATCAAGAGGTGGCCCAGTCGATGCACGCCGAGTGGACGGAACTGGCGTTGCTCCAGCTCCAGACCGGCAACACCGCCATGCTCGCGTTCGTTCTGGCGGTGGTGCTGGTGTTCCTGGTACTGGCCGCGCAGTATGAAAGCTGGTCGCTGCCGCTGGCCGTAATTCTGGTGGTCCCGATGTGCCTGCTGTTCTCGATTGCCGGCGTGGCCATCGCCCATTTGGACGTCAACATTTTCACCCAGGTCGGTTTCGTCGTGCTGGTCGGCCTCGCCTGTAAGAACGCCATCTTGATCGTGGAATACGCCAAGGCCCAATACCAGTCGGGCGAGTCCCGCTACCAGGCGACCCTCGAAGCCTGCAAGCTCCGTCTACGGCCGATCGTGATGACGTCCTTAGCCTTCATTCTCGGCGTGATCCCCCTGGTGATTTCCGTGGGCGCGGGGGCGGAAATGCGTCAGACGCTGGGCACGGCCGTGTTCGCCGGCATGCTCGGAGTGACGCTGTTCGGGATCTTTCTGACGCCGGTCTTCTACTACGTCATCCAAGGGTTCGAGGAGCAGCGATCCAAGTCCACGCCTTCCGAGCCGGGGACCCGGCCGGACGTCCGGCCGGGTTGGTTTGCCCGGCTCTGCGGCCACGGAACCCACCTCCTGGCACGGGGACTGAAGCTCCGGCGATCCTCACGGTCCGAGAGCGCGTAGCCCAGGCCGCTCCACCAGGCTCACGTTGCACCAACGGGGAATGGGCCGGAAGTCGGGAAGATCCCAATTCGGTGTGGTCCCGAATCAGATTCGGGTAGACGTCACGACGCACCGACGGATACAATCCCGCCGCTCGCGGATCCAGGGTCTGCTCGTACATCTGTCCGTGCACCCCAGCCACCACCACTACTACTTTGGCGATTATTACCACGAGGATTTCGTCAGGATCGGCTTTCATCCCTGGTATGACCTGCACGCCTACCATCATGGATACGATCCCATGTGGTCGTATTACCGCTGGGACCATGCGCGGCGTGGGGTGGATCTGGAGGTGCGGCTGCGCGGTTGGCATACCTACTACGAACGCAAGCCGGACCTGCGTCCAGCACACGTCTTCGTCGTCGGATCGCATCTCGTCCAGCCAGGACATGGGCCGCATGAAGCAGGGCACCCACCCATGCTCGGCGTGTCGTTTCGCGAGGCGGTGGCCTCCCCCGCTGCGGGCAAGCGATTTGTGGCTCTAACCCCGGCTGAGGTCAAGGCCGTGCACGGATCCGCGGGATCGATGAACGGCCTGGTCACCGAGCGTCGAGGCCACGAAGTCGCCAAACCGTCGGCAGGACGACTCGCTGCGGGCGCAGGAACACCGAACGCGGGAGGTGTAACGAGCGCCAAGCCATCGGCCGCGTGGAAGCTGCCCGAGTCCGCCTCGTCCGTGCGGGCCGGAGTAGGCAAGACGAATCCATCTCCGACTGGGGCTGGCGGAGGCGCGCAGCCCGGGAATGGCCATGCGACGCCCAGGGCTTTTTCCGGCGGCGCCCCAGCAGCGCCACAAACGCAGCCCGCGCATGGCCGACCGAACGGGATGGTTCCTCAATCGCCGCCGCACCAATCGCAGGCATCAAAGCCGTCCGACAAGACCCGCGGAAAGCCCAAGTCGGATCGCCGTGAGGGGACCTCGGTGAGGTAAGGGGCTGCAAGAGGACAAGTCCGCAGATTGACCGTAGGACGGATTGGCACTTCGGCCCCGCGGATTGGGGCCGAAGTGCCAATCCGTGTTCGCAGGGGTTCTTCTCCAACATGTTTGTGTGAGCCGCTGGGGGTTATCGCTGTGATACGTCCAGATCCTTTTCGCTTTCTACGACAGCGAAACACGGCTGTGCCAGTAGTTCTGGTTCCGGCTGGCATGTGAAACAGCGAGCCCCAGGACGTGATGCTCGATAATCTGAGGAGCTCACGATTGTCGGCTTGTGTGGTTCGCTGGATTCTGCACAATTGCTGATAGGCACCAGGGAGACGAACCATGCTGGAAGCATCCGCCAACGTCTTAGAAGCTGCTAAGAAGCTGTACGAAGAGCGTTGGAAGACCAAGCTCGAAGCAGAGCATTGGGGACAGATCATTGCGGTCGAGCCGGAAAGCGGCGACTATGTGTTGGGCCAGACCTTCCGCGAAGTGGACCTCGCCCGGCAGGCCAAGTTTGGGACGAAGATGGTGTACACATTTCGCGTGGGTGGCGGTGGTGCCGTGAGCATTGGAGCGGGGAGAGGCGATGGACGGATTCTTGGATGAGCTGGACCGCGCCTGTTTGACGCTCGACATTGGCCTGGGGCCGCTCGACTTCGAAATCGACACGGGATTCCACGGCACGCTAGTCATTGGGGAGGAGCTATTCGAGACCGCAGGGGCTGTGCCCGTCGGTCCGGTCGAAGCCGACTTGGCCGGTGAGCAACGGTGCGTATTCGACAGCTACCAAGTGGACTTCGTTTGGCTGGGGCAGCCGGTTCGCGTGCAGATTCTGGTGGGACCGGGCAAGCAGTGTTTGCTGGGCACCGTTCTGATGACGCCACATCGGCTGGAAATCGACTACGACCAGCGTCAGGTGCGCCTCGTCCCGCAGGGAGCTTGGACCGCGACTTCAGGGGCCTGACATCCCGCCGTACTCGGCTCCCAAACGGCATGGGGCCAGCCCCGGCAGCGGAACACCACCCTCCTGGCGACCAGCTTCAGTCCGGGCCACGTACACCAGTTGCATCAGCTTTCAGCTCGTGACTGCTGAGAGCTGACGGCTGACCGCTACCAGCAGATTGGCCGGCTTGATATCGCGCTGGATCACGCCGTGCTCGTGAGCGCAAGGACGGATCAGGAGACCCCTCCTACGAAAATGCGCAACTTCAAAGACTCAGGTGGCCGTCCTCAAGGCATTCCTGTTGCCCCATCGGCAAAGTAGTGCCGCAGGTACTGCGCTCCGAGTTCGCGGAAGTCGTCCAACGCGGCGGTGAGAGCCGCTGGGGTGGTCGGCGTGCTCACGTTGGCCAGCGACTTCTGGTTGTACTCCGGGTACTTGTTCTCCATCAGCAGGTTCTCCACGCTGGCATAGCGCAGGCCCGGCCCGAATTTCCGAATCGGTTCGGCGCGCCACCACATCTGCCCCGCGATCACGAAATCCACCGGCCGTTGGCCCTCATGCACAAGTTCCAGCGGCTGGGCGGTATCCGACTGCCACCAGCCGTCGCCGCCGCCCACAAAGATCCGCCCTTCGTAATTTCGGATGGTAATCGCCTCGCGATCCACAGTACTGATCTTGGACGCCCCGATGGTTATGCGGCCGGCAGGCTGCTCCGCCTTCCCGACAGCGAGCAGGTATCGCTTGTTCGATTCCGAATAGAAATCAGCCACGATCACATCCTGGTTGTCCAGCACGTCCAACGCATAGTTGTGGCAGGCGTCGTTGTGGAACATGAAGCCGGCGATGCCCGTCTTGGGCTGCGTGGCGCCTTCCAGCGTGAGCGAGTAGTAATGCTGCGCGCAGAGGATGGTCGCCGGCCCGCAGTCGGTCAGGCGGATGTTGCCTATCACGTGCCCCATCCGCACCACTGCGCCTGCGGGCAGCCGATCGCACCACAACCCTGTGCGGCACTGCTCCAGCCCGTTGACGTACACGCCGTCGTAGCAGATCGACGAGGCTCCTGGGTCCGCGGTGTGGTGGATGCGCACGGTCTCCGGGGCGCCCTGCAGTACGAAGTGTTCCAACCGCAGGTCCTGCGGATGATGGACGTGCAGTATCGTGCCTGCCTTGTCCCCGGCCCAGGTCAGCATGCTGCGGAAGCCGGTGCCGCTGAGGCCATGCCCTTGGCCGGTCATCTGTAGCGTACGTGTGATCTTGTAGTAACCACCGGGCAGGTAGGCGAGGGCACCCTGGCCGTGCGCCTTGGCGGCGTCGAGGCAAGCCTGCACGGCGTCGGTGTCGTCCGCGCGATTGTCGGCTTTGGCACCAAAATCGCGCACGGCGTCAAAGACTTTGGGGCACGTCCAGGGCGTGTCGCGCAGGAACTGCCGCCTGGGATCGGTGAGCACGGCCCCGCGTTTTCCCCGAGGCACCTCGGTGATGCGCGAATTCGACCCACGGTCCACCACCTGCTGAGTGCCCGGTGAGGCGTTGTTACTGACGATCAGGAGGTTTTGCAGATCGGGCGGGTTGTTCAGCCGGATTGCTGCCCCGGCGGCGGGCGGGTTGGTGAAGACACAGTCAAAGATCGTGGTTGGCCCACGGTGACCGAGTTGGATGGCGCCGTCGGGGGCAGTCCAGCCGTCCACCTGGCAGTCCTGAATCTTCATCGCCAGGTGTCCCCAGCGCATCGTACGAAAGAAACGCTTGGAACCCTGCGAGGTGCAGAATCGCACGGAACTGGCATGGGACGGCGAAAGCTGCTGCACGTCACACTCCCGACTGCGCAGGAAGCGGCTGGCACGCAGGTAGAAGTTACCTTTGGGGCTGTTCAAGCCCACGCCGCAGTCCTCGAACTGACAGCCGTCGAACGTGTTGTCGTAATCGTTGAAGTTGCCGAACGTGACGCCGTAGCCGCAGTTCCGGAAGAGACAGTTGCGGAACCACATCTCCGCCGTGGCCACCTTCTCGTCTCCGCGGCCGACCAGCACGCCGTGTTCCGTGCAGTTGAGGAACGCACAGTGCTGGTAGCGCAGCGAGGTTTCGTAGTAATGCATGGACTTGTGCTCGACACCCACGGCCGCCTTGCCTTGCCCGTCCCAAGTCAGTCCCTCGTAGCGGGCGTAGGTGGCGCCGTTGTTCCAGAGCATGATCCCTTGCGGGACACCGTCCCAGACGAGCGCGGTGTCACGGCCGTGGCCGACCAGCCACGCGCCATGCGACTTCGCCAGTACCAAGGTCTTGGTCAGGCGGTAGCGCCCGGCAGGAAAGTAAATCACGCGGTGGCGCAGTGAGTCGGTATAGTTGTCGTTCGTCTCCTGGGTACGGTCGAAGACCGCCTGGATGGCAGGGGTGTCATCTGCCGTGCCATCACCTTTCGCCCCCGAGTCGCGCACGTTCATCCAGTCCGAGCGTGGCTCCCACGTCAGTCCGGGAATCCTTGCTTCCTCTGCCCCAGCGGTCCCTAGACCACACAGCAGCATCGTACCGAAAAAATATCGAAGCATGGGGTAGCTCGCTCCGTACGCGGTCGGGTAGGCAATAGTCCTCGCGCTGCGCGGCGGCGAGGAATCGGCAAATAACTCACACGGCCACTGCCATGCGCTGATATCTTGGTGAGGATCTCCGACGACAGATGGTGGTCCAGGTCGGGATTATGGCGGGATTCGAGTGGTCTCGCAAGGCGGCCGTAAACGGCATCGGCGAAGGTGCACAGCGGCGAATTGCTCAAACCCTGCTCGACTGCCAGCGTGGCCTGGGCTGTCCCCCAGGCGGGGCCAGTCTGGTAGAATCACAACGCAGCACCGGACAACTCTTTGCCAGGAGGCCAAGCCATGCCCAACCCAAAGCTCCCCGGCACGTTGCGCGAACTTCCTGAGGGACGGTCTACGGCGGCGACTCTGGCGACTCCGATCGAGGCCGGTGGGGACGTATCGGCGGTGATGACGTTTGGCTGGCTGCCGCGTGTCCGGTTCTCAACCGTGAATGATTTGGACCTGCAGAAGATAGGTGACTGTCGAAGAACCTGTTTGCGAGGTTGTTCCTTGACAGCGGCTAAGGACCGCGTAAGAAATAAGTGTCGCAAGCATAGTAGTCGTCACGCTCCGCCGTGACGACATGTCATCACGCGGAGCGTGATGACCACTTTGTA
>JAPLNJ010000748.1 GCA_026692885.1 Planctomycetota bacterium | reverse complement strand
AAACGCTAGCAGCAGGAGGTCAGGGTGGCTGGGGCAGAGTGCAGCGATGCCCCAGAAACCGGGGACTGGGGCTTCGCTTAGGCTCAGCCACCAGCCACCCATATCATTGCCAGCACCGACAGCCGTGCGCAACGTTATGATCAAGGCCAGCCAGGACGGCCGGACGCGTGCCCATCTTGCCGATTTTTCTGATCTTACGAAGGGATTCCGCCGATGAATAACCCTTAGCAGTCGGTCAGCAAAAATCTGCCAGCGCGGAGGTCGCGGCTGGTTCGCCAGGGTGATAAGCGGGGACAGCTATGGAGATCAACACGTCTCGCTTCGGCTGCGTGCAGATCGAGCCGGACGATATTCTCTTATTCTCGAAGGGACTCTTGGCGTTTGAAGAGCACCGCCATTGGGTGCTGCTCGCAGATCCCCACAACAGCGCGGTCGCCTGGCTGCAGAGTCTAAGCGATCCAACGATTGCGCTGCCGCTGGTGAGTCCGCGACGGTTCGTGCCGAGTTATCAGGTACGTCTCGCTCGCGGCCAATTGACACCGCTGGAGTTGGCCGTCTTGGACCATGCGTTCGTGTTGACAATCCTCGGCAAGCACCAAGGCGAGGTGACGATCAACCTGAAGGCACCTGTCATCATCAATCTCGATCGGCGTATCGGGCGTCAGGTGGTCACCTGCGACGAACAACCCGTCCAGTTGCGACTACCGCGCGAAGCCTTGCCGCTTCGCAAGAGCGCATGATACAGCCGTTGCTGTCAGCAGAATGCCACGTTTGGTGGCGGAGGTGATCCGGTGAATGCCAGCCACCCGATACTGGCTCTGTATCGAAGGTTGACTGGTCAGGGCCCGCCGCTGCGGAATTGGCCCAAAGATCGAATAGGGTAGGCTTTGCGAAACGCAAGGAGCCAACGATGTTGGTTTTGTCGAGACACCGCGATGAATGCATCATGATCGGTGACGACGTGGTCGTCACGATAGTAGACATCCGCGGCGATAAGGTGCGGTTGGGCATCGAAGCGCCGACAGATATCCCGGTACACCGGCGAGAGGTGTACGAAGCCATCAAACGGGAGAACGAGAAAGCGGCGCGGCTGCAACCGGCGGAGATCCGCGAGGTGGGCACGTCAGGTCGTGCTCAACCCTAGACGCGGTGTCCGTCCCGGACTGTCACAGTTCAAACCGGTTGGTCTGACGCTCTCGCTGCGGGCCGGAATGGGGCGGATGCCAAACGCTAAACAGGACGATTCCGGCTAGAGTCAACACCACCAGCCCTAGCCCCACCCAAAAGACTGGCTTGGGCAGTTTCTTGGCCGGTCGCCGGCGCGATCCGTGCACGTTGCTGCGTCGGTGCACGCCGCTGGCCTTCACATTTGCCGCGACATACGCATCCAAGTCCACGCTGCTCTCGTCCTCTCCAGTCTTGGGACCCTCGGCGGGACTCTGGCACGCGGCTTCGGCTTTCACTTCGATGCCGCGCGGCGCGGAACTGTGGTCGCTCTTCGCTGGGGATTCTGGTGCAGGGCGGGTTCCCGTTGGATCGTTGGCTATGGATCGTGAGCCAACGTCTGAAGATTCCGATTTTCTCCGCTGCGGGCCTGCGACTTCGCTAGCGCCGGTGGGCGTTGTCTTTTCCTGCGGGACATGCTGCACTTCCTTCGCGCTGCCTGGCTCGCGATCGGAAATCGTATCGACCGCGGACGATCCGGGCGTTTCGCGTCCGGGGGTCGGCGACACGACGGCGGCTTGCTTCCCGCCCGAGGCGGGACGTGGCTGGCCCGTTCCAGCCGACTCTGCGGGGGGCGCCCGTGCGGCAGCAGGTTCAGCCGGGGTTACCGCCGCACTGCGTTTCTCGCTGGACCCCGCCGCGGCCTGCTCGCGGCGTTGGCGCAGCCAACCACGCAATGCGTCGAGCACCTCTTGGGCGGTCTGATAGCGATCGTTCGGATCTTTCTGGATCATGCGAAAGCAGATGTCGCAAAGCTCCTGGGGACAGTCGGGCCGATCCACGGTAATCGCTGCGGGCATCTTGGATTGATGCATGGCGATCCGTTGCGCCAACGTGCCGTCCGGGAAGATGGGATGGCCCGTGAGTGCGAAGTACAGTGTGCACCCCAGTCCGTAGATGTCCGCTCGCGGGGTGACGCGATGGCTGTCGAGGGCCTGTTCGGGGGCCAGGTAGTCGGCCGTGCCCAACACGTTCTCTTTATGTTCCAGGGTCAAGGACGCGCGATCTTCGGTCTTGAATAGCGCCAGTCCCAAATCGAGGATTTTCACCACGCCCTGCCCGTCGACCAGCAGATTGGCCGGTTTGACATCCCGGTGAATCAACGCGTGCGCATGGGCGTGCTGGAGTCCTTCCGCCGTCTGAGCGATGTACTCGGCAACGGTCTCGAAATCCAGGGGACCGTGCTGCGCGACGATCGACACCAGATCGTTGCCTTCGATGTACTCCATGACCAAGTAATGCGTGTCACCTTCGTGGTCGACGTCGTAGCCCCGCACGATATTGCGGTGATCCAGCTTGGCCGTCGCCTCGGCCTCTTGATAGAAACGATCGAGATAGGAGGCGTCGCCGACCCGTTTGCGGGGCAAGACTTTGATTGCCCGCAAGCGCCGCATCAACGTGTGCTCGGCCAAGTAAACGCTACTCATGCCGCCCGTTCCCAGGTGGCCCAAGAGCTTGTACTTCCCCAGAAAGAAGCCTTTGTACTTGCCATCCAGCAGTTTGTCGCAGTGCCACTGCGTCAAGAGACCCGCAACGATCAAGTACTGGGCCATATCCTTGGCTTCGCCGAGCAGATCACCCCCGTGTTCTTCGCGGTACTTTGTCAGCGCGTGGGACAACTGGTCGTCGTCAACCAGTTTGCTGCGTCGCACAATATCGACAAAATCATCGAGCGTAAGTTTGGCCATATCTTATGCTGCCGTTTAACCGCAGGCCGGAGGCGCGCGCCCAAGACGCGACACCCGCAAGCAGGCTCTTCCGGCTCACGGTTAAACGGGTCAATGTCCGCCGCGACCGGAAGAAAAGCCGGGGCACCCGGTGCTCCAATTGTAGCCCGACCTCTTGCGGGTCAAAGCGGTGTTCCCAATAAAAAAGACTTCCGCAGCCATCAAGGCCCCGGAAGTCTTAATCGCACTTGACCGAAGAGGACGCCGCCAGACGCGAGCGTTATCGCATCATGTTGGTTTCGCGGACCACCAGCATGCCGCCATTTGGACCAGGCACCGCACCTCGAATCAACAACAGATTCTGCTCCGCCTCGATGCGAAAAAGCTTCAGATTCCGCGCGGTCACCTGCACGTTTCCCAACTGACCGGCCAGCTTCTTCCCTTTCTTGGGACGTCCGCCACCACGCCACGCCGCCAGAGCACCCGTGCCACCCGGATGACGATGCACTTTCTTGACGCCGTGCGTGGCACGCTGGCCACTGAAATGGTGCCGTTTGATCACACCGGCAAAGCCGCGCCCCTTGGTGATCCCCGTGACATCCACCGCCACGATGCCTTCGAACGCGGTGACCGTCACCTGCTGTCCAACTGCGCATCCGACGACAGGGCCACGGATTTCCCGCACGAAACGCTTGGGCTCACAGTCCGCTTTCGCGGAAATCTCCACGCCAGCCGCAGTCCGTTGCTTGGTACGCTTGCTGCTCAACTTCGCGACATGGCCACGTTCGCTGCGGCGGGCCAATCGTCGCGGCTTGTCCAGAAATCCCAATTGCACAGCTTCGTATCCGTCACTTTGCGTCGTCCGCACTTGCAGGACATGGCACGGACCGGCCTGAATCACAGTCACCGGAATCGCATTACCGGTCTCGTCATAGACCTGGGTCATTCCAACTTTCCGGCCCAAGATTCCCTTTGTCATGTTCGTTAACCTCTCAGTTCGAAAGCTTTTGCGTCGTCAATTCTGTTTATCTGGTGGATTCAAGCTGGGCGCGGCCACGTGGCAACTCCCAAAATCCAGTCGTTCCCATGTTTCGGCAATCACCCCAACCAGCTTCATCCAAAAGAAGGTAGAACAGGAAGTTGCGCGAAACCAAAGATGGTATTGGTTTGTGGAAGTCCCGTCAACACCCCGTGTTTGAGTCAAGCTCACTTCTTGACTCACAATTCAAAGCCCTAGCCTCCTGACCGCTTCGGCGTGATCTCGACCTTCAGGCCATCCACCCAGTGCTTGTGCTCGTCCGTGTAATATAGGTAGGCACGGTTGGCCGGTCCGGTGAACGTGCCTGGAATCGCCGCCACCAGGCTCAGCGGCAGATCCACGCGTTCTTCCGCCTTGAGTGCCCGCCAGTACAACACCACTTCCCGGCCCAGTACTTCGTAGGCGTCGATCTTCCCGGCCTTCACCAACTCTTTGAGCTGGTCATGGCGAACTTCCAAGCCGCCCGGAATTCCGATGATCGCCACCGGGGTAGGCACCGTTTCCCCTTTTCGATTGACGACCGTGACCTCCGCCTCGGTCACGGACCCCTCGTCGACCCGCGTGTTGCGAAGCGCGGCTTCCAGGTGCAGCTGGCAGGCTTCCGACGAGTTGGGCTTCAGGCGGTTGTACTTGACGGCCATCGAGTAGGGCATCTGGGAGCCGCCCGTCATCTTGATCTGCAGTTGATGCTTGCCCGGCTTGAGTGGCGCGGTAGCTTCCGGCAAGGTGAGCGCCCCCTGCGTGTCCGCCGTGAACTCGACCGCTGGTCCGACCGGCTGGCCGTCGATGATCAACTGCAGGCTGCCCGGCGCCTTGGGCCGAGCACGCGACTGGTCGTAAGCCACAATTGCGCGCAGGGCCAGCACGGTCGATTGCGTCGAGCCAAAGCGGCCCGCTTTGCAGCTTTCGGCCAAGTACTTGATCGAACGTTCGACGTGCTCCGCGTACCGCGGATTCTTGAGCCAGGCGAGGACGGCCAGGGCCGTGGTCTCGATCACCAAGGCGTCGCCGCCGCTACCCACGACGGAAACGGTCGCATCCTTTAACGAGCCGTCCTCCGTCTGCTTGCCCGCCAGTTTATCGAGCAGATGGTTCGCGCCTTCGGCATCGCCGGCCAGCGCCAGCACATTGGCGCCTAAGGCTGCGACATAAGTGTTCTGAGCACGCTCGGCAGCCTCGCGCACCCAAGCGACTTCCGTCTTCAGGTCTTCCGTGACACCCGCCTCCAACAAGGCCCAGGCGTCGTAGGGGAAGGCCACTTCGGGCTCCGCCAGCCAAGTGTGCAGCGTGTGCGTCTTGCGGCTAAAGCCGCCCTTACCGTCGCGCTGGCCCAGCAGCCACTTGCGAGTTCTCTCCAACATGGCCGAGTCGACGCTGCGCACGCGGGCCATGTCGCTGAACTCCAGCAACCCATACGCCGTCAACGCGTCATGACCCGGATCCTGGCCGAACCACTCGAACCCGCCGCTCTTGCACTCGAAGCCCAGCAGCCGCTCGTAGCCACGCGTCAGAATCTGGCTGCTGCGTTCGATCAGCGACGGATCGACACCTTGATGCGACATGAAGTACTGCTGAGCCATCACCAGCGGATACACGCTGGAGCTGGTCTGCTCGAAGCAACCGCACGGCTCCTGGATCAGCCGTTCCAGGGCCTCTGTCAGGCTGGCCAACGGCGTAGGGTAGACCACGATCCGAGTCTGCAGGCTTCGGTTCACCAAGTCATCGGGCACCGTCACCTCGTACGACACGGTGTCACCCGGTTGCAGCAAGCCGCCACGGCCTGCTTCGACGGGGAACCCCAGCGGCTTGACCTGCATGGTCCGCGTGACTCGATCGCGATACGCACCGGCCGCCGCGGACAGCGTGAAATCGGCTTGTCCGTTGAACTTGCCTACGCGGACGGTCATGCTGTGCCGGAGACGAGCGGATGGCGCCAGCGTAAAGCTGGGGAACGCCGTCTGCACCTCCTGGGTTCCGTGCGCCGTGATTTGGATCGAGGCGTTTTCCAACCGGTCTCCCGTGGCGTTCACCACGCCGACCGGAACCTGAATCACATCGTCCATGGTGACTTCCAGCGGCAATTTCGGCTCCAGGTAAAACGGCTGGACGGAGTCGATCTGCTGGGCCGCGCTGCCCAGGCCGCCGCTAGCGCTGAAAGCGTCGGCGAAGACCCGGAAGCTGCTCACTGCGTCGTTCAAGCCAAACGCGACGGCGGCCTTGCCATCGAGCCCGGTTTTCAGGCCGGCCTGCCAGAACAGGGTTTCCGCGAAGTCGACGCGTTCCCCCGGTTGACGCCCGCTGCGGACTTCGTGGGCGTAGATCCGGACCGCCACGAAGTCGTGACGAGCGGAGATCTCGGCGCGATCCGCTTTCGCGAACCCGTTGTTCTTGGCCCTCCTTTCAGCTTGTCTTAAAGCTCCCCCCAGTCCCATCTGTTGTTTGGCCAGTTCCTGCTCTTGGCGAACCGCGGGGGCCGCAGCTTGTTCCTTGTCCGCGGCGGGTTGTTCCCGGGCCAACGCATTCAGAGCCGGCGGGGCTGCCGCCAGCGCCGGTCGAGCTTCCTCAACGTGGTCGGCTGCTGGTTTCGCTTCCGCTTCCGGTTTCGCCTCCGGCTGCGATTGTGGCTTCTCGGCTTCCGGCACGGCGGCTTCGGGAACCGGTCCCGGCATCCCTGGGGCCGCAAACCGCTGTGCTCCTTTCATCACGACGCGAGGCATTCCAGCTGGTCCGGGAAAGCCACCGCCAAAACCCATCGCCGAGCCATCGGCCATCCCAAAATCCGACACGATCATCGGAATCCGCAGTGCCAGCACTCGGCGGGCCGCATCGCCGTGCTGACCGAGGAACTCCTCGGTCTTGACAAAGGCGAACCGCCGCCAGCCCTGCGTGCCCAACAGCAGATCGACCGCCAACGGCGCCTTGAGATTGCTCGCATCCAGGTACACGTGGGCGTCGGCCAACTCACGGACTTCCCCCTCCAGCAACACCATCACCGGCAGACGCGGGGCCTGTTCGCGCCGTTCAATCAGCTCCAAGACACTGTCGTCCGTGACGGTCACGCCGACCACGGCTTCGACGGGCTTGCCGTTCTCGTCCGTGGTTTCCACCGTTACGCTGGCTTTGCCGCCGGGGATGTACTGCTTGGCATCCGCCGTCAGCTTGACGTTCACCGCGTGGGCCGGCTGCCGGTAGATCAGCCGCTCGGCCAGCGGCTTACCCTCGCGGTCCCAGACGGTGGCGATCAGCACGCCGTCGGGGCTCTTCTCGGACAGCGCAAACACCACCGGCACCAACGCATCGGTCTTGCCTTCAGGCATTTGCAAGGGGGCTTCGGCGATGTTCTTCTCACGCTTCGCCAGCGTCACACGGCACTTGCCTTGGGCCGCCCTGCAGCCGATCGCCAGAGTGACCGGCTCGTTGGGTTGGAACACGTCCTTTTCGGCCCGCAGCACTGCGCCTTGATCCTTGACATCGGGCAGCGGGTACTCGGTGCGGATGCCGGAGGGCTGAGTGATCTTCAGCGTATACTTACCGCCTTTCTGCGGCGTGAGGTCAAACCGGCCGCGGCCTTCGTGTTCGCTGCGGAAGGTGGCCACTTCGCGATGCTCGGCATCCAGGATGACTCCCGATAGATCCGCGGGCTTCTTGGCGGGCGTGAAGGCTTCGAAGTAGACCCGATTGGGCCAACCAGCCACCAGTTCGCCGCCTTCCGGGTACAGCGTCAGGTCGACGGTCTGAAGCAGGATGGGAATCGTCTTGCTCGCGGTCTCCACCACGCCACCGTCCTCGATCGCCATAGCCAGCGAGCCTTCGCCCCGCGCGATGTCGGCGGGCAACGGGAATCGGCCGAGGCAATCGCCTTTGGCGTCCACGGTTGCTTTTCCTCGGAACACTTCCTCACCATCGACGCGGGCGATTACGGTGACTTGAGCACCGGCCGGGATGCCACCCTCGGCCCGCTCGGTGTGCAGTGTCGCCACGACTTCATCGCCGGGACCGTAGCCGTCGCGCAGGAACTTGATTTGGCTCTTCAGACGCGGGGCGCGATAGGCCCGGATTTCGAACTTCCGTTCTGCGGGCGGATCACCCGCCAATGGCTGCGTCACACGCAACACGTATTCGCCGCCGGCCTGACTCTCCGGCACGGTCCACTGGAAGCCCAGGACGCTATCCGATACTTCGGCCGGTCCCGAGGCAATCACGTCGCCTTTCGGGCCTTTGATTTCCACCATCGCCGGGACACGGGGTTCGGCGGGCCGCGGCTGCCGGGTGACTTGGTGCAGGATCACACCGCGAGCGTAGACCGTCTCGCCGATGCGGTAGATCGGCTTGTCGGTGCTGAGGTACGTCAAGTACCGGTCCGCCCCGCCCAACAGGCTCGACTTGTCCGGCGCCGGAGTTTTGGCCGTGGCGGCCGGCTCACCGTGCGAGTTATCCGCCGCTCGATGCAGCCACAAAACGGCCGCGAGCAGCAGGCCGCTGGCCAACACAATTTTCCGCCATGTGTGACGAGGTTGCATGATTCTGACTCCTGTTGAAGGACCCGGACGATAAGCGGTGAAGACTTTCACGCACAGGCGGCCCGCACGTAGGTCAGGCTTTCCAGCCTGACTCGACTCGAGCGTCAGGCTGGAAAGCCTGACCTACGTGGTTGCGGCCGTGCCGCGTTACGACTAAGACGATTTCCGTTCCCCCGTGGTTTTCCTCGAACGTAGGAAATCAGCAAGGGACCACAGGTTGCCGTCGGACAACGGCCCGGCCTTGATCCAACTTACCAAAGACCGTGGCCTGTGCGCAGTACACGCCGCAGGGAAGCGGGATGCCCTCGATAACCGTTGGGCGTGGAACTCGGCAGCACCGTGGCCCGCTGCTCGTGGAGAGGGCGTCGTCCCCGCCACCCTCGCTCGCGAATTCTGAAGGGGCGCACGTGCGGGGCGTCGGTTGTAGAAGGACCGGCAGTGTTGGAGTTCAACGCCAACGGCGTTGTGTCTCATAGCCCCCTCGTTCGCCATCAACCCGTAGCAACGCTCACGAAATACCTTCCACATTCCAACAAGCCAGCCGTTGATCGCTGGCCGAAGGTTTCGGTTCTGCGAGTTGGATGCCACGGGCTTGCCCCGTGGAGGCTCACGTTTCTCGCTACACCAGGCGGCCCAACTCGCCCCTTCCTCGCCCGCCTCGCCCGCGGCGGCTTCGCCGCCGCAGACGAGGCGGGAGTGGGATCCGCGTGTGGGTAGCAACAAACGGAAGTACCCCCGGGCAAGCCCTCATCGTTATACATAAGTTCTTCGCCCCGATAGGGGCAGCCACATGACAGCCCAGGGCAGAGCGGAGCGGCGTAGCCGCATAGCGCCGCCCTGGGTTAGGAGAGGATTGAGAACACCAGCCCTGAAGGGGCGAAACAAGCCTTG
>JAPLNJ010000747.1 GCA_026692885.1 Planctomycetota bacterium | reverse complement strand
GGCCGTCGGGCCATTCTTCCCGGAGGAAGAACACTCGATTGCCTGCACGATTGAACAAGGGCCGATAGCAGGCGCCGAGGTCGGGAGTGAGCAGACGCTCGGAGGAACCACCGGCGTTGGCCAGATAGATTTTATAGTCTGGCGAGTATCGTCCTCGGGCGTACACCAGGAGCTTTGCATCGGGCGACGGCACCGCGCCGCGTGGACCGGGGATCGGTCTAGGTGGTCCTAAACCGTCGATCGGAACCGATTCGCGTCCGTTGAGCGTCGAGCACACAACCATCTGACCGTCGGCCGTGAATCGCGGGTCAAAGGCGAACCTGTCGTCGGCGGTAACCTGTCGTTCGTTCGTGCCATCATTTCGCATCGCGCAGATGACACCACCCGGTGCCCAATTGGCCGCTAGCCCACCCCAGTTGTATGTCTTGCAGCGAGCGAAGACGATCAGCGAGCCGTCGGGAGAAAACCTTGGCGTTGAGTCGTTCGCATCCTTGTGCGTCAATTGCGCCGCGGGGCCACCGTCGACGGGCCGGGTGAAGATATGGTCTGCTCGATCGCCAGGAACCCGGGCGGCATAGACCAAGGTCTTGCCGTCCGCAGAAAGGCTGGGTTCTACTTCGTACTCGGGCGTTTCGGCAATTCGCGTGACGCGGAGGTCGTCGAGTCGCAGCAGATACAAATCTCGGCCTCCGGCTCCCGTGGCGTTGAAGACGATGGCGTCATCTGCAGGCGAGACATCCAGGTTGATGTCTCCGTGGCCGATTGGCCGAGAATGATCTCGCGGCGTTCCGAGAGGGCAACCGCAGAGGCAGAACAATGCGCCACAGACGATCACTGGTTGCCAGATCGACACAGTCTCCTCCCTCTACGGTGGCTCTTCAGTCGCATCTTGCGAGTCCACTCGCTGCATTCAAATGCGGGCCAAGCCGGTACCCAATCATTCGCCATCTCGTTCTTCATTGTACCACTCGGCAGGGGCCGCAACACCGCCGGCCCCTGCCCCTTCCACTTCAAAACGCCCGGAAGCCGGCGGTGCCGGGGACAAGGGGGCAACGGTGCCAAACAGCACGAGGGCGAATGTCGGATGGCGCTGGACTGTTCTGAGGGCGAACAAGCACGTGTGGCGGTCAGACTCGCAACCGCTCCTCAGCGTTGGGTGCGTACGGGGTGCTAGTCGGCGCCGCGTGCAAGGCATCGTGGTACTTCACCATTAACCGCTCAGTGCGACAGGCCATGAACGCAATTGCCAGACCATAACCGATTTTGCTGGCGATCAGTCCCATCAAGACACCGAAGAGCATCCCGAGACCGAATCCGAAGAACCCAGGAGCTGCGTTGTTCGGCGCTTGCGGGATCGCTGCCAGAAGTGCGCAGAACTTCACGACAATCCAGATAAAGGCGATGGCCAATGTAACGTACAATCCCACGAACCAACGCCGGACGCGTTCGAACTGCGCCAGGCGGCGCCGGACGCGTTCGACGTACTGCTCTTCTGGTATGCAGTGCCACGGCCACATCATCTTCACCATGCCCAACGCCACCAACTTCATAGCTGGCGGCTCAATCAGAGGAATCGCGACCGCCGCCCACTGCCCGTTCCACTTCAATGCGCAACTTCAAAGGCCCCGATCAGCGACTGGTTCGGCGCGGCTTGACCCGTGCCCAGCCGCCTTCAACGATGGCAAGGTCATGGTGCTCCCATCCGCCGCCGGGCTTGCGGACACGGCAACGCACCCACGGCGAGCCCCATTCGTCAACCTCGCACACCCGCAGTGACCTGCGGCGGGCGATGAGCAGCAGCCATCGTCTGCGTGTGCAGGACGGCAGATGGTAGCCAGGCCGCTGCCACTCGGGCGGCTCGGCCACCAGCCGAATACGGTCGCCTACACGCAGCTCTTGCCACGCCTCCGCCACCCTCGCGCCCTCCGCCCCCGCGTATGTAATTCTTCGGCCGGACTCGCCCAGCCAATCAGCCCATTGTAGTACGGGGGAAGCACCTGCAGCATCCAGGGGCGAGAATCGCGTGTCGGGCGAGAATCGCGTCACGACCACCGACCCACCGGGCTAGAAGTTGGCGTCGGTTACTCGTCGCCGGCTGAACTGCAGCCAGCAGCGGCAGGGAGTCGGGGTGGGTGGTGGGGGCGATGGAGTCATCGTTCGGTCTTCATGTTTGGTAATGACTTGTGGAGTTCGTTGACGCCCGCGTCGGTGACCTGAATGTCGTTGAGCCAGAGTTGCCCGGAGCTATCCAATCGCGTTTCCGAAAGGTCCACCAGCTCAAGTCGCATCAGTCCTTGAAGGCTCGCCAGCCCCTGATCCGTGATCGCTGTACCGGCCAGACAAATTGCGGTGAGCTTCGCCATTTCGCGGAGAGAGGTGAGCCCTACGTGTGGAGCAGGTCCGGCGGACGCCTGAGGAACCGCGGTTCAACAGCCTCCTCGAATAGCATGACTACCTGGGATACAGGCAACCAGTCAGCGAACATTTGAACTACCTGGTCCAGGCCCAAGATCGGCTTCTGGCTTGCCTCGCCTGGTGCTCGGCGCCGCGGCATCTGGGGCCTCAAGACCGAGGCGCCGAACTTGTCTTACGCTTGAAATCCGAACTCAAAAAATGTGGGGAAAGACGAGGCTTAGGCAAGCGGACGGAAATAAGGACCGGCGCATCAATAAGTGTCGCAAGTCTAGTAGTCGTCACGCTCCGCCGTGACGACATGTCATCACGCGGAGCGTGATGACTACTTTGAAAACCCGACAGTTATTCATGCGACGATCCTAAGCTACCCATCGCGGGGCGGCGTCGCGTCCACGTGGCCGCGTCTCTCCGAGACGCGAAACCCGGTCTCCCAAGGCCCCTCATCCCGTTGAAAAGCGCCTGGATTCTCGGGCAATTCCGCCCCCTCACCCGCCACAATCCGCAGGCACACCAGATCCAACAACAGCCACGGACCACGGGCCGGCTCGCCCAGGCACTCTGCCCACGGCAAGTCTTCGAGCGCCACGTCCGGCTGATATCGCAGCCAGGCGCGGGCGAGTTCGTGAAACGAGCGCGGATCGGCCGACAATGCTCCCAGCAACGTCAGGGTCGTCCAATCATCCGCTGCCTTCAAGTGGCGCAGGCCATCCCGGTCACGGACAATGACAGTTTCTGGCGTGGGATCGGACATGATGCGTTTCTCCGCCGAGTCTCGGACTTCTTGATGTTTGGAAAGGATGCCCCTTGCGGTGGAACGTGTGCGTGCGGCTGTGCGTCATGCGGGTTAACGGGGGCCAGCGACTTGGGCCTGGGCGATCACGAAATCGACCAGTTCCTGGCACTGAAAGAACCCCGGCCACATGTTGTGGCCTTGGCCCGACGGGACGACCAGCTGCATCTTGCCGCCTAGTTCCTGGTATCGCCGGGCGACCTCGCCTGAGTTGTCCTGCAGCGGAACGACCGTGTCCACGTCCCCATGTAGGTGAAAAATGGGCACCCGGGCCTTGGCCAGCGGCGCCAAGCGGTCGATCGGGTTGTATTCGGCCAATCGCTTCTCCAGCTCTTCCCCAGTCAACCCGTAGGCGCCGCACGCTCTGGCGAGTCCTGGATAGCTCCGGAGGTTGCAGACCGGATAGATGCCCGCGATGCAGGCGACCTTTTCCGGGTTCTCCGCCGCCCAGCCATACAGCATCAGTCCACCCCGACTCCGGGCCAACAGACACGCCTTCCGGGCGAATCCCCGTTTCACAACCAACTCGTGATACAGGGCTGAATAGACAGCTCGTCCGCGGGGACTGCCGTAGGATTCGCCGACATCCACGCCGGCGATGGCCACCCCGGCAGCGAGGAATTTCTCGAACATCCATTTCTCGCTGTCCGCTGGCAGTCCTGGGAGTGTCGGGGCATACCAGACCCACGGCGTCGGAGTACCCGCGGCTGGTTGTTGCGGCAGAATTACGAAGGCTGTCTGCCCCTCGACCGTGAAGACTTCCCCAGCCAAAGGCAGCTGTTTGTCAGGCACTGTGGCTGGCGAAGCTTCGGCCCCCTCGATCCTCGGGTAGTTGCCGAACACGCCCCAGAGCAGACAGAGCACCACAACTCGTGACATTGCCAGATGCATGGTTTCTTCCTTTTCCAGCCTGACGCGCACCAAACGTCAGCCTGGAAAGGCTGACCTACGACGCATTCCCGCTCGTGTTCAGAACTCCCGCGGCCCGTTCCTGGCCTGTCGGACGGGTGGGTCCGGCGGTTTCTTTGGCGTCTCTTTTGTCTCCGGCTTGCCAGCCTTGCCGCCGCCGAACCAATTCAAGTTGAATAACGGCAGGTCGGCCTTGGCCTCTTTCGGCTTTCGCTGCATATCCAGGGTGGTATGCAGGACCACGCGATCACCGTACTTGGTCAACTCGGCATCCAGTCCGCGGAACCACTGCAGCAGCGGCGTTTGATACTCCGGTGGTGCGCGGTCCGGAGCGATCTTGGACCACTTCGTCGACGTCCATAAGGGAACCTGGTCGGCCTGCTGATCCAGCCGGTACTCGCCGCCCAGCGGACAGACCAGCTTAGCATCCAAAAGTTGCTCGCCGGCCTGTAACGCCTCCTCCCGCGGAACCCCCAGCTGCTGCGACAGGGAATGCAGCAGTCGGACGTTGCCCAGCGAAGCCTGATGCGCTCGGGTGTACGTCAACGAGTTGACCCAAGCCTGCAGCTTGGCCTGCGAAAGATCACCCACATGGATCCGAATCTGCGCCTCGTTCTCGGCCTCCTCCGGCTGCAACTGCGGCGTCACACTGGCCAGCAACTTGGGGTCAAACGATAAGGCGGAGAAGTCGTCCCATTGCCGGCGCCAGAGATCAAAGGGCAGCCGCGAGTAGCCCGCCGCATTCGGCTGGGTTCCGGCGAAATTGAGCGGCAGCCAGTCAATAAAACCGGGCTTCGGCCACGCCCCCAAATAGCCCGGCGTCGTCTGCAGCATACGCAGCGTCTTCAAGAGACTGGACGGTTGCACGTCGCTCAGCGGCAGGTTGTCCTGCACGCCGAGAAACAGATGGTGCGGCGAGACTTGGGAAGCGAGCAGACCGCCTTTCACAGCCGCTTGAGCCTGGATGACGTCCCCAGCCGCGGGTCGGATGCGCACCCGCGTCGGCTCGCCGAGCAACGACATGAGCCAGCCGTACTTCTCTTCGGCGAAGGGCGAAACGTGGGCGTCGACCACGACGCGTTCCCGGCCCTCGCGGTTCACAGCAAACCGTTTGACTCCGACCATCAGCGGATCCAGTTGTTTCCAATTGCCGCTGTAGTAGGCCGATTTGGTCGCGATGCCGGCCGCTTCCGTCGCGGTCACTTTCCGCAATTCCACGTCGGGAATCGGCAGGAAACTGCCCCTGATGCCCCGCAACGAATCGGTGCTCTTCTCTCCAGCCAAGAGCGGGCCGCTGCCGTCCGGCCGGCGATCGAATCCGGCGGGCAACAATCCGCCGCGGACGAGATCCTCGACCGTCTCGGCTGGCCGCTGTTCGCACCGGGCGGCCCAGGTGGCCAGCATCAGAAGTTCCAGGTCGGTGGCCGCCCGCAATCGCCGCGGCAGTTCGACCTGATACTGGGGACTCAGCAAGCCTTGGAAGAAGGCCGACGAAAAATACACGAAGATCGTGTCTTCGCGTCGGGTCGGCAACACGCTGCGGGCGTGTCGGAATGCCGCGTTGTTCCCCAGCGTATCGTCGCCTTGGCTGACTTCCAGAAACCGCTGCACGAGAGCCCGAGAAGTCGAGATGAAATGGTAGTCGCCGTCCGCGACGTAGAACGAACGGAGGCGGTTATCGGGCGTCGCCAGCAAGGAGACGTCGCGTCCGGCGATCTTGACCGTGGTCAGCGTGGCGCCGTGCTGTTTCTCCGCGGCCAGCGCGGCCGTCCGCTGACGGTTGAGATCGACGCCCAATAAGGCATTGCGCGCCTGGAACAGCACACCGAGCGCCCCGCCCTCGCGTAAGTACAAATCGCGGCCGATCAACGCCACGTCCGCGATTACCGTCGGTCCCAGCACCTCGGCCAGAGCCGATAGACGCAGGGCCAACTGCCGTTGCATGCGCTGGGTCGGTTGGGCGTCGGAACCGCGCAAGGTGATCATCTGATTGATGTCGCCGTAGTCCTTCTGCAGCCGATCGAACCAGAGGTAATTCTCGAAACTGCCGAAGCGGATGTAAAAGAACTCCTGCGGCACGCGTCTCGCTATCGGCTCGATGTCGACATCCGGTTCGGTCGCCGGAGCTGCACGAGGCGTCCAGTCGACTTCGGGCGGAACCGGTCGATCGGCCGGTTCAGCCGTGACACCCGTGCCCAGACTCGTGCGGCGCAGGGTGGCCAAACGCAGACTCTCGAGACCCAGCAGCAGTTCCAACGTCTGCTGCGGTTCGCTGGGTGCGCGCTCGCTGATGCGGCTCAACAGCGGCGGTTCCAGGCCGAGTCGGCGCGACAGCATGGACGTGAGGTACGTCTGCACCAACGGCGGGTAGTCGCCCTGTTGCACTTCTTCTCGAGCCACCGCGTTGTACTCTCGCCACCATTGCGTGAGCAACCGCTGGTGCGCCCGTCCATCGCGGGCGGCTTGGGGCGTCACGGCGAAGTTGGTTGCCTGAGGCGTGTAGAGCGTCACTTCCAGCGGGCCGTCGCCCGTGAACAAGAACCACGCGTGAAGACTGTCCGGCACCCCCGGATTTCCGTTCCCCAGAATCTCACCCAGCAGTTTTCGAAATCGGCCGGTCGTCAGCACCGGATACAGCGTGCGCCCGCGGCGTTCGGTCAGCATCATCCCTGCGGTGCTCGACGCCAGCGTCGCATCCGCCGCCGCCAAGGGAATGACGATATGCCCGACGCCAAATGGCTGCCCCGGGATCGCTTCTGCCGTTCCGCGTGCCAGTGTCACCGCGGGCGAGAGGGCAATCCACAGCAGGCCGCAGGCGAGGATTCGTGAGGGGACGAAGTTGCACATGGGCGAGGATCTCCTTTCCAATCGAGTCCAATCCGTAGTTCTATTGAGTCCCCGCTGCCCAGGGAACCCGTTGCCCAGGGAACGGGAGGGCGAGGCTCCTGCCGAGCCGGTCTTGGCTGGGTGACACGTCCCTGATCGCAGCGAAGGGCGTGGTTTGCCGACTCACCACATCCTTCGTGAGCCTTCGTGCATCGGGGCGTGCCACACAATTGCGGTAGCTCACTTCTTGACAGTGCCTAAGCGTTTCCGCTGGCCCGCACAAGCGACGACGCCTGTCCTAGGCCTTGATCATAAGGTTGCGCATCATAACCCGACGCGTCAGCGAGGAAGAGCGGCGTTTCCTCGCTGACGCGTCGGGTTACGATGATCCGCTGCTAGCGTTCTGCGCCGCCTTATGATCAAGGCTCCTGTCCTACGAAACGTCACCGCCATTATGTGGTCAGATTACCGGTTCTACCCTAACTCCGCAATGCGACAACTCCGCGATGCGACCGGGATCTGGGGGTGCGGCGACGACCTCTGCCGGACCTTGATCAGAACGCTGCGAAATGCTAGCAGTGTCGTGATCGCCCCGAGAAGCTCCCGACGTAAGTCGGTGGGAGTGTTCTCGCCCTGTGCCTGGGCCGCGAAAAATTGTATCCCAGAGAGTCCTTGCAATGGTGAGATCTGATCCGGCTTTTGTTCCAGCTGGGCATGTCTGGTCCCCATCCGGGCTTGCCCCGGTGGAATTGGGTTTCGTACACTACGTCGGCAGACGCTAGCCGTGCTGTCTTCCGCCGCATCCCGCCCGCCGCCTCCGCAGATTGTCCCACTTTTAAGCTGCCATTTCTTCCAGACTTACGTCACTTTGCGGCTGGTTGATTGGGGTCGGCCGTGCCTTCGCGATGGTCAATCCGTTATGTACCAGCAC
>JAPLNJ010000746.1 GCA_026692885.1 Planctomycetota bacterium | reverse complement strand
GTCAGGCTGTAAAGCCTGACCTACTTTGGATGCAAACGAGGTGCTGGTGAGCGACTTCATCCCGCTGGTTCACGAATTGCAACCGCCGCCCGATCCCGTGGCGGTGTTTCTGCAGCTTTGTCGGCGGCCGCACTGCCTGTTCTTGGACAGTGCGTTGCGCGAGTCGATCTTGGGACGCTACTCTTTTGTCACGGCCGATCCTGTGGAATACATCCAACTCCCCGCCGATGGTTCGGATGCGATCGCAGAACTCAGCCGGCGCTGGGACGGTTGGACGGCGGCCACGGCGCCGGGCTTGCCCCCGTTCCAAGGCGGCGCGGCGGGCTTGTTCAGTTACGACCTGAATCGCAGCTTGGAACGCATCGCGCCGCCGCGTTGCGACGAGTTCGGGGTTCCCGCTCTCGCCGTTGGATTCTACGACTGGGTCGTCGCCTTTGATCACCAGGAACAGCGGGCCTGGGTGATCTCGCAAGGTTTTCCCGAACGGGATCCGGACCGTCGTCGCCAGCGGGCTGCCGCGAGATTGACGGAATGCCTGCGTTGGCTGGAAGAGCCTCGGCGGTCCTGGTCCCATCCAACCGAGTGCCAAGCGGAGAAAGCCGATTGGCTTCCCGCGGAACTGCTTGCGCCGGAATACCCTGTACCAGGTCCGGCTGGCTTGCGCAGCAACTTTTCGGCGGAGGCCTTTCGCAGCGTGATCCGGCGAGCCGTCGACTACATCTACGCCGGAGACGTGTTCCAAGTGAATTTGGCCCAGCGGCTCCTGTATCCGGCCGAGGATGATGCCGTGGCCTTGTACTTGCGGCTGCGGAGTCGGAATCCGGCGCCGTTCGCGGGCTACTTTGACCTCGGCCAGTTTCAGATCGTCAGCGCCTCGCCCGAACGATTCCTCTCCGTTCGCGACCGCGGTGTGGAGACTCGCCCGATCAAGGGGACCCGCGAGCGGACCCTGCAGGCAGAGGCCGACCGGGTGGCTGGAAACGAGTTGCTGGAAAGCGAAAAGGACCGGGCCGAAAACGTGATGATCGTCGATCTGCTACGCAACGATTTGTCGCGTGTGTGCCGGCCGGAGAGCGTGCGCGTGACGCAATTCTGCCAACTGGAGGTCTACCAGTACGTGCAGCACCTGGTGTCTGCTGTCTGCGGCGAACTGGGTGAGGGCCGCACCGCGCTGGACTTGCTGCGCGCCGCGTTTCCGGGCGGATCGGTCACGGGCGCTCCCAAGGTGCGTGCGATGGAGATCATCGCCGAATTGGAGCCGACGGCACGCGGCCCGTACTGCGGCTCGCTGGGCTACCTCGGCTTCGACGGAGCAATGGACCTGAACATCCTGATCCGTACGATCACCGCGGGAAAGGGTTGGTGGCAATTGCCGGTCGGGGGCGGAATCATCGCCCAGTCGATTCCGCAATGGGAGTACGAGGAGACCTGGCACAAGGCCACCGGCTTGCTCAAAGCGTTGCGGTAAGCAATTAGGCCGGGATCACTTCGCCCCGAATCAGGTCTTCCGGGGTCTGTCGCGCGCGAATCAAGTGCGGTCGGCCGGTGCGAATCAGCACCTCGGCACACAGCGGTTTGGAATTGTAGTTGGACGCCATCACAAAGCCATAAGCTCCGGCGTTCTCCAGCACCAGGTAGTCGCCGACGCCCGCCACCGGCAGTGCCCGTTGGCAGACAAAACCGCCGTCCAGTTGCGTGAAGATGTCGCCCGACTCGCACAGCGGACCGCCGACCACCACGTCCTGCAGCGGGCGGTTGGTGTGGCCGTCGGCCGGGGCGATGGACATGTGATGGTACGCCCCATACAGGATCGGCCTGGCCAGGTTGTTGAAGCCCGCGTCCACCAGATAGAAAGTATTGCCGCCCATGCGTTTGACCGCGCGGATTTCTGTGATCAGGAAACCGCTTTCGGCCACCAGATACCGGCCCGGTTCGATCTCCAGCGATAAGGGATGACCCAACGCTTGCTCCAGGCGTTTCCGAGTCGCGTCCCACAATCGGTAGTACTCTTCGAGATCCACATACGCTTGCTCCGCGTGGTAGGGCACGGGCAAGCCGCCGCCGGCGCTGATCGACGTGATGGTCCGGCCGATGGACAACACGGCTTTTTCCAGCGCGCCGCAGACCTGGCCCAGATGCTCCAGGTCCGTCCCGGAGCCGATGTGCATGTGCACGCCGGTGACCCCCAAACCGTGACGGTCCGCGCGCCGCAGGCAATCATCCAAGGCGGCGTGCCAGATGCCGTGCTTCGATTGTTCGCCGCCCGTGTTCGTCTTCTGGCTGTGGCCGTGCCCGAAGCCCGGATTGATCCGCAGCGTGATGTTGCGGCCCGGCGCCACTTCGCCCAACTGGTCGATCATGTCGGGCGAGCCGACATTGACGTGCAGGCCGTGCTGGACCACCACGCGTAACGCTTCACGATCAAAGATATCCGCCGTGTAGACGATCGGAGGCGGGTTCCCGTGCGCGGTGTACCCGGCCGTCAGCGCCCGGTGGATCTCCCCGGTGCTGACCGTGTCGACCAGTACGCCCTGCCGGCGCAGCAAGTCCAGAATCGCGATATTGGAGCACGCTTTCTGGGCATAGCGAATCACGTCGAACTGTTTCAAGTCCGACGCACGTTCTACGATCTTGGCCGCGTCGTAGACATAGACCGGCGTGGCGAAATCCTGTGCCAGTTGGGCTACGGAGACCCCCGCGATTTCTGTCCGAAATGGCAGGAAGGGACCAACCTTTGGCATGACAAAATCCTTACTGGCTGGAAAAGAACAAGTCCGTAGTTTGACCGTAGGACGGATCAACACTTTGGCCCGATGTTTCGGGGCTAAAGTGCCAATCCGTCCTACCACCGATCTGCCAGGTTACTGCTTTACCGCCGCTTACTGGGGGAAAGCAGCTTGGATCAAGGGGGCGACCGCGCGGGCCACGTCCCCCAGCACCCGCAGCACTCCGCCTTCCAATTCCAGCCGGCACACGACGCCCCGTTCGCTGGGATCCGTGCGGATCAGGATGCGGTCCTTGCCTTCGGCTTGCTTGAGAATGTCCAGCACGCCTTTGATCTGCGGGTTGTCCAGGATCGCGGCGACGGTTTCGACGATGGGCGTCAAGGCGACCATGAATTCCGCAGGCGGCAGTTTCGTGTCCGCATCGGCCTTGGACTTGTCGATCACCTGCTTCAACAGCGTCTCAGGTTCCTTGCCGGCCGCCAAGTAAGCGCTCTTGGCGCCGGTGCCGATGATCAACTGCAGCGTGTCGCCCAACAGTTTCTGGGCGGGTTCTTGCGATCCTGGCAGTGGGATCGCGACCGTATGGAAGGTGACGCCCTCGTAGGTCTGAGCGTCGAACTTGATCTCCGGGACTTCCGAACTCTTCTCTTGGGCGAATTTGGCCAGCTGCTTGACGGCATCCGCGAGCTTCTTGCCATCCGAGATCAGCCCACCGACGGCAAAGTTCATCGCATCCGGCTGCAGCATCAGGACCGCGCCCGCGTCCGTCTTGCCGAGCTTAACGGTGCTCTCGAAGAGATCCAGGAACTGGCCGACAATCTTCTCGGCTCGTTTGCGTTCCTGGTCATCGGCCAGCTTCGTGTCCTCGGCGATGCCCTTCAGGGCGGCTTCCCGGAACGACTTGAGCAGCAGCTGAACTTGCTGGACGTCCTGCTTCGAACTTTTGCCGGTCAGGTGCAGCGTGGCCGCCGCGCCGGGGAGCAAGAAGCCTGCGAAGGCGGATTTCTCGGCACGCACGAGCTTCATTTGCTTGGCCAGTTCGGAATCGGGCGCGGCCGTCAGACCAAATTCCATGAACGTCGTCTTCTGCTCGGCGTCGATTTTCCAGCCGAACATAACCTGTTCGAGGCCTTCGACCATCTGCACAACCGACGACATCAAGTTCTCGCCCAGGACTTTGACTTGCTTCCGTTCCTCTTCCTTCACCGAGCTCATGCGCTCTTCGAAGCTATTACGCATCTGCTCGACGGCCATTTTGCGCCAGTCGCCCGGCAATTTGCTCAAGTTGATCCGCACGGCAATCGTATACTTCTGGTCCAGACCGCCCAGCAACTTTGTGGGGTCGTCGGGCAGGTTGGCCAGCAGCGATTTCTTGTTCGTCACGAAGGCCCAACTGCCCTTCTGCTTGACGAACGCCGGTTGCGGCTTATCGGAAGCGATCTCCAGCACGCCGTCCCCGGCATCCTGCGGTTTGCCGATCTGCTGCTCGAAACTGGCCAGCAAGATCTGGACATCCTTGGCCGGCAAGAAGACGATGGGGGTGAACTCCGTTTCGCCTTCCTTCACGACGTAGGCACCCCACGGCTTGGTCTTATCCAGCGCCGCGGTGTAAGGGCTGGCCATCAGCGTGACCAGTCGCCCCACATCGGCGGCTCCCGCGGCTTCCGTCAGGAAGCCGATTTGCTTCAGCAACTGCTCGGCCGGCGCCACCGAGACCACTGCAACCGGTTCCTGGGCCGCCACCTGGCTCAGGCCGGCCAGCGTCAGCGGCGAGAGTCCTAACGCCAGAACCAACGCACACCACAGGGCTTGTTTCAACCTATTCTTCACGAGACACTCCTCCATAGAACGGGGCAAAAAATACGGCAACCCGAGATCGACACGGCTGCCGAAAACGGATCGTCCGGTCATCCTCCTAATACCCAGCCCGGTGCGGGTCGGTTTTTCTCTCGAGGGGAATTCTCATTTCCCCAGCTGGCTGTTCGCGTAGGGTGGGCCAAGGGATCGCGACGTCTCGGTGGGCCATCGCCAGCCGTCCCACCGCAATTCACCGCGCGACGTCCCCACGACGTTTAGCACAGCGACCGCGGCCCACCAGGAACGCGACTTGCTCGACCCAGCCTACCAATCGACGAATAACTTGGGCTAGTGCGTCTTCAAGGCTTAATCTTGGGGTGACCCATGCGGTGGCGTAAGCTTCCAGTTTGCGTTTGACGCGATGAATCGAAAGGCAAGCAGGATGCTTACCCCACTTTTTTGCCTTGAAGACGCACTAGTCTCCTGACCAGTGCAGGATTGTCTGCGACTTGCGGACAAGAAACAAGGGTGGATTCCGAGACGGATTCCGAGACGGCCTTGATCGGAACATTGCGCACTGTAGCCGGACGCGTCAGCGAGGAAGAGCGGCGTTTCCTCGCTGACGCGTCGGGTTACGATGATCCGCTGCTAGCGTTTTGTGCCACCTTAGGAACAGCCGAAAAATAGCTTCCGCCTTTGCCATTCCGCCCCTCACCCCAACCCTGGGCCGCGCAAAACTGTATCCCAGAGAGTCCTTGCCATGGTGAGATCTGGTCCGGCTTTTGTTCCAGCTTGGCATGTCGGGTCCCCATCCGGGCTTGCCCCGAATGGCACGAGGTTAAGCGAAACCTCCGATCCCCACTGGGCTTGCCCCAGTGGACAAGAGGTTTGAAAACCAAGGCCGTGTACCGCAACCACCCCCCGTCCCCTTCGCCGCATTCACCGCCGCTGCAGGCGGCGGTGAATGCGGCGAAGGGGAATAGGCGAAGGGGAATAGGCGAAGGGGAATAGAGGTGGTGGGGACCGCTGTTAGTGACCAAACCCCTTTTCCACTGGGGCAGGCCCAGTGGGGGAAGTGGCGGAATGACAACGACTTACGCTTAACCACATGCCATCCGGTCTTGCCCCGGTGGAATTGGGTTTCGTACACTACGTCGGCAGACGCTAGCCGTGCTGTCTTCCGCCGCCTCCCGCCCGCC
>JAPLNJ010000745.1 GCA_026692885.1 Planctomycetota bacterium | reverse complement strand
GATGCCTCAGCCGGACCCGGCCACCTTTACCGCCCGCGTCGCGGGTGGCACGATCCACATCGGGGCCTTCAGCCCGGACTCCCGCTACGTCGCCGTCACAGCGGGCTGCCGCACGACGCAGATCTATGACGCGTACACGGGCCAACAGGTGGGCCAAGTTGACGCCCGTGAGGAGCCGGGCTGCTTCGGCATCAATGCGTTGCTGCTCCCGGATAACGAACGCCTAGCCGTGTACATGGCTCTGCCGAACGGTGCGGGACGCCTCGATGTCTGGAACTGGCACACCGGTGAGCCGCTCAGCGCGACAGCCCTCGCCAGTTGGCCCCCGCGGTTCCTCTATCCGGTGCTCTGTGCCAATCGGGACGGGAACCGTCTGGTCACGCTGGGCCAGCAGGGCCAAGTTCAGGTTTTCGACATGGCGACGCCCGCCGCCCGGCCCTGGCGAAAATGGGACGGTGACCAGGGCTTCAAGTGGTTTCGCCTCAGCCCCGACGGTTGCTTTCTGGCGGGCGCCACGCCCACGTCCGCGGTGCTCTGGAACATCGAGACCGGAGAACTCCGGGGGCACTTCGACCAGCAGGCCGAGATCACCGATGCCGCCTTCTCCCAGGACGGACGATTCCTGGCCAGCTCTTCTCGTGACGGAGCGGTGAAAGTCTGGAACCTCCAGACGCAGACGCTCGCCGCCGGCCCGCTGGTCCATCCCGCCCATGTCTATACAGTGGAGTTCTCGCCGGACGGCCGCTATCTGTTGACGATCGCCAAGGACGCCTCGGCCCGCGTGTGGAACATCGCCAGCGGGCAGTTGGCGGCGGCGCCGATCACCGGTTTCGAAGATATCACGGCTCGTTTTCGCAGAGCCGTCAGCCAACTGGTGTTGACGGACTACGAAGGCCATTTCGAGGCTTGGGATTGGCGCAGGCATCAGCGGCTGATGCCCACGCAGCGTCTGTTTTGGGAGCGTGCTTTCGCCTGGAGTGGGCAGCGTTCTCTGGTCCTCAGCCCGGATGGCCGCCTGGCCGCGGTGGGCGGCAACAAGGAACTCCACATCGTCAATCTCCGACCGCTGGATGTCACCGAGGTGCCACCCATCCAAGAGCTGGTCACCGAAGCGGAGGTGTTGTCGCATCTGCGCATGCTGGACACCGGCGCGACGGCCAATCTGACGTTCGAGGAATGGTACGGACGCTGGGAGAGCCTCCGCGCGGCCCGCCGAGGCGGGCAGGAATGACGAACCCCCTCGCCCAACGCCGTTAAGGATTTTGACGCGGGCAAAGGCCGGCACGTACGTCGTAGCCGAAGTCGCCAGACTTCGCGGATTCACGCCAAACACCCGAATTCTGGCGAATTCGGCTACCAAAATGCTTAAGCTACCAAAATGCTTAGCTCAGCGGGTGCCTGCCGACATCTCGGTGGAGCCCGTTCCATCAAATTCCGGCGGCGTCTCGTTGTCGACACAGCGGAACCAGGGCTTGAGCTTCGTGACTTCGCTGATCCCCTGTTTCGTGATCGCGGTTTCCAAGCTCCGGACCTCGCGCAGTCTGCAGCGAGGATTCTGGAAGAGCTTCAGGCCGGCATCCGTGAATCCGCGTCCGTACACTGTCAGCCGCTCCAGTCCGGGCAGCACCTGCAGATGCCGCAGTCCGGCGTCGCTGAACTGGTCGCCGCCCGCGGATCCCTCGAGCCGGCAATACACGAGATTGCGGAGGCCCCCCAGGTGCATCAAGCCCGCATCCGTGATCTTAGTTTCCACGAGCTCCAAGGCTTCGAGGTCCGTCAGTTGGCCGACGTGCACAAGTCCCTCGTCGCCGATGTCCGCCTGGACCAGAACCAGTTCGCGGAGGTTGTAGAGGTCCTTCAGGTGGACCAGCGCAGCGGCCTGCCCCTTCCAAGCCTGTGGCAGGTAGACGATCGTTCGCCAGTGAGAGAAATACTCCGGCCGGACGCGGTGCCGGCACGCCGATCGCCAGGTGTCGACACTGCCACCGAGCGCCCGGATCGTTTGCACGGCGCGCTGGTGCCGCTCGCGTTGCGTTGGGGGGACAAAAGGATACTGCGTGGCCAAGTCCTGGTCATCCAGCGCCGGGCCGTCAATGGCCACTCGGTAGAGCGGGTCTCCCCGATTCCAGGCCACCAAACCGTACTGGGCCGACGCTGCGTAGTGTTCGAAACACAGACTGTTCGGCAACGGGAGCTGGGTGAGTTGTTCGCTGTTCAGCTGCTGCCGGTCGATACGGAACCAATGCGCCCCGGCCCCGTAGATCGCATCGCGCTGAGCCACGAGTGCCGCCGGAGTGGCCTGCGGCGTACCCACCGGATACTTGACAACCGACTGCGATGTCCACGCCGCGGCGGTCTCCTCCGGTGGCGGCGAGAATAGGTCGATGCCGCGGCTTCCAGAAACGAACACGCGGCCGTCCACGGCCAGCCACTGCCACCAGAATGGCTCGTTGAAGCTGGGCGGCAGACGCACCGGAAAGATGCTGACGGCCAGGGAACCCAAGTCGACGGCCAGCGGGCGGCGGCCCTTCTGGAGATCGCCCCAACGGCGTCCGATAAGCAACCGTCGCGGGCCGTCCGCGTTCGCCGGGGCATACTCGAGGAGACCGCCCGGCTCGAAGATCTCCGCGAGATCGTCATCGGCATCCCGGCGCGGAGCCTGCGAATCGGGAACCTTCGTAAACGTCTGCACGACGGTTACGCCGAAGGTCGCTTCGCCGGGAGCCCTGGCCACCGTCGCCAACCACACGCGTTTGTGCTGGCCGTACTTGCCAAGCACCAGGCACTTGCCGGGCTCGATTGGGTACAGCTGCAATGGCGTCGAAAACAGACAGAGCCCGAGACCACGCACCTCGCGAGGCCACTCGACGGGTTCGTAGGCCGGCAGACCCTGTTCGGCCTGGACGTGGCCGAGCACCTGGCCGGCAGGGCTCAACACGTGAATGCCGGAGGTCATGCACGTGATCCAGAGATTCTGACCATCCCAGACCACGCCGTAAATCAGGTCCTTGGCGAACACTCGCTCTTTGGCTCCGGCGATCTCTAGGATTCGCTCGACCCGGCCCGGCTGCGTCATGACGTACACCGAATCGAAGGACCACATTACGTCAAGCGTCTCGGTGCACTTCAGCCAGCCATGCCACTCGGCGGTCAAACCGGCAATGGGCGTGAAGGCCAGCCGCGAACAAAGGGCCGATAGCGGTATCGGGTTCTTCGGCAGCGGGTGCCGTTTGGCGTCCTTCGGCACGTCGGGACGCTTCCCCGGGTGACCACCCGTTTCCGCCTCGGCCGCAACGGTCATGCCCTGCTTGGCCAAGTGATTGGCGATCTCGGCCCGTAGCTTGGTGAGCGACCGGCCGGGGACCCGGACCCCGGCGGGGATTCTGGCGGGGATTCTGGCCAGCTCGGGTCGGGTTGCGTAAAGCGACTTCAGCAGCGTGTCGGCTTCCTGCAGCACCGCAGCGTCGAGTGGCGAGTCCCGATCGCAATAGACCCGCAACGCCAGCGAGCCGCAGCGCCCATAGAAGACGTTGAGCGGTTGCTTGGTCTGCTGCAGACGCAGGCAGAAGCGGCGGACATCCTCCGCGCGGAGACGGTTGTCAGCGATCCCGCCGAGGAGATCAGGCGGCGCGTCCCCAGTCAAAATCTCCACGAATTCCGGCACGATGCTCGTCGTCGGCGCGACCTGCGTGGCCCAGCGATACAGATCGTCCAACGTGCGACTGGAGTCCCACGCGGTGTGGTCCCGGCCGATCCCGATCAGGGCCGGCGAGACCATTGTGATGCAGGTGAGTCCGGCTTGGGCGCAGTGCAGGTGTTGGGCCTCGACAGCCATCGGCTGGGTAGCAGCTTGGCCTCGGCGGAGCACCGGATGTTCGGTGCCCTGACGCAAACCGCCATCGAGCGTGGGAAACAGTGGCAGGACCCGCCAGCAGAACTCATCGTAGGCGGCTTTGGTCAGTGGCGCCTGCTTGATTTCCTTGTACAGGGACGAAATCAGTAGAGTATTCGACACTTGCGAGATGAGGGTTCCAGCTTCGAGCGGATTGACCTGTCGCCGACGGATCACGTCCTCGGTATGGCGGGCAGCCAGTTGGAACCGCGCCAGGCGGGCGGCGTATGTCTGCTCCCAGATCGGCTCCTCTTCCACGCGGCCGCCAGCCAGCACTTTTCGGTTCACTTCCGTGGCCAGCTTCGCGTCCTGGCGACTTTGCGTCGTCTGCCAGCGGCAGTATTCCAGAATCAGCGTCAGCTGTTGGGCCAGGTCTTCGGGTTCCAAGAGCAGCGTGGCTTCACGCAACGCCGTAGCCTGTTCGTAGGCCCCCACCTGGGAAAACGCTTCCGCCCGAGCGATCAGCACACGCCGTTGTTGCTCGCGCGAAACCGGTGTGATTCCGGACCCCTGCGACACCTGTACGATCTCCCGCGGCAGGGCGCCGGTCAGCCACTCGGTGACCGCGGTCGGCGTCAGGCCGGTGCGCGCCGGCCGTTGGCGGATGCGCGTGCCGTCGGTCACCCGGACGGCCAGGCTGACGGTCGGGGCGTCCGTGGCGTTCCGGGCGGCGGGAGCGAGCGGACTCTCGGCCTGGGCCGCCGACATGGTAAATTCCCCTTCCACAAACAACGGGACGACGCGGTCGGCAAGTTGGCCGCCGGTCAGTCTCAATTCGTTGGCGAGCGTACGGGCCTCCTCGATCTCCAGCACCGCCACGCCGGGGAAGGTACTCAAGGCATGGGCCAGCAATGACGCATATCCGGTCTGCAGGTGATCGAAATCATGGGTCAGGTTCTTGGACAGAAAGTGCGTGACTCCGATCAGCTTCTGGATGCCGCCCGCAAATCGCTGGCGCGTATCCTGGACCAGCGCCGCGCACTGCCGCGTCGCGGCCTCCAACTGCTGCGGCGCATAAGGCACATACTCGAACCGCAGCCGCGCCCCATACACGCAATCGCTGATTACCAGTTTGAGAGATTTCTGCTTCTCGTGCTCTTCCAACGAGAGCAGCAGCAGGGCGTCCGCCTTCAGCAGTTGGCCGAGTTGCAGGCGCTTTCCCACGGCCTGCGAGCCAAAGCAAGCGGATAGTTCCAGTTCCCTGGTGGCCAGCTCCAATTGGTCTCGCTCGACCAGTTCCACGCCGTCCTGGCGCGACAACTCCGCGGTCAACAAATCGGGCAAACCGCCGTCCTGCAGTTCCTTCGACGCCACCACGGCCCAGCGATGGTACGGGGAGCGTTGTTCGGCGGCGATGCTGGCGACAGCTGCCGACAAGACGCTCCAACAAAACACACAGAGCAAAAGTAGGGATGAGAGTCTCATGGCTTTCCGAGCTCCGGGAGGGGCTTAGCGGCCACTGCTGTGCACATCTTCAAACGGGCCGGAGGCCGGTATTTTACAAGCACGACGCGCAAGCGAGTGAGTCTGGATTTCGCTTGCCGGTCCACCCCGGGGTCACTCGCTTGCGCGTCGTGCTTGTATTTCCAGCCTTTGGCTGGCTGCAAAGATGTGCACAGCAGTAGGCTTAGCGGCTGTAAAGAAACAACTCCGTGAATTCGTCGTAGGGTGGACTTCAGTCCGCCCAGGTGGACTAAAGTCCGCCCTACGAAGTCTTTTTTTTGTCAGGGGCTTATTCCGTGGGTCGCGACGTATTGACTTCCGCAGGATCTCGGAACGGTGTCTGCGCGCCGGCCTTGGGTTCGACATACCACAAGACCTTCGCTTTCTCATCGTAGTGCGTGAGGAAGCCAGGGCCGACACGCTGCAGGAAGTTCCAGGGCGTGTCGATCGAAACCCGGTGCACCGCGCCGTCCGATGTGAACAGTTGCCCGCTCGCGCAGATGATGTGGGCCCCCACTTTCACGAAACGGCCTTCGGGGAACCGCACCAGCGGGGAGGGGGTCCACTTCGCATAGCCGTTCAAGGGCGTCGCGCGAGCCGTCGCCGGATCCAGCAGGGACCAGGTCTTGCGATCGCTCAGATACCACAAGAGATTGCCGTCGCACCACGACAGATGGTCGCTCCAAGCGTAAGGAGCACGGTTGTGATCCAGTCGCTGAAATGTGTCCCGGTCGGGTGCGAACCGCCACGCACCGTTCCGTTCCCTGGGCAGCGCGTTGTCCTGCACGCACAGCCAGAGGCAACCCTGCGGCTCGTCCGGCAGCAGCGTGGTGATGAAGAAACTGCCGCGGCCGTCCAGTCCATTCCGCGGCTCGACGGAAATCGATGACGCCAGCAGCCGAAAGGACTTGGTCACGGGATCGAAGCTGGCAAAGGCGTCGCGATAGGCGACATACAGGCGGTCCTTGAACCAAGCCAGCTCCATGATCTGGCTCGCCGGAGCACCGTGTTGCTCGCCAAAGACTTCCAAACCGTCGGCTCGCACCATGACGAGTCCCTGCTTCTCCAAGGCCAAGAAGACGGCATCCGGCCCGACCGCGACGGGCATGCCGCGGAAGCCCTCGGGCGAACCGGGCACGTTGGGGCCGAACTTGCGCGGCATCCCCCCTGCCAAGCCGACCCGTTCGACCGCCAGGCCGCGATACCAGCGGACCACTACCAACTCGCCGCCTCGTGCGCGGGCGTCGGGGCGAGGATCCACGATCACGGCCGCGATCCCGCCGCGTTCCTGATCAGGACCGCTGATGGAAACGGGCCGAGCGACGTAGTCCTGCCAGGGCCCCGTCGCGGCCGCCAGCAAGGACGCCGGCGTAGGCCGTACGCCCGTGTCTTGCAGCTGTTTTTCGATGGCCCGGCGGAACCCCGCCGCGCGCCCGGCGGGATCCGCTGCCGCCGGACTGCGGTCCAGCACGTTCAGGATCCGCTGGCCCCAGTCGTGCTGCCGCTGGCGCGGCGTGTCAATGACGAGCGAAGTAATGGTCCGTGAATAGCGCACCAGGCAAGTGGTGTCCGCGTGCTCTTCTGCTTGCCGTAGCAGCCGTTCCATGAATTCTGGTCCGGCGGGCGTATCGCGCAGGCGACTCAGCGCGGAAGCGATCATCAGATCGCTCACGTTCTGACCGCCATAGGCGATCTCGGGCCACTGCTGGACAACGCTCAGGAGTTCCCGAGCCGCGGTGAGGCCTTCGTCCCCGGCCGAGGAGACCAGGGCGGACAGCCCGGCCGCGCGCACGGCGGGATCGCTGTGTGCCACCAGCCGCCGCCACAGCGGCAAAATCTGATCCAGTTCCCAGTCACGCTGATCCAGACCGCGCGATGAGCGTCGGCAATTCTGCAGGCTTTGGCCCGCCAGGTCGTTCAACAACCTGGCGAACGTCGGATACTGAGGATTTTGGAAGCTCCGCGCGCCGCGAGTTTCCTGCAACACGACTTCCGTCTGCTCGATCAGCGGCGGCAGTGCGTCTGCGAACTGGGGGCCGGTCTCCGACAAGTAGGCGGCGTACTCCAACCGATGCAACAGCAGCGTCAGGCGGCGGGCGGGATCCGCGGCGGCCTCCGCGTAGAGGACCTCCCAGAGTTCCTGGCTCAGACGATCGGTCTCGGCGCGGAGGCGGCGGTCTTCGTCCGACTCCGGTTCCAGCGGAAGACGCACGTGGGGCCGAAAGGGCAAGATCCATTCCAGTTCCTTCCGCAGCGCGCTGCCGGGGGTGCTCTTGCGGAGCCACTCCAACCGCAACTCGACCAGCCGCCGCGCCGCTGGCAACGCCTCGTGGAATTTCAACGCGCTCTGTTTGCCGTGTGCCCAACCGTCATACGCCTGGAACGCGAAGCGGAGGTTCTCCGGCGTGGGGGCCAGGGCCAGCGCGGCCTCGGCCATTTCGGCCGCCTCTTCGTCGCGATAGGCGGCGCTGAACCAATCACGCCGCCGGGCAAACGTCGCGGCCTCGGCCGCCAGATCCACGGCCTCTGCCGAACCGTCGACGCCCAACGCCTGCACTACCGCCGCCAGTAGCTGCCGCCGCACCTCGACCAGCTCCTGCGACGCGACGTCGAGCCGAAATGCACGCTGACGGCCCTGGGCCGGCGACAGCAGGCGGCAGGCGAGAACGAACCCCCGGTTTCCTTCGGCACGCCGCAGGCTGGCTTCCAAGAGCCATGCGGCGCTGCGGAGCTGCAGTTCGACGCCCGCCAAGTCCTGCTCGGCGGTCAAGCGGCTCAGTTGCCCGCGTTCCAGCACGATCAACTTGGGACGCCGCTGCAGGTCGGCCTCGACCAACGCCGTCAGCGTGCGGCAAAACGGTTTCAGCACCTCGCCCGATTCCTCGCTCTTGATCGCGAGTACGCCGACGTAGCGACGTTCCGGATCAGGAATCGATAATTTCTGACTCGCTTGTTTCAGCAGGGCCAGAACGGCGGGCAGGTCCTTGTCCGCACCGGCGCGCGGCAGCAGCACATCCAGCAGGCGTACGGATGTCCGGGTCTCAACGAGCCGCAGACGGAGGCCTTTCTGGTCCGGCTTATCGAGCGTTTCTGGCAGCAGCAACGCATCGGCTCCGCTGACTTGACCGAACCGCGTGGTGCGTTCGGATTCGACGAGACCGCTGGCATTCAGTTTCAATTCGTCCAACACGTGCTCGATCCGGTCGCGCTCGACGAGTTGTAGATCCGGCCAACGTGACAGTTCGGCCGTCAGCAGATCAGCCAAGACAGCGGCCTGCGGATCGGCGGCGACGATCGCCCAACGGCGGGATGCCGCCGATTCCGCCGGATAGCTGGACTCGGTCACGAGGCAGCTCGCGAGGCAGACGACGAATCGAGAAGACCAGGAGGTTCTCCTACGTGTTGGGCCGCTCATTTTCCTTCCTTCCCGGCCGAATCAGCGCTCCCGCTCAACGCTTCATCCGCTTGATGAAATCATGACTGGTCTCAATCAAGTCGCTCCCGGACGTCCGCATGGGGGCCCAATTCTCGTACCAGTTGGAAGTCCACCAGAAGATGTCCGGCATGGAGAGCACGAGCTGCTCGTATCGGCGAGCTTCTTCGAGGTTCCCTAACGCTTCGTGGCAGACGCTCAGATTGAGCACGGCCAGCGATTTCTCGGCGCCATTCGGCATGCGTTCCGCCACCTCGTGGTAGTGCACCGAGGCGGAACTGAAATCACCACTCCGAAACAACAGCGAACCAACCCGCAGGCGGCTCCAAGCCCAGGCAAAACTGCCTGGCGAAGCGTCGACTTGGAGGAACCCTTCGATAACCGCCTGCTGATCGCTCGCCGCCCCGTCCGCAGATGACCGTCGAGCGTCCAGCAGTTGACGGCGTTTGCAGTCGGCCAGTCTCCACTGAGCGAATGGCCGTAACGGGCTGTCCGGAAACTGCTCGACCAATTGCCGAAAATAACGCGATTCCGTGTGTCGCGGTACGTCAACCGGCCAGGCATAGGTCGGATGACCTTTCCCCTTTGGAAAATAGAACGCTTGCAAATGCGACTCTCCCGCGACCCACAGAGCTTCTTCTTTCCACGTTCCCGCCGGCGCGCTGGCGATCAGATCATCCATGGCTGTTGCCAGTTCGGCCCGAGGCTTCACGCGAAATTGATCGAGGAGCCCGGCTCGGTGCGCGTCGAGGAATGGTTGCCGCCGACGGACGAGCTCTTCTCCGGCGTGCGATTCGTCCAGCCACGAGATCACGTTGCACAACAACGGCAGGTGCAGTCCGGGACCCGTTTCGATGGGGAGTTCTTCGGTAGGACGCTCCGTTGTCCAATGGCGGCCAGTTCGAACCATTCTCCACTCGGGACCTCCAGGTCCGGGCTGAAACCACTGGCCGAACGAAGCGAGCACCACACGGCCGTGCCGGTAGGGCATAGCGGCCAGCACCGTCTGATCACCCGCTTGGATCAAAGCTACCTCTGGTGGCACAGTCAGAGGGACGGCGTTTTTTGCCATCACCTGTTCCACGCCGTGCGTGATCGGATGAGGCATGATGCGGGTGCTGGTGGCTCGCACGGTCATCTCCTGACCGGCTTGCGCATTGAAGAACGCCAGCAACGGATTATGGATGCCGGGCGCCGCCGGTTCCCAGCCCGGCGAAACGACCACCAGCAACGATCCGCCGGTGGCCACATACGACCGCAACGCCAGAACGTCCGTCGGCTCGTAGGGCAGCACTCCGGTTCTCACCAGAATGACGATTTGGTAATGGGCAAGGTGGGCGGCACTCATATGATACTGCTCGACGCGGTGAACCGTGTAGTCGAGCGGTGCGAGCACGCTGCGCCACGCCACGAGCGCATCGCGGCCGCCGCCCCACACCAAGGCGGCCTTCTTGGGGAATTCAAACGTCGCATCAAGCTTGTGCAAGGCCGCAACCGTGTTCACGCCACGGTGGTGAGTCACCCCGAAATCGTGAACGAGTCGCTGGAATTCACCCGTGGCGACGTCCAACTGGTTCAGGTGGTCCCGGGCGATCGAAGCGAGCTTGAAACGGCTCTCGATCTGTTCGCCCGTAGCACTTGCCGGGGCATAGTGCTGCCTGTCCTCTGCAAAGGGCAACGCCTCGGCGGAGGAGTGCAGTTCCGGGTGCTCCACGAGATATTGATAGGATTTGACGGCCTGCGGCCAGTGGCCCATGTATCCGCTCAATTCGGCCAAATCGACATGTGCCAGATAGACGACTCGTGGGTACCAGGAGCATTTGTCGATAACCCGCAGGAGGAGCCGTTCTTGCTGCTCCTTAGAAGGAAGCCGCTCCCAGGCCCCCTGCTCATTGACGAAGCATACCCGGATGCCGTGAACAGCCCAATTCAGGAGCCAAAGCCGTGAGCTGCTGTCTCTCTTGCCCTCCAGGTCTTGCAGGATCAACTCGTACAGTTCGGTCTCCCTTGCGGCGGATTCCTTGGTACGCTGGACGATTCCTCGCATATACTCCGGATCGTGCTTTCGTTGCTGATGCTCGGGTGTGCCTATGATGTATGAGGCCTCCATCGTGTAGTAGAAGTGCAGAGCCTGCAAAGCCGTCGAGTAGGTTTCTCCCGCGGCGCGCGCTCGTTCGTCCTTGACCGCCGCTTCCAAGGCAGCAACTCCTTCGTCCCGGCGGCCTGCGTACATCAGGCCCGTGGCGCGGGTCATTTGGAGGTACGTTCGGTATCGCGTGGTGGGAAATCTCTGCAGCATGCGATCACAACCGCGGATCGCCTCAGGGAATTTGGTCGCTCGCCAATAGGCATCGATCAGTAGAAAATGAGCCTCTTCCTCCAAAGCGGACTGCTCCGGCAAGAAAGCCAGGGACAACGTCTGTTCGCCGGCCTCGGTTGCCTTCCCGTAGTCCTTCTGGTAGGACCAGGATTTCACACGGCCGATGCCGGCGCGGACGTTCTTAGGCTCAACCAGCAAGACACGTTCAAAATGGGCTGCGGCGTCAGCAAACTCACTTCGCGAGAAGGACTGCTGGGCGTTGGCGAAGTGGATGGCCGCTTCGATGTTGTGCGCGGGGGTTGCCGCACGGACAAGTTTCTCGGCATTCGTCGGGGGGCGGATCGCCAAGTCGGCCGCGAGCCGCACTGCCAGATCCTCCACCAGCTCGGCAAAACGCTCGGTCGGGCCTGACGCGGATTCAGCCCGCAGGACCGAAGCGCTCTTGGTGTCCGTCAACCGCAGGTCGATGCGGAGGTTGTTCCCCGATTCCATAAACGATCCATAGACGAAGCGTTCTGCTCCGAGCAGACGCCCGACCTGGACCGCCGTTGCCGGATCTGCTAAACCAGACACGCTCAGCTGTTGTTCCGCGAGTACCGCACGCAGCCTCTCCCGTTCCACCAACCGCACGTTCGGCAGCGCACTCAAACTGGCCTGCAGGAATTCCGCGAAGCCACTTTCCATCGGCTGTAAGCGCGCCGATGTGCCCAGATTCTTTAGAGCCAGGATGGCGACTGTCGGTGACGCCCCGTCTAACGCTGGGGGAGGCAAGCGGCGTACCGGCTTCTCGATCCCCATCGCCTGAACGACTTTCGCGCACAGTTGCTGCTCGAACTCGAAGAACCGATCGGGCGCGGCGTCGAACGTCCACTCTTCGAGTGGCTCCTTCTTTCCCACGCGGTAGAGAGCGGCTTTGACGGCGATCTTTTCCGGTGTCGCGGAGAACGTCCCGCTCACCAGATAGGCCGCGGCCAGTGTCTGTCCGGTTCCCTGCGCGGTGGCTTTCTCGATCAGCGCCGATTCACTTAAGTTGGTCTCGCCAAGAAACTGTGAGACACGGACCCGTTCGACCGCCCGGATGCCTTCAAGTTGCGAGAGATCCCCAGTCAGCATTTCCGCCAACGCGATCCGCAGCGGCGCCAGTTCCACAGAGGGACCTTTATCGGCGAAACCGAGGATGGCGACCGTCCGTTCCTCCTTTCCAGACTCCACGTTCTGAGCAGCGGGAGGTGGTGCGGAGGCCAGGCCTGCTGCGTCGGCAACGCCCGTCAGCGGTTCACCACGCAGTCCAAGTTGGAAGAGGGTCTGAACTTCCGCTTCGGACAGGGCTCGATTGAAGATCGCCAGTTCGTCAATCAGTCCGCGAAAATAGAGTTCTGACCGCTCGTCAACTTTTGCCAAAGCACCAAGGCGTGCGGGTTCGGCCGACAACGAAGCCGCATTAAGTACCAGACCTTCCGTCGGTACCGTGGCGGCACTCCGCCCATTCATGTACAGAACGAGTTCCTTCCCGTTCCAGACCCCGACAAGGTGATACCAAGCCTTGGCTTCGGCTACTTCGGAGGCACAGCTGCGGGCGGAGCCACCGGGAAGCATGAAGCGGAATCGCGAGTTATTCCGGTAGAGCGTGATGCTCCGGCCAGCCCAGGAGCCGACGTCAAAGATCATAGCGTTTCCTTCGCGATCGGCTTGCATCACCCAGCACGCGAGCGACAACTCCTTCAAATCCTTGGTCAATTGCTCGCGCAGCGTGGGAAACTCGATGAACGCCCGTCCGCCAAATTCCAGCGCGGCTCCAGCCGCACCGCCGGGCGTCTGCGTTGCTCCCCCAACGATCCCGTCGTTGCCACAACCGCTCAGGTCGGCGACGCGCAACTTGTCACCCTGGGCCGTGAACGTGTCCGGTTCAAACGTCATGACCACGATGGAGCCCGCGAGGTGTTTCTCGCGCGGACTTGCTCGTCCTGGCGGCGCGGGCTTGCTCGGAGCCGTCGGGATTTCTGGGCCGAGTTCTTCCTGAGACTCCTGCGACGCGAGTTGAGCCTGCTCGCCTGGCAAGGCGGCTTTCTGCTGCGCCATCAACTCGTCTGCCGCGGCGATGAGGACGACGATCGCAAGGAACGACGCTAGGAACTGACGCAACCGTCTCGGCATGGTGGTTCTCCTGGATAGCCCGAACGGGCAATATACCGCGGTCAATTCCAGCGGGCAAGAATTGCCTCCTGGCCCTTCGGACCGGCGCATCAATAAGTGTCGGGTTTTCAAAGTAGTCATCACGCTCCGCGTGATGACATGTCGTCACGGCGGAGCGTGACGACTACTATACTTGCGACAGTTATTGATGCGCCGGCCCCTAGCTCCTGGCCCCGGTGACCGGCGGGTCGCTTCACTTCCGGTCCTTCTTGCCCTTGTCTTTCTTCTTCTCCTGCTCCGGTTGCATTAGCTTGGGCAGCAGGCGTTCGGCAATGTTGGCGGCGGCATCTTGCAGGGCGGTCTTGGCGGCAATCTGCTCGGCGGGATCGACGGCGACCGAGGTCTGGCGGTCGATAGCCAAGACTTGGCCCGTGTGACGATCCACGGCTTTGACTTCCAGACGGGCCTTGACCGACAGCAAGTTGCCGTGCCGTGTGGCGAACTGGCTGAGTCCCTCGCCGCTGATGATCACGTCGGCCTCCTTGCGGCTGCCTTCGGTTGGATCGACGACCTCGAAGCCCAGTTCCTTGCAGAACAGGATCAGTTCGGTTTCGGCCGCGGGGTCCAGAATGATTTGAGCGGCGGGACGCGGAGCGACCTCGACGGTAACCTCGACCGCCGGACGCTGGAACAGCACCAGCATCTGTCCCGTATGCCGCTCCCGGACTTCGACCATGACCACGGGCCGTTTGCCTTTCCCCAGCTTGTCCTTGAGGGTCGCCAGCCGGTCTTCGTGCGTGACCGGCTTGGCCACCAACTGCTCGGCCCGCTCGGCGATGGTCTTGGAGATTTGCCCGGCCAGGTCTTCGGCCAGCTTGTCCAGCGGATCGCGGATTTTGCCCTTGACCGAGGCGCCCAGCACGCGACTGGTCTCGGTGCCAATGACCTTGGCCACGAGATACAGATCGGCATCGACTTGCAACACCGACCCCGTTACCAAGATCTTCGCGCCGGTCAGCTGGCCGACCTTGGTGGCTTCCGCGGGATTGACGAGCCCCGAAAGATTCAATTCGTGCTCATCCAACAGGGTTTTCAGGTTCTCACGCTCGACCAGGAACAACTCGGGATTGGCGACCAGCTGGGCAAACAGCAGATCCGAGACCTTGCCACCCATCGACGTCACCTCCCGGCCTCGTTCCACGAACGGAAACACGGCCACGGGATAGACCTTCTCGACATTCTTGGCGCTCTTGGCTCCCTTGTCGGCAGCGCGAAGCGGCCCGGACGATGCGAGCACCACAAGGACGGCCACGACGGACCAGCGTATCAGCGTTGACATGAATAGTTCCTCCGGTTTGAAAAAGGGGCCTTCGTCAGTTGTCAGTTGTCAGTTGTCAGTTGTCAGTTGTCAGTTGTCCTTCATCCTTCATCCTTCATCCTTCATCCGTCATCCGTCATCCGTCGTCCTTCATCCAAGTATTCCAGCAGCCGAGCAAGCAGAAACCGCGGTGTGGGACCGGCGTCCCACCGTTGGATGATGGTGAATTGGCAGACTACCAGCGTGGCACCGGGAGGCGGATAACGCATTTGCAGCCAGGCCCAGCCGTCGGCCGACTCCGTGACTTGGGCCACGACCCGGCCGTGCTCACTCGCCAATGCCAAACCGTGGGCCACCAGCTTGCCGTCGGGCGGCCAGCCCTGGGCATCCAGCCGGTGGTCCAAATCGGCGAGCACATCCGCGCGCCGGAAGGTCAGGCTCTGGGGGCGCCCTGACCCACGGGGCAGCAACCGCTCGTCTTGGTCGGCATCAGCCCCAGATCGTGTGACCTCCCCGCCGCCGGGCAGTTCGAACGCGCCGTCGGCCGCTGCCAGGCACAGTACCGGCACACCGTTGGCCGCCAGCTGGCAGACCGCCTCGGCCACATCCCGATGGTCGTCCAGCGAAACATCCTCGCCGATCACCAGCAATCCTTCCTGCAGTTCCGCGATCGCGGCGGTGTTCCGCAGTTCGCGGAACGGGACGTGGGCTTGGTCAAAGACAGCGGCCGTCTTACCGGCGGGGTCATATAGCATCAGCTTCAAATCCTTCAGCCACTGGCTGCGATCCACAAACGGGTCACGGGCGTAGATCCAGAGGGGTTTCACGAGGCTGACGACTGGCTTGCGACCGCCTTTTTCGTGGACGGACAAGGTAAGTTCCGTTCCAAACACCAGCCCTTCCTTGACCGGCGGGATGCGCAGCGGGACCGTCACCGTCGCCGGTTTGTCGGGAAGGATGGCGGCGGGCGCCTCGCCGCGAAGGATCGTGCGGTTCTTGGCCGAAAGGACCCATCCGACTTGACCGTCGAAGGGCTCGGTGCTCGACAACTCAAAGTTGAACGTCATTTCGGAGTCGCCGAAAACGGCGGACCATGTCTCCCGTGGCTCGATGCGCAACTTGGCGTCCGCCGCGAGCAAGGTTGACGTCATCAGGAGCAGAATGCCGACGGCGGCCGTTAGAAACGGCGAATCAATAAGTGTCGCAAGAATAGTAGACGGCACACTCCGTGTGCCGATTTCCGCACACGGAGTGTGCGGACTACTATGAATAAATCCGACAGTAATTGATTCGCCCCTCCTTAGCGTCTTCACTCAACTCACCTTTGCCTTCAAGATAGCCACGGTTTGATATACCTCGAATTCGCCGTTGCCCTGACGGCCTGCATAGACTTTCGTCGGCACGCCGCTGTCTTGCACTCCGCCGCAAGCTACGTGCAAGCGCACGGGACCGGGCAACCGCAGTTCGCTGTCGACCATGATTCGGCCATCAGGCAACGCGTACGCCCAGACCTGCCACCGCGGTTCGTCGGCGGCCCCGGCAGGACCGTTGCCCAGACGAACCAGCTGTTGATCGCCACCGACAACTTGTGCGCTCCACAGCAGTTGGCAGGTAGCCCGCGCCGGATCCCGCTGCACGACGGTGATGCGCACCAGCACCGTCGGCTGACCCCCGACGTACGCTCCTGGTTCAGCGATCCCCAGGCGGACTTGCCCGCTGGTTTCTGCCACCCATTGCAGGCGTTGATCAAACATCCACTCCAGTTCCGCCAGTAACGTCACCGCCGTGTGCATTGCGGGCGGATCGAGTTGGGCGAACACCGGAACCGCTGTGTCGGTCGCTGGAGCAATGGAATTTGGTGGATTCTGCGAGCCGAGTCGGAAGCCTGCATAGCCGAGCCCCAACGCGACGAGCAAGCTGGCGGCGGCCACCAGCCAAGTTGGCGAAAGACGCAGTGGCTGCCTGGCTTCGCGGCCGCGACCACTTCCGCCAGTGTGACGCTCCGCCTCGGCTAGGATCTGCGCCCTCAAGCGGTGGAGCGTCGGGGCATCGGCCGCCCGCTGGCGCGCCCACGCCTGCAATAGATTGTCGCGTTTGTGCTGTGACTGGCTCATTCGTTCAGGTACTTCTGTAGTCGGCTCTTCAACAGTTTTCGTGCCCGGTGCATCCGCCAGTACATGGTGGGGAGCGAGCATGCTTCGATGGCCGCCGCCTCCTTGATCGGCAGGCCTTCCAGGCCGGTCAACACCAACGCCGCCCGCAACCGCGGGTCGAGTTCCGCCAGCGCCGTCTCCAGCACGCGTTGCAGTTCGTGGCTCAGTGCGGTCTGGTCGGGCCGCGATCCGGTTTGTCCCGCGTCCGGCAGTTCCTCACGGAACTCGACGGGCGAGCGGCGTTCGCGCCCCAGGTGGTTGTGGATGGCGTTCATGGCCACCCGATACAACCACGTCGAGAACTTCGCTCGCCCGCCGAACGACGGCAACCCGCGGATCGCTTGCAGAAACACCTCCTGGGTCAGGTCGTCCGCCAGATGGTCGTCCAGCACCATGCGGAAGACCAGATTGCGGACCGGTCCCAAGTGACGCTCCACCAGCGTTTCCAGCGAGGCCGCTTCTCCGGAGGCCAAGTAGGCCGTGACCAGCGATTCGTCACTCAACACGAAAATAGTCTTCCTCGCTGAGGCCTCGCTCGTCCCCCGGTGCGACCAACAGATGATTAGACCAACCGGCCGGCCATTTCTTAGCAGGATTTTCGGAAAAATCGTGAGCTTGGCAAAACCCAGTGTAGCGGACCTCTAACCGGGACAGTGTCGGAACGGAACCGGAACGGACTGGATCGGACTGGATCGGGTTTGGTGAGTTATTTCCTGCCGCTCGCCCAAGACCTTATTCAGTAGTTCCAAGTTCGCAGCGGCGTGGCAAATTGGGGCCTTGATCATAAGGTGGCGCAAAACGCTAGCAGCAGATCATAGTACCCCGACGCGTCAGCGAGGAAACGCCGCTCTTCCTCGCTGACGCGTCGGGTTACAGTGCGCAACGTTCCGATCAAGGCCCAAATTGGCGTAGCTGAATTCGTGAGAATTCAGGGGTTTTCGCCAAACCCCTGGAATTCTCACGAGTTCAGCTATACTGCCCGCGGGCAGCTTTGTCGTAGAACGGATTTCAATCCGTTCAGTGAAAAGCGGAATAAATTCCGCTCTACGAATGGACAAACCTGCCTGCGGGCAGTGTACATTCCGAACTTCGAACTACTGTCATTCTTGACGCCCCGGACCCCAAGGGCGTTTGGTGCTTGTTTACGCCAGCCACGCCCACCGTATAGAATACAGGGGAGACGAAGAGGAGGGACAGCTATGGAGACTTCAACGATGGGCAGAGTCCTGGTGTCCGCCAAGATAGAGAATCTGAGCGACTACAGCAAGTTGCGAGAAGGCCTGTTGTTGCCCGAGCGAGTGCGCACCATCGAAGTCTCCGAGGCCCTGGTGGACACGGGCGCGACGTTCCTGTCCTTGCCCAGACGGCTGATCGACCAACTCGGGTTGGAGCAGTATCAAACTCGCCTGTCACGGACTACCAACGGTGTCCGCAAGGTGAATATGTTCAGTTCGGTGCGACTTACGGTCCAAGACCGCGAATGCCGCGTGAGTGTGGCGGAACTGCCCGACGACTGCCCCGTCTTGATCGGCCAAATCCCGCTAGAGGATTTGGATTTTGTCGTCGACCCCCTGCGGCAACGCCTGATCGGCAACCCGGAACACGGTGGCGAACAGATGATCGAGTTGTACTGAGACAACCTTCATCTCATCCGCAGTTGCTCAAAGACCGAGTCCGCAGATTCACCTGCTTCCACGCCGCTTTCGATGTCCTGCATACGGCGGGAGAGCTCAGTATCCCACGCAGCCTCTGCGTTCGGGTCGTCGCCTTCATCCAACGACTGAATCAAGAACTGCGCCAGCTCCGCTCGGTCTCGGATGGAAAGTTCCAGAAGGTGACTCTTCATTCTTTCGGCGGTTTCAGTCATCAGCAACGTCCTTTCATCGGGCACGCTACGTCGAGGCTACCGTTTTCCCGAAACTCCTGCAAGATCCGCGAGGTTTCCACGGGGCCCAACGGTTTTTCGAGGTGTCGGCATTCCCTTTGGTATTTGATGAATGCCCCCGGCTTGCCCCTCATTGTTATACACAAGTTTTTCGCCCCGATAGGGGCAGCCACATAACAGCCCCGAGCGGAGCGGCGTTAGCCGCGTAGCGCCGCCCTGGGTTAGGGGAGTATCAGGAACGCCAGCCCTGAAGGGGCGAAACAAGCCAGCACAGGGCAACCACGCCACATTCCTTAGTCAAGAACTACATCCATCTTGTTTGAAGACGAAGAATACGTGTGGGATTACCGATTTGTTTCGCCCTTTCAGGGCTACCGTGCTGAATCGAACCCGTACCCAGGGCGGCGCTCCGCGGCTGTCGCCGCTACGCTCTGCCCTGGGCTGATTTGTTAATGCCCCTTTGGGGCGGAAGCGTTATGCGTAACGAGGCTGGCTTGTCCGGGGGATGCTTACGTTCGTCGCTACACACAAGCCTCGTGTAGCTGCGAACGTGAGCCTCCACGGGGCGAGCCCGTGGCATCCAATTCACAGAACCATAAAACCCCATGCTTGACACCGACAACCCCGAAAACCGTTTGGCATTAGGGCCGAATCCTGGTCGCGGCGGTGATCGCCAGCAACGCGGGGATGCCGTACTGGCCGCCAGTTGCCGGATCGTAGCGCAGATCAACCGACTTGATCTCCACATCGGGCCGCGGGTTGTTCCATTGCAGCTGGTAGACCACCGCCTGCTCACCCGATTTGTCGTTCGGGAACGGGGCGGCCCAGGCGACGGTGGCGTGCTTCAGACCCTGGGGATCCTTGACGATCCAATGGTCCGCGCCGTCGGCATAACGCACGGGCACCTCGACCGTCTGGCCGTCGGCGTAGCGGACGACGTATTGGAACAACGCCGGCGGCGTCTTGTCGCCCTGCCCGGGCGGCTGCCAGTCGCGCAGCCGACGGAAGGCGTGCAGGAAGAACAAGGCGTCCGCCTTCTGAGCCACAGGCAGATCTTTTGCCTCGTTGGGCAGGTTGCCTTTGACGCCCGGTCCGCCCAGCATCACGCAGGACGCCAGCGGCGAAGTTTTGAAGTCGCGGATCAGATACTCCACGCCAGCAAACTTGTTCCGGCCGACGGGCAGGAGCTGCAGGTCGCGCCCTCCGTCCAACCAGCCGCGGTCACTGGTCAGGAACTGGTTACACTTCTCCTCCAAGGCGAGCGGCGTGTATTTCAGTCCCTCGCCGGCCACCAGCAGCTTGGCCCCGGCGAACGGCGCCCCCAGATTCCGCAGCAGTGTGGCGACGATGTGCTTTTTCTTGTCCGCGTTTTCGGGCACGCTTTCGCTCTTGAGGATGTTCAACTGGCAGAGCACCAGACCGCCGGCGCCCTGCGGATACTTGACCAGCGCACCGAGGTTCAACAGCGGCTGGACCTGACGATAGAAATCGGGCTTCCGTTGGACCTTGATCCACAGATTGTCGACACCGATCACGTCCTGGGTGCTGCGCTCGTTCCAGCCGGCGAACTTGATGTGCAGCACCCGGACCTGGCGATGCGGCAACTCGACGGACTGCAGGCCGCCCTCGGGCTTGAGGTTCAAGGTGACCTTGTGCGCTTCGTCGCCGTCGTAGGTCAGCTCGATTTTGTTGATGATGTTGTAGAGGGTGTTGGGGATGAAGTCTAGCTGCAGGGTTGTCTCCTCCCGCGGCAGCTTCAGATCGAACTCGGTCCGCCCCCTGGACGGATACATCGAGAAGATGTACTTCCACGAGTCTTCGGCCGTGAAGCCGTTGACCATGTTCCGCGGATGGTTGTCCGGGTTCGGCTGATCTCGGTCGGTGTAGAAATGCTTGAACGACGGAAATTCACCGAACGGCGCAATGTCGTCGAAGTCGACCACATGGGTGAACACGTCGTTGGCCAGGAACTTGTCGCCGAACATGATCGTCTCGCCGGACGACATGACCACGTCGCGCATGGTCAGGCCGGACAGCAGCGGATCACGCACGGGCGGCAACGTGACCCGCTCGCGTTCGAACGGCCGGAGCAGATGCTCGACGCCCACCAGCTTGTTGAACGAGGCCAATCCGTCCGGTGTGAGTCCCCACAGGAACAACCAGCCGCCGCGGCCGGTAAACGCCTTGACGGCGTCGGCGTTGCCGACCAGGGCTTGGAGGTTGGTCGGGTTGGCGTCGACCACGACCACCTGATGCTGGCCGTCGCGCACGGCCGACAGCACGTCCGGCGATTTGTCGTAGATCAAGCCGGACCCGGCCAGCAACTTGCCGATGGGCGTGTTTTCGTCGAACACCACGGCCGTCGGTTTGCTCGCGGGTTGGTACGCTTGGCAGTACGCGAGCAGGTTGTCGAACAGCCGCTGGGCCACGGGGTCGAAGCCCAGCTTCGTGCCCGCCACCAACTGGCAGAGTAGCAGAAGGCCGTCGTTCACGCCGCACTCGGCGATGGCCGAGCAGGCGAGCTTCTCGTCGCAGTGGGCCAGGGACTTGGCCCCGTGCGAGGCTTTCTGATACACGTGGCGATAGACGATGTGGTCCTTAGACCACGTGAAGAAATCCGCTTGGTCCAGTCCTGCGAAGACGGGATGCTGGAGATTCTCCGCAAAGGCGATGCGCCCGACGTAAGCGGTTGGCACGAGGTCAGCCGGGAGCGCCTGGTACTGCAACGGATACTGCTGATCGAGCACCAGCACGCGCACGCCGCGGGCGGCCAGGGAGAGCCACTTCGGGTCGGTGGCGTCACGCGGACTGAGGGCGTCCGGGCCGATCACCAACACGCGGGTCCGGGGCGTGACCTGTTCGCAGCCGGCCACGGCAGTGAACCCGATCCCGCGCGCCTGCAGGCGTGCTTGCACCACGCCCGCCGGATCCAGCACGGCCAATTCCTCGCGAGCCAGCGACGGTTTCGGACCGGCGTTCGGATCGATGACCGCCACCGGTTTTACCTCGCGGAACACCTCCTGGCCGGCGCGGCGGCAGGTCAAGCTGAATTCGCCTGCCGTGCGTCGGGGCACCGCGGGAACCTGAACGATGATCTCGACCTCCTGATGCGCCCCGGGCGCCAGGTGATACAGCTGCTTCTCGCCAGCCACGCGCTGACCATCCAGCTTCAGCTCCCAACCCATCTCGATCGGGTCGGAGTAGTGCGTGTCGTTGAAAACCTTGAGCGTGCGCGTCACGGGAGTGCCGCCGGCGAACGTCCAGTTCCACTGTCGGCAGAACACGCACACCGGCTGCCAGGAATTCTGATGCAGATCCGCATCCTCGGCGCCGAACCAGAAGTGCTGAGCGGCGACGCCGTGCCAGCGATACCCTTCGGCCAGCATCTTGGCATACAGCCCCGCGCCGCGTTTCGTGTAGGCCCAGCCCGTGAACGCGCTTTCGCCGCCGAACTGGGCGAAATCCGCCGGGTTCATGCCGCGCACAAAATAGCTCTCGCCCATGAAGATCGGCCGGTCGGGCATGAGTTGCCAGATCGACTTGCCCCACCCTGGCGACAGGGCTTTCTCATGCGCCAGCAGCGCCCGCTCCAGCGTGTAGGCTTCGTCGGGATAGTCCCGCCAGAACGTCTCGACGTAGTGGCAGCCGTTGATCGGCAGCGATTTGTCCATCAGGCAGTTCCCACCGTCGACCATCGCCGGCCGCGTCGGATCGAGCGCCATGACTTCCTTTGCCGCGCGCGCGATCTGTGGTTCCACGTAGGGGGCCAGGCCGAGGTTGCGGGAGTTGATGAACGTGATCTCGTTCTCGATCGACCAGACGAAGATCGACGGATGGTTGCGCTCGGCCTTGACCCAGGCTTTCAACTGCGTGAGCCAGTTGTCGAACAGATCCTGGAAGGCCACGGTAACCTGCTTGCCGTTCACTGTCTCGGTGGACACCAAGCCGTGCAGGTAATTGGCACCCTGGCCGTCAAAGATGCCGCTACGGCGTACGGGGATGCCCTGGGCGTCCATGAAGTCGAGTGCGGCTTGCTGGTTCAAGTCGCCGAACCGGTCGCCCCAGAACCGCCACATGTTGTGGCCCTGCCGGCGCCAGCGGGCGACCGTGGCTGCGGCACCGGGGCGTCCGTCCGAGTCCGTGACATCTGCCCACAATTGCCACGGCACGCCGTTCAGCTTGAACTGCGGCCCGGTCCATTCCCATTGGCGGAAACCAAACGGCGTGCGGCGTACGTCGACGATCTTGCCGTCCAGACTGACCCGCGTCACCACGTCGTACAGGTGCGGTTTGTCCGGCCACCACAGCTGCGGATTCTCCCATCGCTCCGAGAGCTTGACGACCGTCTCCTGGCCCGCCGGCACGCGGACATCTCTAGCCGCAAACGACTTGGCGACCGCACCGGCGGGACCGGCCGGAGTCGTCGGATGCGGCACCACCACGTTCTCGACGCGAACCTGTCGATCGGCGCCGCTCGGGTTCTTCAGGGTCAGCTCCAGCGCCAGATTCCGATCCTTCACCGACGCGATCGGGAACACGTCGTTGGTGTAGACGCTGCCGGCCACGACGAAACTGGGTTCCTCCAGGATGCCGGCCGAGGTGACACTGGACACCGGGAAATCGAAGTGCTGCGACAACCAGTTCTGTGCCAGGAACGACAGCGGGGTGTTGAACGACAGCCGGCAACTCTTGCCGGTCTTCTTCGGGCTGAGCGCGTAGTAGGTGTCCTTGATGGCCACCGCAAGCTCGTTGATCTGGCCCGGCCGAATAGCGCGGGTCACGTCGCATTCGAACAGCGTGCGCATGGCCTTCGTGCCGCCACACAACTGGCCGTTGACAAACACGCTGGTGAGCATGTTACAGGACGGCAGACGCACGAAAAACGAGCGGCCCGCCAGTTCGTTCGGCACACGGATTCGCGTCCGGTAGACGAAGCGGTGGCAGAAGGTTAGTTCCGGCTTGACCACGTACTTATCGCCCGGCACGCGAATGGACATCCAGAAGGCTTGCGCCGCATCCGGCAAGCTCTTAACCGGCTCGGTGCGGTCGACCACCTCTTGCTCGTCGTAGCGGCAGACCTGCCACAGACCGGCCAGGGACGTTTCGAGCCGTTCTTCCGCGGGCCCGGCATTGGCAGGGAGTTTGACCACCGTTGTGGCGGCTTGCTTGTCGTCGTCGGTCTGCCACTGCTGGTCAGGCTTGAACTTGCTGTGCGGGCGGAAGGCGCCCTGAACCAAGCAGATGCAGTCGGAGGTGTACAGGACCTTGTCCGGCACCTTGACGGCCACTTCGACTTCCTTGCCGGCCGCGTCCTTCTGTTTCTTCTCCTCCTTCTGTCCCTGCACGATACGGATCTGCAGCGTGTGTTTGCCGGAGCCCACTTCGGCCTGGCCCAGCTTGAGCCAGGCCACTTCGCACCAGAAGCCGATTTCCATCAGGTCCGTAGTCAGCAGGTCGGGTGTGATGGTCTGCCACGCGGTGTTATCGATGCGCCAGTCGAAGGCCGTGCGTACGAACTCCAACCCGATGCGGTTCCAGACTTCGTACCGGCCGCCTTGCTCGACGTTGAAGTCGTACTCCAGCAGTCCGCCGTCCTTGGGCAGTTTCTGGGTGGCCTCTGCGGGCGTCAGCGAGATCTGCAGCCATGAGGCGTCGGACAGGAACTGGGGCTTGCCCCAGTCGCCGGTCTGGCCCTGGAGGTTCGCGCGCGTGGGCTTCTCCGACTCGATCCACACATAGCGATCCGCCGCCCGCGTTGGCAGGGCGGCGAGCAAACCGATCAACAAGGCAGCAATGCGTAAGCTGGCCCGAAACATGAGGTCATCCTTTTTTTGGAGTGCGGTGACTTGTCACCGCTTTTCAGAGGGCTCCCTTGACGTCAGACGCATCTGGGGCGGGGAGGCGATGTCATTTGAGGTGCCATTCGTTTGCATCGTTCGAAATCCATGAATCGCTCTGGTTACGAGGTTCTGCCTCGCAAGAAGACCGGCGGAGCCGGCCATACGGTGCGTTCCCAGGCAGCGCCTGGGAACGCGGATTTCCGCGATGTTCACTGACGCCCAATGCCACTTGCTTTGCACCCGGACATGGTGAGCCGCAAGGCGCTAGCCGCGGGTTCTGGGCGAGAAGACGCGGCCAGTCTTCGTCGGCGGCTAGCGCCGTTCCGCTCAAAGCATGCGGCATTGGGCCAACGCATCCCGTTCGCTTCTCCCTGCACGCAAAGGCAGGGTCTCGTTCGGACGGTTTTTTGAAAAGCGGTGACAGGTCACCGCACTCCAAATTCTTACCGTTCAAACGACGAGTCGAAGGCGCGGCCGGCGGTGGGGAATTCGAGCTTGCGCACGAATTCGCACGACTCCTTGGCGCCGTGCTCGCGGTCCATGCCGCTGTCTTCCCATTCGACCGACAGCGGGCCTTGATAACCGATGTCGTTCAACGCGCGGATAATCTCCTCGAAGTTCACGCTGCCGCGGCCCAGGGACCGGAAATCCCAGCCGCGCCGCGGGTCGCCGAAATTCAGGTGACTACCCAGGATCCCGTTGCGGCCCTGCGGTCTGACAATCGTGTCCTTCATGTGGACGTGGTAGATCCGGTCGGGGAACGTGCGGATGAACTCGGCCGGATCGACGCCCTGCCAAATCAGGTGGCTGGGGTCGAAATTAAAACCGAACTCCGGCCGGTGGTCCAGGGCCTCCAACGCCCGCTGAGCGCTGTGCAGGTCAAAGGCGATCTCCGTCGGATGTACTTCCAGAGCGAACTTCACCCCGCATTGGCCGAAGACATCCAGAATCGGGTGGAACCGCTCGGCCAGCAGTTGGAAGCCGGCGTCGATCATCGCGGGCGGCACCGGCGGGAACGAGTACCACAGATGCCAGATGCTGGAGCCGGTGAAACCGGTGACGATCTGGGCGCCAAGTTTTTGCGCAGCCCGCGCCGTGTTCTTGAGCTCTTCCGCAGCCCGCTGGTTCACGCCCGCCGGATCTCCGTCGCCCCAGACGTACGGCGGCACAATGCCACGATGCCGTTGGTCGATGGGATCGAGGACGGCTTGGCCGACCAAGTGGCCGCTGATGGCAAAGACCTGCATCTCGTGTTGTTGCAGCACTTCGCGTTTCTTCGCACAGTAGTCCGGCTGGGCCAGGGCCTGGTCGACCAGGAAATGATCGCCCCAGGTGGCCAACTCCAGGCCCTCAAACCCGAACGAGTGAGCCTTGGCGGCCAGTGCCTCCAACGGCAGATCGGCCCACTGACCGGTGACCAACGTAATCGGACGTGCCATCGCTAATTCCTTCCTTACTTGTGAAGTCCTCGAAAAAAACAAAAACACGCGGGAACGATCGGGAGGGCGAGGCTCC
>JAPLNJ010000744.1 GCA_026692885.1 Planctomycetota bacterium | reverse complement strand
ACGTTTGTCATCGACGGGACGACCGGGTTCTCGCACGGCAACAAGTTCGTGTGCCAGTCGACCTGGGAGCACGTGGCCCGCGGCTCGATCGCGGCCAGCGACGATGTACTACATCGCGATCCGCAGAATAAATACGATACGCTGCCGATTCAGTTGCCCATCAGCCTCCAGCACACACGCAACTTTGTCGACGCGATCAAGAACCGCACTCGGGCGATCTGTGATATCGAAGCGGCCGTGCGATCCGACACGCTGTGCCAACTCGCGCTGATCGCCGTCAAGCAAGGCGGCAAACTCGCGTGGGATCCGCAGGCTGAGCGGTTCGTTGGCGACGACGCGGCCAACGCGTTACTCCTACCGCGCGCCTTCCGCGGTGAGTGGAAGTTGCCGGATTAGTATGCGGTGGCGTAAGCTTCCAGCTTGCGTTTGACGCGATGAAGCGAAAGGCAAGCAGGATGCTTACCCCACTTTTTAGCCTTGACGACGCACTGGGGATGCGACGCAGTTAGAGTGCGGAGCTGAGATTGTTTAACCGCAAGCCGGAGGCGTGCGAGGGGATCGGCAGCTGCCGCACGCACGCCCCGGCTTGCGATTAAACGAACGGGTCAGGCGGCGGTGGCTTTCTTGCCCGCCGGGTCGAAGTCGAGTGTCGGCGAGCGGACCAGTGCGTCCTGGCGGAGCGGCATGGGCGGCGACGCGCCGGCCGCCATGCGTAGCGGGCGGTGGCCGCTGGCGAAGGGCAGTCGCAGCAGCCACGGCCGAAGCCGGGCGAGGGACGTGGTTCTGGACGGCAGCTTGGCCAGCAGCAACAAGGCGGCCGCTCGGACCGTCGTGGAAGCTAAGAACAGCGTGAAGTACGCGCCGCGATTCTCGCCTAGGACTACCAGCAGGCAGCCGCCCACTACCGAGCCGGTCACGATGGCCATGGCGTTGAATAGGTTGAAGACGGTCAGCACCGCGACCCGCCTCTGACGCGGAACATGCTCGAAGAACAGCAGGAACATCGCCAGCTCGTACGTGGCCCAGGCCGCACCCGAGATGACTTGCACGAAGATCAGGTAGTAGAACGAGTCGGAAACCAGCCACAGCCCGGCGACGGGAACAATCGCGGTGCCGCCCAACCACAGCAGTCGCTGGGCGCCCCAGCGGTCGGCCAACCGGCCCAACACAGGCAGACACGCGATCCGAGCCACGTAGGCGATGGAAACCAGAATGGCGTAGCGGGCGTAGGAAAACTCCAGGTGTCCCAGCATGTAGGGCGTGAAATACGGCCCGGAGATCTGCACCGCGGCCTGGGCACCCAGCAGGTAGAGCAGCGTGCGGCCATTGCCGCCCTCGTTCAACGTCTGCAGCATGCTGTGCCACCGCCACGAGCAGGGCTCCTCGACCGGCGGCAAAGGTTCGCTGTGTCGCGACAGGAATCCAACCGAGATGAAGCGGGCTGCGGCAGCAATCAGGAACAGCAAGGCAAAAGTCTGCAGCCGCGAATCGCCGAGAACCCGGGCCTGCAGCGCGAAGCCGCCCAACAGGAAGCCGGCGAGAAAGCCCACCTGGCAGATCAGCGACCGCCGTGCAAAGTACCGCGCGCGAATCCGCTCGGGCACCAGCGTGCCCACCCAGGCGTTCCATGCAGGGCCGGTCGCCATCCCACTGCCCCAATACAGGGCGGCCATAAGGAAGATGAGCAGGACGGGGAAGCCTGGAAATACTGCCGCGGCAGCCAGCGGCATGAAGGCAGCGGCCTGCACGGCCACGCACACCACAACCCACCGGCGGTACGAGCCGAACTTGCGAAGCAACCCTGGTGCTGCCAGTTGCAGCACAGCTCCCACTAGCAGCGGTACACTCTGTACCAATCCGGATGTCGCGTGGCTGGCTGTCAGTGCCAGGACAAACGCTGGCAGGTAATTCTCTCCGATGCCCACCATCACGTTGCCGGCTGCGGCGTCCCCGGCCAGGGCGTGAAGGTCCTTTTGCAGATTACTCAACTTCTCCACTCACTTGCCGCCTGAAGCGGCTCGCTGGTTCGTGAGCACGAACAGCCAGAAAGAAAATTGGCCAGACTGCGAGGAGCACGGGCGACAATTGCTTCCGCTGCCGCCGACATAAAGTGTTATGCTAAGATCGGTCATCTAAGGCCGGGTCTATAACCTTGGGGTGATTTCTCCATGAAACGCCGTCGTCCGTCCGTCCGTGCTGATCGACCACCCGACGTCCGGGCCAAAATAACAGGCCGGCGCGCGGCTGGGCTAGTTGCCTTCGCGATGCTCGTCGGCGCCGCCGTGTACCTGCTCCCGTCGACCTTCGGGACGAAATCTCAGTCGCTGTTGAGTCAGGCTGAGGTGGCTTTGTCCCGAGGTGACTTCCAGGCTGCCCAGCGTCTGGCAGACCTCGTTTTGTGCGAGACGCCCAAATCTACCCAAGCACTAGTGGTGGCAGGCTACGCCGCCGCCAGTCAGCAGCAAACCGACGCGGCACTGGGCTACTTCGACCGTGTTCCGGAGGATGGCCGTGCCGACGCTCTGGGGGCGATCGAGGCGTGTGGCGATCAGGCCTTCCAACTCGGCCGCGTCGCCGCCGCGGAAGTGTATTTCCGCCGAGTTCTCCAAGACGATCCAAGCCGCGTCGAGAAACGCCAACGTTTGATCTATCTGCTCATGCTGGAGAGCCGCACTTGGGAGGGCCAGAATCTGATCCTGCCGTTGTTCAAGGCCGGCCACGTTACGTCGCATCACCTGATTGTGGTCGGTTCCACCAAAACGCAATTAGCCGATGTTTCCCGCTTCTCCGCAGCGTGCTTGGCTGCCGTTCCGGAAGATCCACTGCCGCGTTTGCACGAAGCCCGCGCTGTCTGGCTGGGGCCAGAACCGCAGCAAGCCGAGCAACTGCTGCGTCAGATCGTGGCTGCCCACCCGGCGATCATCGAGGCCCAGGCCATGTTGGGCCGGATCTTGGCCGAAGCTGAATCGGCGACCGAGTTTCTCGAGTGGCACAAGCAACTGCCGGCGTCGGCGGAGGAACACCCGGAGATCTGGTTCGACCGCGGGTTGTGGGCCAAGGCACAGACGCAGCTCGCGGGGGCGGCCCGCTGCTTCTGGGAAGCCGCGACGCGAAATCCGAATCACTTGGGAGCCAACTATCAACTGGCGCAGGTGCTCACGACGCTGGGCAAGGGAACGCCAGCGAAACCGTTTGCCGAGCGGGCCAACCAACTGACCCAGCTGGATCTGCTGATCGATCGCCTGAAGGACGAGTTGGAACCGGAGACCATCCGGCAGACCGTGGAACTGTTGGAATCGCTCGGCCGTCCGTGGGAGGCGACCGGCTGGTGCCAACTGGCGCTCGAACAGGCTCCGCAACTCCGGTGGGCCGCCGCGGCCCAATTGCGGCTCCGCAAATGCCTGCCTGAGTGTCCGACCTATACGCTTGAGGCATACAACCTCGGCCGGCAGATCGACCTGTCCAGCTACGCGTTGCCCGCCTGGCGGCGCGCGGAAGCTCGGCCGGATCAGCCGCTGGCCACCCGAGCGGGCCAGAGCCAAGTCACGTTCGTCGACTCGGCCGCCGCGGCCGGGATCGACTTCACGTACTTCAACGGCGGGATTTCCGAGCGTTTTGAGTCGGTGTTCGAGTTCAATGGCGGCGGCGTCGCAGCGTTGGATTACGACGGCGACGGTTGGCCCGATCTGTACTTCACGCAAGGTGGTCCGCCCCCGCCACAGCAGACACCGCACGCGTACATCGACCGCCTGTTCCGCAATCTGGGAAAC